>CAJOMP010000082.1 GCA_905235785.1 uncultured Clostridia bacterium | reverse complement strand
CGCACGACAGAGTTTGCCTTCTCGAAGTTATGGGACGTCAGTGCGGCGATATAGCGCTTTACGCGGGGGTTGCAGGCGGCGCGGAATACGTGTTAGTACCTGAAATACCGTATAATTTAGACGAAATCGCGGCGTCGATAAAGAAGAGTTATCTTCGCGGTAAAACTTCTAATATGATAATTTTAGCCGAAGGCGCGGGTAATCGCGACGAGATAGCGGCGTATATCAAGGAAAAGAGCGGAATAAGCGTAAAAGTGATAAACTTCGGTTATATTCAGCGCGGCGGCTCGCCGAATATGGCGGACAGAATTTTAGCGGCGCGTTTCGGATACCGCGCGGTCGAGATATTAAAGGCGGACGGCGACAGTTGCGCAATCGGCATCAAAAACAATAAAGTCATCACCGTGCCGTTTTCCGAAGTGTCGAGCGGCGAAAAGAAATTCGATAAACGGCTTTACGACATCGCTCACGTGTTGAGTTTGTAATAAGAAAAAATTATTTTAAGGAGAACTTATATGAAAGGATTAAAAGGTGCGCTTGTATTCGCGCAATCGGGCGGACCGACTTCGGTCATCAACTCATCTGCCGCAGGCGTATTTTTGGAAGGTCTGCACTCTGACGCGATAACCGCCGTATACGGCGCGGCTCACGGCATAAAGGGCATACTTAACGAAGAAATGTACGACATCTCGAAAGAAGACGAGAAAGAACTTCTTTTGCTTAAAAACACTCCGTCGTCCGCGATGGGATCTGTAAGGTATAAACTTAAAGACGCCGCTGTCGACGATACCGATTACAAGAGACTTTTAGAAGTATTCAAAAAATACGATGTAAGGTATTTCTTCTATAACGGCGGCAACGACAGTATGGATACCTGCAACAAGATAAGTAAGTATATGGCAAAATCGGGTTACGATATCAACGTTATCGGCGTTCCGAAGACAATCGACAACGACCTTTACGGCACGGATCATTGTCCGGGCTTTGCAAGCGCGGCTAAATTTATCGCCACCACTATTATGGAAATCAATCTCGACGCGAAAGTGTACGATACGGGTATGATCTGCGTAATAGAAGCGATGGGCAGAAACGCGGGCTGGCTTACGGCTTCCGCGGCGCTCGCAAACGCCAAAGGCTACGGCGCAGACCTTATTTATTTACCCGAAGTTGCTTTCGACGTGGATAAATTCGTTGACGACGTAAAGGCAGTGCTTGCTAAAAACAATAATAAGTGTATAGTTTGCTTGTCGGAAGGTATTCACGACGCGAACGGCACTCTTATCGGCGAAGTTTTAGGTAAGGCGGGCGCAAGAGACAGTTTCGGACACGCTCAACTCGGCGGCGTTGCGGCAAATCTTGCGAACATATTAAAGGAAAAAACGGGCGTAAAGACCCGCGCTATCGAACTTTCGCTTATGCAGCGTTGCGCGGCGCATTGCGCGAGCAAGACCGATATCGAAGAAACGTTTGAAGCAGGCAAGCAGGCAGTTCGTGCGGCGGTAGCGGGCGAAACCGATAAAATGGTTTGCTACGCGAGAAAGGCGGGGGATAAATACGAGTGCGAATATAAACTTTTACCCCTTGAACTTGCGGCGAACACCGAAAAGACCGTTCCCTTAGAGTGGATAACGAATAACGGCACGGGCATATCGGACGAGTTTGTTAAATACGCTCTTCCGCTCATACAGGGAGACCCTGAATGTCCGAAAGAAGACGGACTTCCGAGATTTGCGCGTCTTAAAAAGATAGCCGTAGAAAAGAGATAACAATTCACGCTGAAATTTTTATTGTACGCATACTTGTCATTGCGAGTATGCGATAGCATACGTGGCAATCCGTTTGTCGTTGCGAGCCTACGTAGTAGGCGCGGCAATCTGCGAGATTACTTCGTTTGCCCGTCTATGTTTGCAATGCTCGTAATGACAAAGAAATAAATTTTTAAAATAAAAAAGCAGGTTGCGAAAATTTTTGCAATCTGCTTTTTATTTTTTAAATTTTTTTACGTTTTTTTGATAAATTACGTGAAATCAGTTGACTGTTTAGAACTATTGTGCTAAAATCATACCGTAATTTTATAATACCGCGGACGGAATTTTTTAAAATTTCCGAACAGGGGGTACCCCCTGTTCGCTTTTGCTAACACAAAAGCGAACGTCTCTTAACGGATTTAATAAAAACAT
>CAJOMP010000081.1 GCA_905235785.1 uncultured Clostridia bacterium | reverse complement strand
CGCGGACAAATCTTGTCTTTGCGCGAACAAGACTTTATGACTGCCGCTGAAGCAAGCGGTCTTACCGCAAGAAGAAAAATTTTCAAACATTTAGTTCCAAACGTTATTCCGCAACTTATCGTTCAGGCAACTATGGGACTCGGCGGCGTTATTATCACCGAATCGACCCTTTCCTTCCTGGGACTTGGCGTTAAGTACCCGATGGCAACTTGGGGACAGATTATTAACTCGGTAAGTTCTATTAACGATATGGTTAAATATACCTATATATGGATTCCGGTCGGCGTGCTTATCTGCCTTGCTGTTATAGCCTTTAACTTCGTGGGCGATGGGCTTCGCGACGCGTTCGATCCCAAAATGAACAGGTAAAGGAGGAATTTATGAGCAAGTTTATAGATAAAATAAAAAGTATTCCTTCCGATATTAAACAGCGCAGGGAAAAACGCAAAGAAACCAAAGGTAACTATATTTCCGCAAAAGAATCCAGACGTATCTCTCGCGAAAATCGAAAGATAACTTCTAAAATGGAGAAGGAACATAATCGTAAACACGTTCCCGAATCCGAATACGTTACCGAAATGCGCAACCCCAAAAACGTCGTCGAATTTGACGACGTGCATACCTATTTTTACACAAACGTCGGCGTAGTTAAAGCGGTAAACGGCGTTTCTTTCGACGTGCCTAAGGGCAAAACCGTCGGTATTGTCGGAGAATCCGGTTGCGGAAAGTCTGTTACAAGCCTTTCCCTTATGCAACTCGTTCAGCGCCCGACGGGACAGACCGTTTCCGGACAAATCAGGTTTAACGACGGCGAAAAAACTTATAACATTGCAAAAACGCCAACCTCCGTTATGCAGTCTCTTCGCGGAAACAAAATGAGCATGATCTTCCAGGAACCTATGACCAGCCTTAATCCGGTGTTCAGAATAGGTAACCAGATAGAGGAAGTTCTTTGGATTCACGATATAAAATATACCCGCGCCCAAGAAAAAAAGCGTAAAGCCGCTAAAAAAGAGTTTTTGGCGTCTTTAGAAGGTGTTTCCGAAGAAGAAAAACAAGCCAAGTTAAAAGAACGCGAGCAGGATTTTGAAACGACTAAAGAGCGCAATAAGAGAAAAGCCATTGAACTTTTGGAAATGGTGGGCATCGCCAACGCGCAGGGCGTTTATAAAATGTTTCCGCACGAATTGTCGGGAGGTATGCGCCAACGCGTTATGATAGCGATCGCGCTTGCCTGCAATCCGAGCCTTATTATCGCCGACGAACCGACGACCGCGCTCGACGTTACTATTCAGGCGCAAATTTTAGATCTCTTGCGCAATATTAAAGTAAAAACGAACAGCAGTATCATGCTTATTACCCACGACCTCGGCGTTATTGCCGAAATGGCGGACTATATCGTCGTTATGTATTCGGGCAGAGTAGTGGAGAAAGGTCCGGCTAAAGACATTTTCGCGCACCCGTTGCACCCTTATACGATAGGTCTTATGAAGTCCAAACCTGTTGTCGGTCAAAAGGTTGATAGACTTTACAATATCCCGGGTAGCGTTCCTAATCCGGTAAATATGCCTGATTATTGCTATTTCAGGGACAGGTGTTCTTATCGCGGCGAAAAGTGCAACGGCGAATATCCTTGCTTCGTTAAGGTGGGAAAAGATCACTTCGTAAGTTGTTACAGAGATTTTAATTCGGATAAACAATCGGAAAAAACGGGGGACGACGATAATGAGTAAACTCATAAATGAAGACGAACAGCCTATCGTTCATAACGACGAAAATTTACTTGAAGTCAAAAATCTTAAACAATATTTCCCGATAAAAGCCGGCTTTTTTAAGCGTACCGTGGGGTACGTTCGCGCGGTTGACGGAGTTTCTTTCAATATTAAGCGCGGTACTACTATGGGGCTTGTCGGAGAGTCCGGTTGCGGCAAAACCACTACCGGCAGAACTATTTTAAGACTCTACAAAAAGACTGCAGGTCAAGTTCTGTTTAACGGCGAAGACATTTTCGCTATGAATAAAAAGAAACTGCGCAAGTTCCGACCCAAAATTCAGATCGTCTTTCAAGATCCTTATTCCAGCCTTTCGCCAAGACTTCCCGTTGCGGAAATTATCGGAGAAGCGGTCAGAGAACACAAAATCGTTCCCAAAGATCAATACGAAGCGTATATCTCCAAGATAATGCACGATTGCGGGTTGCCGGAATACTATAAAGAACGCTATCCGCACGAATTTTCCGGCGGTCAAAGGCAAAGAATTTGTATTGCCAGAGCGCTTGCGCTTAATCCTGAATTTATTATTTGTGACGAGCCGGTTTCTGCGTTAGACGTTTCAATACAGGCGCAAATAATAAACCTATTTAAAGATTTACAAAAGCAATACGGGCTTACCTATCTGTTTATTTC
>CAJOMP010000080.1 GCA_905235785.1 uncultured Clostridia bacterium | reverse complement strand
TGGTTCGTTATCGAAAAAGACCTTAAAAACAATATTCTGTACGTGGCGCATGGGTCGGAAGAGAAACTTTACAGCAAAGGTCTTATTATGAACTCGGTCAACTGGATTCCCTTTGCCCCGCAAGAAAAAGAATTTAAATGCACGGCGAAATTCCGTTACCGCCAGCCCGAACAGGGGTGTACCGTCAGGTTAAAAGACGGATATATTCAGGTAGATTTCGACGAAAGACAACGCGCCATCACCGAAGGGCAGTTCGCGGTATTTTATCAGGGCGATAAATGTATCGGCGGCGGCGTGATAGAAAAAGCGATATTTTAAGATTCAGATAGTTTTCGCCCCCGCAGGCGTTGCCTGCGGGGGCGAAAGTGTTTTTAAATTTTATTTGCCTTTAAAGTATTTAACGGCGGATAAGAACAGTTTTATATCGTAATTTCCCGCGACGTTTTTGTATAAGCCCTTGCCTATTCTCTCGCTATGCCCCATTTTGCCGAGCACTCTGCCGTCCTTGCTCGTTATGCCTTCTATCGCGTAAGCGGAGCCGTTTGGATTAAACCTTATATCCATAGTGGCGTTTCCGTCAAAATCCACGTATTGCGTCGCTATCTGCCCGTTTTCGGCGAGTTGTTTTATAACTTTATCGCTCGCTAAAAATCTGCCTTCGCCGTGGGATATAGGCACGGTAAACACGTCGCCGACCTTTACTTCTTTAAGCCACGGCGATTTATCGGATGAAACACGCGTTCTGACAAGCCGCGACTGATGGCGACCTATCGTGTTGAAAGTCAATGTCGGCGAGTTTTCGTCCGTTTCGGTTATTTCGCCGTAAGGCACAAGTCCGAGTTTGATAAGCGCCTGAAACCCGTTGCACACGCCCGCCATAAGTCCGTCGCGGTTTTTAAGTAAAGAGTGTATCTCTTCTTTAACCGCGGCGTTACGCATAAACGCCATTATGAATTTACCCGACCCGTCGGGCTCGTCGCCGCCTGAAAATCCGCCGGGGATAAACACCGCTTGCGCGCCCCTTATTTTCGCCGCGAAAGTTTCCACGCTTTTTTCTATGTCAACTTTCGTCATATTGTTGACTACGAAAATTTCCGCTTCGCCACCCGCCCGTGCGACTTCTTTCGCCGTATCGTACTCGCAGTTTGTTCCATAGAATACGGGAATTAAAAACTTAGGTTTAGCGTAAAAATCTTTCGGGGCATAGAACTCTTTATTTTCGTAAGAAAACGTTTCGGTTTTTCCGTAAGATTTTTCTTCGAGCGTGGGATAAACGCTTTCAAGTTTGTTACGGTATAATTTAAATAATTCTTCCACTACAACAGCGTCGGCGCCGAGCGTGATTTTGCCGTCGTTTGTCGTTTCGCCGAGAAGCGTTCCGACGTTTTCTTCGGTTTCCAGAACGAACGCGCCGTACGAGTATTTAAAAATTTCGTCAAGCGTTACTTTGTCCGCAAACTTAAAGCCTACGGCGTTACCTAAACACGCTTTAAATACGCCTTCCGCTATACCGCCGAACGTCGGCGTAAACGCCGAATACACTTTGCCCGACGACGCGAGTTTGAACACGGTTTCGGCGTTTTCTTTTACCGACTGCGCGTTCGGCAGTCCGCTCTCGTCTGTTTTCGGCAAAAGCAATCGGACTTTATGCCCCGCGCCTTTAAATTCGTTAGAAATAACGTTTTTAATTTTACCCGTCGTTACCGCAAAGGAGACAAGCGTCGGCGGAACGTCGATATTTTCAAAACTGCCGCTCATACTGTCTTTGCCGCCGATAGCCGCCGCTTTGAACGCAAGTTGCGCGTTGTAAGCGCCGAGAAGCGCGGAAAACGGTTTGCCCCAGCGTTTGGGGTCTTTAAGCGGTTTTTCAAAGTATTCCTGAAAGGTAAGGTAAACGTCTTTAAGTTCCGCGCCGGCGGCGGCAAGTTTACAAATACTTTCGGTAACGGCAAGATACGCGCCGTGGTATGGGCTTTTTACGAAAATTTCGGGATTATAACCCCAAGACATAAAGGAACAGTCGTCGGTATCGCCGTTCTCTACCGAAATTTTATTTACCATTGTTTGCGTCGGCGTACGTTGTGTTTTTCCGCCGAACGGCATAAGCACCGTTCCCGCGCCGATAGTCGAATCGAACCGTTCCGAAAGTCCGCGTTTGTCGCAGACGTTTAAATCGGTAACGAGTTTAGCGTAATCGGACTTAAAGTCCGTCGCTTTTTCCCTGTCGAACGGAAGCGGTTTTTCCGTTTCTACCGTTACGTGTTTTTCCGCGCCGTTTGAATTTAAAAATTCGCGCGAAAGATCGACGATTTTTTCGCCCTGCCAGAACATTTTAAGCCGCGCGTTATCCGTTACCGTAGCAATAGGCGTCGCCTCCGTGTTTTCTGCGCTCGCAAGGGCGAGAAATGCGCTGACGTCTTTTTTATCGACGACGACCGCCATCCTTTCCTGCGATTCCGAAATAGCGAGTTCCGTACCGTCAAGCCCTTCGTATTTTTTAGGAACCGAATCGAGATTTATATCCAGCCCGTCCGCAAGTTCGCCGACCGC
>CAJOMP010000079.1:2776-5174 GCA_905235785.1 uncultured Clostridia bacterium | reverse complement strand
AAGTCGTTCGTAATTGTACGTGCCGGATTGCGCCATAACCGCCGCGTGCGCGGAAATCTTTTTGCGGCGTATGTCTTCGGGGTATCCTTTTTTAAGTTCTTCGCGGATAGCGGAAAATGCGCCGAGGTCGTCGCGGTAGACTTCGCCCGATATTGCCGCGCGGAGCGACGCCGCGGGTGTGTACAGCCAGCGACGGGCGCTGTCAGGCGCGGAATTCGCCCCCAGAAGTTTGGTGTAAAAGTCGTCTATAACTATAACGCCGCGCCGATTTCCGCCCGCAGGGGAAACAGTCGGGCGTTTTATCCCCATAAACTCTTTGGGAAGTTTAGCGTAAGCGCGTTCTAATTTAAAGCCGTACTCCTTTTCGGCTTCTTTGGTTATCCACATGCAAAACCCCGCCTCAAAATCGTGGTCGCGCGACAGTTCGTCGTCGTAGCCTAAGCACTCCGACCCTTCTCCCGCAACGCCTACGGCAATTTCGCCGATTTTATCCGCAAATTCTTTTTCAAGCATCGGTTTGCCGTATTCAAGATAAAATTGTTGTGAAATTTCAAGACCGTTCATAAATTTCTGTACTCTCCTTTTCAAAATCGCTCGCGATTTTACCGTAACCGAAATACTTAAAACTCGGCGCGCATTTACTTAAAACGTACGCAAAGTATCCGTTTTTAACGTTTTCTTCGTCGTTTAAAAGTCCGTAAGCCTTAAACAAACAATCTGTTATTTTGTCGGACTTTCCTGCGGTTTCGTATAAATGCGCAAGGTTTACGTAAGTAATCGCAAGGTCGGGCTTTCCGTTTTCCGCTTTTTCCATAACCTTTACGGCGTTAAAATAACACTCTTCGGCTTTATCATATTCGCCCGCGTCGGTAAGCGCCAACGCGTAATTATTATAAAACCCGCCGAACCGCACGTCTGTTTCTTCTAAATTTTCCGAGTAAATTTTAAGCGCCTTTCCGTATAGGGGAATAGCGTCTTTCGCTTTGCCGAAGGCTTTCATCGTGGTCGCGGCGTTTAAGTAAATCGTCGCGCCAGAAACCGTGTTTTGCAGTTGCAGATTGTCGATAAGTATAATCGCGCGCTCAATCACCCTTAATGCGTTTTCCTTTTCGCCGTTTTTGCGGTAAAGCCCTAAAAGTTCGTCCACGATGGAAAGTTCGCCGCTATTATCGTTTAACTCTTTCGCTTCTTTTTCCCAGTATTCTAAATGTCGTTTCGCGCCCGCAAGGTCGTTTTTGTTGAAATATCCGTCCGCTTTTTCTATAACGCGTTTAACGGGGATACGCCCTTTTGCACCCGACAGTTCGGGGTTGTAAAATTCTTTGCCGTCGCATAAAGTGCAACGCGGTTCTTTATAATCGAATTCGTCTATCATATCTATATTGTAATAACATTAAAACGGCTTTCCGTCAACATCGGAAAGCCGTCGATTATTTTTAATTATATATTACAATAGTGTTCCGTTGTAATAGGGATTAACTCTGCTGTTCCAAGGTCGCTTAAATATGTTTGAAGTTCTATTTTTGCCGCCTGTATAAATGCGTCGAGTTTTTTTGTCGCAACATTTATGTCGTAATCTTTATATGATATAATAAGTATGGTTTCACCGCCGTGCATTATATCGATTGAATTTGCTTTAATACCGCCATACTCATTGTATTGTTGCATATCATTTTTGTATTTTTCATATGTTTGAAGATATATTTCGTCTGCTTTGTCGATGACTGTCGGTAAAAGCAATAATGTTTTTGCCGTATCGAAGTATGCCATTGAATAATTTACACTTGATACTGTACCATAATCTGTTTTTACAACAAAAATCACCGAAATGGTTTGAGTATAAAGGGGTTTATCACTTTCTTTGTCATTGTTGCCACACCCTATTAAATTTACAGAGCAACACGCGCAAACCAAACTTAAAATCAAAACCGCCAAAAATTTTTTCATAAAATCGCTCCTTAACATTAAATTTCACTAAAATTATGCTTAAAATGCGTTTATATACTAAAATATTAGTATAAAGAATATTATATATGATAAATATTTCTATGTCAAACGGATTTTACTAAATTATTAGTAGAATAAAGCGGGAGATAACGGAAATGAACAGGATAAGAGATTTGAGAGAAGACAGGGATTTGCGGCAGAGCGACCTTGCGGAAGCGGTAGGGATAGACCAACGGACGATTTCAAATTACGAAACGGGAAAATCTAATCCCGACAGCGAAGCGCTTATACGCCTTGCGGATTTTTTCAACGTTTCGATAGACTATCTTGTCGGCAGAATAAAGCAGGATTTTTACAGTTCTGCGGAAAAGAAAAGGTTTATAGAAAGTATACAAAATTCTTTGGAAGAACTGAAAAAGATAATATAATTAACGCGGGCTGCCGTTTCGGC
>CAJOMP010000079.1:0-2768 GCA_905235785.1 uncultured Clostridia bacterium | reverse complement strand
CATTTTGATATAGTTATCGGATAAAATTACGGCTGAAAAGAGGAGCGTAAACGTTTGACGAACGCTGGCTTGTTTTGTATAATTTGTTTATATGGAAAATTTAACCGAAAAAGAGAAAATGCTTGCGGGCGAACTGTACGCCCCCGAAGATAAAGAATTGCACGCTTTACACTTAAAAGCCGAAAGCAAATTTGAAAAGTATAACAAGATACCCGCAAAAAAGGCGAAAAAACGCGACAAAGCGATAAAAAACCTTTTCGGCAAAACGGGTAAAAAAATAATCGTAGAAACGCCCTTTTACTGCGATTACGGTTTTAATATCGAAGTAGGCGAAAACTTTTTCGCCAACTACGGCTGTATAATACTCGACGTAAACAAGGTGAAAATAGGCAAAAACTGTTTTCTCGCCCCGAACGTCGGTATATATTCCGCAACGCATCCCGTACGCGCGGAAGAGCGATATCTCGGCGTAGAACTCGGTCTGCCTATTACGATAGGCGACAACTGTTGGATCGGCGCGGGCGTCGTTATTTGTCCCGGTGTAACGATAGGCGATAACGTAGTCGTGGGCGCGGGCAGCGTTGTGTGTAAAGACGTAGAAAGCAACGTCGTAGTTGCGGGTAACCCCGCAAAGGTAATAAAAAGATTATAAACTAAAAGACCTTAACGAGCATTTTCGTTTGACGTATCGGACGTTTCTGTGATTTTCGTTATTTCGGTGGTTTCGGAATTTTGTTCCGAAACCGCGTCTTTTTTTACGTAACTTTCAAATACGTCTTTTAATCCGGTCTTATAGCAAAGCGGCATAGCGACTATAACTCCTATTACCGCTTGCAACGCCTCTAACGGAAGTTTGGAAATTGCCTGTTCTATGCGCGAATAAAACAATACCGAAAAATAAGAATATCCTAACGCCATTATAAACACGCCTATGACGCATCCTATAAGCGAAGAAACAAAAGGCTTGTTTTTCAATATATAATGTGAAAACACGGAAATAACTACGACTTGCGCCGTCCTTACGGTCAGGGTAACTAACATCGCTTGCGGATAAAAAATAAGGTCGCCGATAAAAGCGCCGACTCCGCCCGCTATTGATGCCAAAAACGGATTAAGCAGTATTCCCGCCATACAAACCGCTATATCCACGAGATAAAGGTTCGCAAACCCCAGCGGTATATGAAACGAACAAAGCGCGGCTGTGATTGCCGTAAGTATTGCGGTAAATGTTATTTGTCGTACGGAAATTTTCATAATAATATGCCCTTGACAAGCGTTTGCATATATTGTACAATATATTTTGATAATATTCAATATCCAAAAAAGGAAAATTTTATATAACCAGATGAAAACATACGATATTCAAAAACAGGGTAAAAAACCTTTATACGAAACGCTGTACGAAAGTCTGAAAAAGGACGTAATCGCGGGCAAAATAAGGCAGAACGAAAAATTGCCGTCTAAAAGAGCGCTTGCGGAACGTCTCGGCGTAAGCGTGATAACCGTCGATGCGGCGTACAGATTGCTTATCGACGAAGGTTATGCGTATTCGGTCGAGCGTAGCGGATTTTACGTCGGCGGCGGAACGAGCGAAAGGGCTGATAATGCGGTATTAGTCGAGCCCGCGACCGTAAAAATACAAAATACGGACGTTGATTTCAGATTTTCGGCTTTTTCAAAAATCATGCGAAAAGTGATAACCGAATACGACCGCGCGCTTTTGATAAAACCGCCCGCGTTCGGGTGCGTGGAACTGCGAAAAGCATTGTCCGGCTATCTGTATAGGTATAGGGGTATGGAAGTCGGTTATGAAAATATCATTATAGGTTCGGGGTCGGAGTATTTTTACGGTATGATTGTCGCTCTTCTCGGCAGATATCGGATATACGGGGTAGAAGAGCCGTCGTATGAAAAGATAAGCGCCGTAATACGCACGGAAGGGGCGGCATGCGAGTTTCTTAAAATGGGTAAAGACGGCATAATGAGCGAAGAACTTAAAAAAGCAAAAGCGTCCGTTTTGCACGTTACGCCTTTCAACAGTTATCCGACGGGTATTACGGCGGATTATCGCAAGCGTATGGAATACGTAGAGTGGGCAAACGCGCGAAAAGGTTATATAGTAGAAGACGATATAGACTCCGAATTTGCGGTTGGGGCAAAACCCGTCGAAACCGTGTACTCGCTTGACGGCGGCAAAAGGGTTATATATCTTAATACGTTTTCAAAGAGTATTGCGCCGTCGATGCGTATGGGATATATGATATTGCCCGATAAATTGCTCGAAGAATATAAAACAAGGCTGGGGTTTTATTCCTGTACCGTGCCCGCGTTCGACCAGTACGTTATGGCGGAATTTATTAGCGGCGGACACTTCGAGCGGCATTTAAATAGGATAAGAAGAAAATTGAAAGAACAAAAATAAAAATAAATTGTGAAAATAAAAAAATATGCAATAAAAACAGTTGAAAATTTCCGCGAAAAAATGTATAATAAGAAAGCGACCGAAAAAGCGCGGTAAATTTTCGGGGGTATGGCTCAGTTGGTAGAGCGCCTCGTTCGCAACGAGGAGGCCAGCGGTTCGAATCCGCTTATCTCCACCAAAAAAACACAGCGGTTATAAAGTGCTGTTCCATTAGGGATTTTTGAAAAACCAAAATTAAATGGTAATGGCACTTTCAAGCGGTAGGCATTAAAGGATTTGGAGTTATTTCTAAATCCTTTTTTGTGTTTAGACTTTCAGACAATCCGGTGTCAAAATAAAAAATAAA
>CAJOMP010000078.1 GCA_905235785.1 uncultured Clostridia bacterium | reverse complement strand
ATAATATCAAATAAAATCATATAGTTATCTCTTCATCACCGTTATTACCACTGTTGTCGGTAACAGACTTTCCGCGCCCCAAAAACCTGTCGCGCAATTCTTCTGCAAAATAGAAAAGAACGACTATTACGAGTTCAGCGCCGAGTAATATAACATGCAGATGCGCATGCCGTTCACTCGGTTCTAAAATCATTACAAAAGACAGCGCGATAATAACTATTGATTCAACAATATTTATTATGCCGAACTTCTTTTGCGAAAGTTGATCTATCGCTTCCGCCATCTCCTTACTCTCTCGTAAGATTGACCATACGCCCCAAACAAGACAAACTTTAACGATATCGCCGGACACGAGAAACAGTATTATTCCGATTAAAAGTTGCGATAACCCATCAAACAAATGATAAGCGTCTTTAAAAAATTTACCTTGCACCGCTATAACGATAAGTTCTTCCGCCGCATACATACATACGATAGCGCCGACCGCAATGCCGACGTAAGGCATTATCGCTTCGTTGAATATAAATATAAAAACAGCCGAAATTAAGTATAATACCGATTTGAAGATCTGCCACTTTTTCATAATCAATTATATGTTTACAACACGAGCGCCGCCGCGCCTATTATCCCGGCGTCGTTACCGAGCGTTGCCGTAACGATTTCAGGTTTAGGCGCGTTTTTATATCCATAGTTGAATTTTTCGCAGTACTTTTTCAACTTATCAATAAGATAGTCGCCCTGCGCGCTGACGCCCCCGCCTATTATAAATGCTTCGGGACGGAAAATATTTGCAAAATTAATTATTCCTTCCGCAAGGTAGCCGACGAATTTCCGTACTACTTTTTTTGCCGACACGTCGCCTTGTTTAGAGCACTCGAAAGCCGTTTTACCGCCGACTTTATCTATATCTCCGTTAACGTAATCCCACATAATACTTTTGCTGTTTTTTTGCATCTCTTTTTTTGTCATACGGATAAGACCCGTAGCCGACGCATACGCTTCAAGACAGCCGCGGCGACCGCAACCGCATTTTTCGCCACCCTTTACTATTACCATATGACCGAGTTCGGCGCCTTTGGAGTAACCGCCTTCGTAGATTTTATTGTCTATTATTATTCCGCCGCCGACCCCTGTGCCGAGCGTCAGCATTACAACGTTTTGATAATTTTTTGCCGCGCCGTAAATTGTTTCGCCGAGCGCCGCAACGTTTGCGTCGTTAGAAAGTTTTATAACAGTATCGAAACGCTCTTTCAACAAGTCGACAATATGAAAATTTTCCCACTTCATATTGCTGTTATGATCGACAACGCCTTCTTCGGAAGAAATAAGACCGGGGCAACCTATGCCTATGCCCTTTATGTCTTTTACCGAAACCGACTTTTCGGATAAAAGGTCTTCAATTTGGCTAATAATATTTTTTAACGATTGTTCCTGATTTTTATCGGTAACCGAGCGGTTAGAACAGACAATTTGTCCGTTTCCGTCAACAAGTCCCGCTTTTATACTCATTCCGCCGATATCTATTCCTATTGCATACATAATTTTATCTCCGTTAATTTTCAGATACCATCATAGACTTTACTTTCATAAGTCTTGTGCGGCTACTCCTATCGTTTTCTTCAAGTTTCATACTTATATATTTTATCGTTTCCTGTAAGTTCGGAATCATAACGTACTCTAACGCATTGACCCTTCGCTTACTTTTTTCAATCTCGTCCGCAAGCATCGCCGTCGCTTTTTCGAGTTCGGCAAGTCGAATCATTTTCTCTATGAGTTCGCCTGCCGCGTCCACCGCCAAATCCGCTTCGCCAGTTAAAAACCCGAACGAATACGGATATTTATCGGTATTCGACGATTTATTTAAAGTAAGTTTCGGTATGGGAACGTTCATAACCGTCTTAACTTCACAATCGATATCGACCGAAACGGCGGGCATCGCAAAGGCAAGTTCCACGTCGCTTTTAGACGCTAACGTTCTCGCAAACGAAAACTTCTTTAAAGTTGCCGCGATTTCCGTTTCCAAAGAGTCGCGCAAAGCCTTGTCTTCGCGGATTATTTCGGAAAACCTTCTCACCATTTCGTCGGTCTTATCTTTTAACAGTTTGTGCCCGCGCGTTGCCGTTTTAAGCCTTGACTTTAACTTACTGAGTTCCATGCGCGTGGGATTTACGTTAAGTCTCAATTACTGCTCCTTACTTACCGAGAGCGGTAAATACTTTTCTATATATTTTTCTTTAATTCTTTTAAGTTCCGATTTCGGAAGTATCGAGAGTAATTTCCAACCGATATTTAAAGTTTCTTCAATACTTCTGTTGGTCGTAAACCCTTGCGAAACATATTCTTTTTCAAACGCTTCCGAAAACTTCGCATAAAGTTTATCCACGTCGGAAAGCGCCGCGTCGCCGAGTATTGCGGAAAGTTCTTTCGCTTCTTTACCGCGCGCATACGCCGCAAAAAGTTGATTCATGGTATCCGCGTGATCTTCACGCGTTTTGCCGTCTCCTATTCCCTTATCCTTTAACCTTGAAAGCGAAGGCAACACGTCGATAGGCGGATTAACTCCCTTTTTATACAGTTCGCGCGACAATATGATTTGCCCTTCGGTGATATATCCCGTAAGGTCCGGAATCGGGTGCGTTTTATCGTCTTCGGGCATTGTAAGAATAGGTATCTGCGTTATAGACCCCTTTTTACCGCGAATTCTGCCCGCTCTTTCGTACATTGTCGCAAGGTCGGTGTATAAATACCCCGGATATCCGCGACGTCCCGGCACTTCCTTTCTTGCGGCGGAAACTTCACGCAAAGATTCGCAATAGTTAGTTATATCGGTGATTATAACGAGAACGTGCATCCCGAGATCGTATGCGAGATAT
>CAJOMP010000077.1:6982-9218 GCA_905235785.1 uncultured Clostridia bacterium | reverse complement strand
TTATAATCCTTTTCGCGCCGAAAGCGAGCGTTATCGCCGCAAGCGTTTTCGGCGGCACGGTAAACGCGTGTTTGCAAAACGCCGCGTTCTGTCTTATAACCGCCACGCCGGAATACTTCGCGTATATGCCCTATCTTGCGCTCATCGGCGCGTTAGGCGGCATTATCGTCGGAACGGCGGTTTATCTCGCGATAAAATTCCTGCCGGAGCAGGTTCTCGATTTAAATTACAAGGAGCAAAATATTGAGCGTAAAAAATCCTAAATTTTTTCCGTACGGGAGCAAGATTCACGGCACGAAACTTACAAAACACAGTCCTACGGAAACGATTCCCGAACCTAAAAGAGTGTATATTTCTTTAAGTCAGCATATCGGCGCGCCGGCAATCCCCGTCGTAAACACAGGCGACAGAGTGAAAAAAGGCACGCTTATCGCGACAGCGTCCGGCGCTGTGAGCGCGAACGTTTATTCTTCGGTATCGGGTGTAGTCGCGGACGTTTGCGAAATTGTAAACGGACTGAATCAAAAACAAAAACATATCGTTATAGACAACGATTTTACGGGCGAAGAAGAATTTTTGCCCGCTCTTTCCGATTTCGAGCCGCAAACCTTGGTAGAACGCATATGCCTTGCGGGAATAGTGGGACTTGGCGGCGCGGGTTTTCCGACGGCGATAAAACTTTCGCCGAAAACCCCGCTTGATACTCTTATAATAAACGGCGCGGAGTGCGAACCTTACCTTACTTGCGACAGCAGGCTTATGGTAGAGCGGACGGATGACGTTTATAAAGGAATAAAATACGTTGCAAAAGCGCTCGGCGTCGAAAAAATAATAATCGGCATAGAAAGAAACAAACCGAGCGCGATACGGGCTTTTTCGGTTTACGACGATATAGAAGTGTTCTCGCTTAAAAAGCAATACCCTATGGGCTCGGAAAAACATCTTATATACGTAACGACGGGGAGAAAAGTACCTACGGGCAAAATGCCGTTCGACGTAAACTGCTGTGTGCAGAACATAAAAACCGTTCTCGCCGCGTTCGACGCGATAGAAAACAACAGACCGCTTATAAACGCTTATATCACGGTCAGCGGACACGGCGTAAAAGAACCGAAAAATTTATGCGTTCCTTTGGGCACGCCCATTTCGGAACTTATTGAATACTGCGGCGGAAAAACAGACGACGCGGTGAAAGTAATCGCGGGCGGACCTATGATGGGCAAAGCGCTCGTATCTTTTGATCACTACGTAAGAAAAACCGATTCGGGTCTTTTATGCCTTAAAGAAACCGAAACTTCGACCGACGCGCCGTCAAATTGCATAAATTGCGGACTGTGCGCGAGAAAGTGCCCTATGCGCCTTATGCCGATGTATATAGAAAGTTACGCGCAAAGCGGCAATTTCAAAGAAGCGGAACGCTACGGCGCGATGAACTGTATAGAATGCGGGCTTTGCGCTTACAACTGTCCCGCAAAGCGCGCGCTCGTGCAGAGCATAACGCTTGCTAAATCGAAAATCAAGGAAATGAAAAATGGCAAATAAACTGATATATTCTTCTTCTCCGCACATAAAAGCGCCGCGCGCCACGCGCAAAATAATGCTTGACGTGTGCATTGCTTTGCTCCCCGCAACGGTGATGGGCATAATTTATTTCGGACTTTACGCCGCCCTTATCGTCGCGCTTGCGGTGCTTTTTGCAGCCATAGGCGAATACGTTTATTTGCTTATCGCGGGCAAATCTTTCCGCGAAATAACGCGCGGGTTCGATTTTTCGTCGGTGGTAACGGGACTTTTAATAGGACTTACGATAGGCGTGAATTATCCTTGGTATACTCCGATTTTCGGCAGTCTTTTTGCCGTAATCGTCGTAAAAATGCTGTTCGGCGGAACGGGCAAAAACGTCGTTAACCCCGCTATTACGGGCAGGATATTTATATTTATTTCCTTTCAATGGGCTGTGGGCGCGTGGGTAATTCCGAATATAGGCAGCGTGTTAGGCGAAACGGTAGTAACTTCCGCAACCGCCGTGCCGACGGTAGCCGCCGGCGTAATCCCCGATATACCGCTTATCGATATGTTTTTAGGCACGGGCATGCAGGGCTGTATCGGCGAAACATGCAAGATCGCCCTTCTTATCGGCGGGGTATATCTCGCGATAAAAAAAGTTATAAACATAATTTATCCCCTGCTTTACATAGCGTTTACCGGACTTACAACGGTCGCTATCGGCGGATTC
>CAJOMP010000077.1:3018-6938 GCA_905235785.1 uncultured Clostridia bacterium | reverse complement strand
CTCGGCGCGATTTTTATGGCGACCGATTACACGACGACGCCCGACACAATGACAGGTAACATAATATACTTTATTGCGCTCGGTATTCTTACCGCGGTTTTAAGATACGCTACAAAAATGGAAACGGTATCTTTCGCGATACTGTTAATGAACCTTACCGTGCCGCTGATCGATAAATTTATATTGCAAAAGCCGTTCGGCTATAAAAGACCGCAAAAGGCAAAGGGAAAAAACAAATGAAAATCATAAAATCCCCTTGGTTTAAATGTATAACCTGTCTTTTGCTTATCGCGGTGATATCGGGCGCGCTGCTTACTGTCCTTAACGACCTTTTATACGTTTCGCCGGAAATGCGCACAGCAAGAGCGATAGAAAAGATTTACGGCGAGAAACAAGAATACGAAGATAAAAACGTCGTGTTAGAATACGACGGCGTGGGCAAAATAAACAAAGTTTACGAAATATCTAACGGCGACATACTCTTTCAGACGACGGGATATCAGGGCTATAAAAACGGAACCGTAACGCTGTGGATACAGGTTTCCGTTTACTATGCCGAACCTTACGGCAATCCGCAGGACGACGACTTCGGATGCGAAGGGTATTCAATCGAAAAGATAGTTTTGCAAAGCGCGGAAAAGCAAACGCTTATGAGTAAACTCACGGGCGAGTTTTACGGCAAGTTTAACCTTACCGACGTAACGGAAGCGTACAATAACGGCGAACTGTTTACCGCAACGGATAACGCCGCAAAAAACTATAATCCCGTTTCGGGCGCGACCTATTCCGCCACGGCGGCGGCAAACGCGGTCAACTGTGTTATCAAATATTTGGGGGGCGAAAGATAATGAAAACCGATTTCAAAAAAATTGCAAAAGACGGACTTATATCGTCTAACCCCACTTTAAAACTCGTACTCGGCACTTGCCCTACCTTGGCATTAACCACCGCGGCAATGAACGGTATCGGTATGGGCTTAGCGGTAACGTTCGTGCTTATTTTCAGCAACGTTATAATTTCGCTTTTGCGGAAAGTTATACCGAAAGAAGTGCGTATCCCCGCGTTTATTCTCGTCATCGCGACTTTCGTTACGATAGTAAGGCTCGCTCTCGACTACTTTTTGCCGGACATCTACGACAGTTTGGGTCTTTATCTCCCGCTTATCGTCGTTAACTGCATAATTCTCGCGCGGGCGGAAAGTTTTGCAAGCAAAAACAAAGTTTTGGCGTCCGCGGCGGACGGACTGTTTATGGGAATAGGTTTTACCCTTGCTTTAACGCTTATGGGCGCTGTCCGCGAAATACTCGGTTCCGGCGCGGTATTCGGATATAAACTGTGGGATTTTTCTATCGGGTTTTTCTCTTCGAGCGCGGGCGCGTTCTTTACTTACGCGATATTTATAGCGGTTTTTGCTTTGATAACGGATAAAATTTCCGAAAAAGCAAAACGACGCGCGGCTCAACCGAACGGATTTACGGCAACCGCAAAGGGGGCAAAATAAATGGGACAGTTTTTAATGATAATCGTTTCCGCGGTATTTATAAACAATTTCGTCGTAGTGCAGTTTTTGGGGATATGCCCCTTTCTCGGCGTAAGCAAGGACTTTAAGTCTGCGCTCGGTATGGGGATTGCTGTAACTTTCGTAATGACTTTAACCTGTCTTATCACCTATCCGATATATACTTACATACTTATGCCGCTAAATCTCGAATTTATGGAAATAATAGTTTTTATTTTCATTATCGCGTCAATAGTTCAAATGATAGAAATGGTGTTAAAGCGCTTTTCGCCTACTCTATATAACGCAATGGGAATTTATCTGCCGCTGATAACGACAAACTGCGCGGTGTTAGGCGCTGCCGAACTCGTTATAGACGGCGGGCAGATGGCGTCGCTTATCGGCATAACCGCGGCGGAAATGAATATGGGTTTTGCGGTACTTTACGGGCTGTTCGCCGGCGTCGGATTTACGCTCGCTATCGTGTTGATGAGCGGACTTCGCGAAAAGATAGCGCGCTCTTCTGTTCCCAAAAAAATGAAAGGCTTTCCCATCGCTATGATAACGGCTTCGTTTATCGCTATGGCGTTTTACGTATTCACTTTGATTTAGGTAGAAATTATGAACAATTTACTTGCTGATATAAATATTACCGCCCTGATTACGGTAATTAGCATAGTTGCGGCGATAGCCGTGCTGTTTGCCGCGCTTATAGTGCTGGTTTCGCGCCTTACGGCGGTCAAAACCGACGAAAAAGTTGAACAAATCAAAGACTTACTGTCCGGAGCAAATTGCGGCGGGTGCGGCTTTGCGGGATGCGCGGATTTTGCGAAAGCCTTGGCGGAAGGCAAGGCTGACGTATCGACTTGCGGTCCGACCGATAAAGAAAGCAAGGCAAAAATCGCCGCGATTTTAGGTAAGTCTTTATCTTCGGATATAGAACTTACGGCGAAAGTCCATTGTAACGGCGGAATATCTTGCGCCGATAAGTTCGACTATGTCGGAAACGTCGGGTGCGTGTCGAAAAACTCTTTTGCGGGTGGAAATAAAGCGTGCGCTTACGGATGTTTGGGCGACGGAACGTGCGTTTCGGTTTGCGACTACGACGCGATAAAAATAATAAACGGCGTAGCGAAAACCGACGCGGTAAAATGCGTCGCCTGCGGCAAATGCGTAAAAGCGTGTCCTAAACGGATTATAGAACTTTTACCGAAAAACATAAAAGTTCTTATCGCCTGCTCGTCGCTATGCCGCGGTAAAGACGTAACGTCCGCTTGTAAAAACGGCTGTATCGGTTGCGGCATATGCGCGAAAGCCTGTCCCGAAAACGCAATAGAAATAGTCGACAATCTGCCGAGAATAGTTTATAACAAATGTACGGGCTGTCTTACTTGCGCGGAAAAATGTCCGAGAAAGTGTATTCACGAAATCAAGTAATAAATTTAATCACAATTTAAAGACGCGAATATTCGCGTCGGGCGGAGTATTTTATTGCTGATTTATTTACAGCGTCTCTTCTTTTATCATCTCGCCGCCAAGGGTTTTCAAAATAATTTTATTGCCGTCAAGAAGGATATAACTTCGCGGAGTGTCGTTTTTCGGTAGTGAAACCGAGCCGGGGTTTGCGACCAAAACGCCGTTTACCCTTTCGATAAAGCCGATATGAAAATGTCCGTAAATAACGGCGTCGTAGCGTGTGGCGGGCATATTGTCTTTGTTGTAAATATGTCCGTGCGTACAGAAAACCGTTTTGTTTTCGACCAAAAGGCAACAGTCTTCAATAAAATCGAATTCGGAAATAAGCGTGTCTACCTGACTGTCGCAGTTACCTCTTACAACGATAAGTTTATCTTTCAGCCCGTTCAGAATTTCCGCTACCTGTTGCGGGGCGTAATCTTTGGGAAAAGGATTTCTCGGTCCGTGATTGTAAACGTCGCCGAGAAGCAGAAGTTTATCCGCCTTTTCCGCCGCAAACCTTTCTTTAATCTGTTCCGCGTAATACGCCGACCCGTGAAGGTCGGAAGCGATAAAAATTTTCATAATTAACCCTATAAATAACCTTATAACAGGTTTATGCCCTGCTCTTCGTATTTTTTAACGTCTTCCGATGACCAGCAAGACGACTGCACTTCGCCGATATGCGCTTTTTTAAGCAAGAACATACAAAGCCTTGACTGCCCTATGCCGCCGCCGACGGTAAGCGGAAGTTTGCCTTCCAGAATATCGCGGCAATACTTGTTTTCGAGTTTATAAGTTTCTTTTCTCTTCTTCAACTGCTTGACAAGGCTGGTTTCGTCCACCCTTATGCCCATAGAAGAAATTTCAAAAGCAATATTCAGACGGTCGTACCATAAGAGAATATCGCCGTTGAGTTTCCAGTCGTCATAATCCGCCGCCCTACCGTCGTGGGGCGCGCCGTCTT
>CAJOMP010000077.1:0-2975 GCA_905235785.1 uncultured Clostridia bacterium | reverse complement strand
ATTCCACCATCTGTTTCTAAATCGGGATATTCTTTTTCAAGCGCCGACGTAGATACGAAAGTAATGTCTTTCGGAAGATCGCTTTTAAGCGCGGGATATCTTTTCGCTACTTTATCCGCCGTTTTCTTTATCGCCTTATAGACGCACTTTACCGTCTTTTTAAGATAGGAAAGCGTGCGCTCTTCTCTCGAAATAATTTTCTCCCAGTCCCATTGATCGACGTAGACCGAGTGAAGGGGGTCAAGCGTTTCGTCGCGACGTATGGCGTTCATATCGGTATAAAGCCCGCTTTCCGGCTTAAAGCCGTATTTTGCGAGCGCGTTTCTCTTCCACTTGGCAAGCGACTGCACGATTTCAAAGTCCTTTTTTAACGCTAAAACGTCGAATTTTACCGCGCGTTCCACGCCGTTTAAGTTGTCGTTGAGCCCTGTCGACGGCTCGACGAAAAGCGGAGCGGAAACACGGGTCAAATTAAGCGATTTTGCCAAATCTTTTTCAAATTCGTCTTTGACGAATTTAATGGCTATTTCGGTTTCCAGAAGATTGAGTTCCGATTTGTACTGCATATGATTACTCCTTGGTGATTTGTTCGGATTTTTTATCATCCGCGATTTCGCGCGGATATTTTATTGCAACAATGCGCGAATTAAACGCGCTTTTTCCTTTTAGGCGTTTATCAGTCGCCGCTAAAATCACATACCAAACGGCGATAAACAACGCGCTTAAAATAAGTATCCAGATTTCTTTTTTTATAAAGAGATAATTCAGCGCCACGGCAAGCCCGATTAAAACAAGCGGCACTAAAAACGCCAGCAAAACGCCCAAAAACTTGCCGCTGTCCGAACGTTCGATTTCCACCGTATCGCCGACTTTCACGTTGTTTTCGCAAGTCGCGTAAAAAGTCGCTTTATTCACGCCGTCTTTAAATAAACAAAGTCCGCAACCGTCGCACTCGGCTTTTTTATCCACGGAAACTACGGCGGTTTTGCCCTTTATTTCCGTAACTACGCCTGTCTCGCGCATCAGCGGAAAAACTCCGTTACGCTGCCGAAAGGCACGTTTTGCTCTTCGCCGCTTTGCATATTCTTTATCTTTATGACCCCGCCCGCGATTTCGTCAGAGCCTAAAACGCCCACGAATTTCGCGCCGAGTTTGTCGGCGTATTTAAATTGCGATTTTATGCCGCGGTTCATATAATCGGTTTCCGCGCTTATACCCGCGCCGCGCAAGGCGGTAACGAGTTCAAACGCTTTAAGCCGCGCGTCGTCGCCCATAGGGGCAATATAAACGGTAAGATTGTTATCGTTGGGGATATCTCCCGCGCTTTCTAACAGTAATAAAAGCCTTTCTATGCCCGCCGCAAAGCCGATGCCCGCGATTTTGCCGCCGCCGAACTGTTCCACTAAACCGTCGTATCTTCCGCCGCCCAAAACCGTGCCCTGCGCGCCGATATTTTCCGACACGAACTCGAATACCGTTTTAGTATAATAATCCAGTCCCCTGACGATTTTCGGGTCAATTTTATATTCCACGCCCGCGGCTTTAAGAAGGCTTTGCACTCTGTCAAAATGCGCCTTGCAATCGTCGCAAAGGTAGTCTAAAATCGAAGGCGCGTTTTCAGTTATCGCCTTACAATTTTCGTTTTTACAGTCTAAAATCCGCATCGGATTTTTCTCGTACCTGTCCTTACACAAGTCGCAAAGTTTATCGTAATTTTTTTGTAGGTATGCCTTTAAGGCGTTATGATATTCCTTCCTGCACTCTTTACAACCGATACTGTTGATATAAAGCGTAATGTTTTTAACGCCGAGTTTATCGAGAAAAGTTTTAGCAAGCAAAATAACTTCCGCGTCTATCCCCGCGTCAGTCGAGCCGAAAAACTCCACGCCGAACTGGTGAAATTCGCGAAGTCTGCCCGCCTGCGGTCTTTCGTAACGGAAACAGGGCGTTATATAATAGGTTTTAAGGGGCAAAGCGCCCGCGTACAGTCCGCTTTCGACAAACGAACGCACGACGCCCGCCGTTCCTTCGGGTTTTAAAGTTACGCTTCTGCCGCCTTTATCGAGAAAGGTATACATTTCTTTATTCACGATATCGGTTGTTTCCCCGACGCCGCGCGCAAAGACTTCCGTATGCTCGAAAACGGGCGTGCGGATTTCTTTGGCGTTAAAAACTTTCGCCGTTTCTCTCGCTGTGTTTTCAACGAATTGCCACTTATAAGAATTGTCGGGCAAAACGTCTTTTGTTCCTTTCGGTAACGTTATCATAATCAGTACCGCCGAATTTTATTGTTTACAGAATATATTTTTTCAAATCTTTCGATTTCTTTTCCGCGCCGAGTTTGTTTTCAACGAACGCTTTATCCACAATAACTTTATGCGCGGGCTCGTCTCCGCCGGCGTTAAAGGACACTTCTTCCAAAAGTTCTTCCATAACCGTATGAAGACGCCTTGCGCCGATATCTTCGCTGGTCGCGTTCATATCTTCGGCAACACCCGCGATTTCTTCTATTGCGTCCTTTGTGAATTCGAGTTCCACGCCGTCCACGTTTAAAAGCGTTGTATACTGCTTGGTTATAGCGTTGGTCGTGCTGGTCAGTATCTCGACGAAATCCTTTTTGGTAAGACTGTCGAGTTCGACGAGAATAGGAAATCTGCCTTGCAATTCGGGAATAAGATCCGAAACCTTTGACACGTGGAAAGCGCCCGCCGCGATAAACAGAATATAATCGGTCTTTATCGAACCGTATTTTGTAACTACGGTAGAACCTTCGACTATCGGCAGAATATCTCTTTGCACGCCTTCGCGCGAAACGTCCTGTCCGCCGCCGCCCGTGCCTTTCGCCGCGATTTTATCTATTTCGTCGATAAAGATAATGCCTTCCTGTTCGGCTCTTTTGATTGCTTCTTCGTTGACTGAATCCTTGTCGATAAGTTTATCGGCTTCTTCGTCTATAAAGTAGGCGCGCGCTTCCT
>CAJOMP010000076.1 GCA_905235785.1 uncultured Clostridia bacterium | reverse complement strand
TTATACTGCGGAACTATGCCTTGCAACCTGAAAACTTTTTCGCACGGTTCAAAAGACGGATTAGTTAAAGACGTTTCGAGCCCGTCAGTCCGCACGCGCCCGTAAAAAAGATATTCTTCGCCGATTTTAAGCCTTGCCGCGACGTAAGGCATATTGTACCAGACGACGGCGAAAGTAAAACCTTCCTGCTCGCAATAGGCTTTGACCATACCGCCCCTGCCGCGGCGAAAATACCTTACCTGCGGCGGCGTTATGATTTTACCCGCGGTCAAAACAACGTCGTTATGATACGCGTTTGATAGAAACTGTTTTTCGCGAAGGTCAAGATAGGCGCGCGGAAAAAAACGCGCTAAATCTGCCGTGTCGAACACGCCGAGTTTATTGAAGTCCGCCTCTCTTGCCGAACTTATACCGCGAATTTTAGTCAGTTCCATTTGATAAATTCCGTAATAATAAAAACGGGAAGGTCGCGCCTTCCCGAAAGGTTTTATTCCAAAGCGATGTAATAATAATAAATCGGTTGACCGCCGTAATGTATTTCGACGTCGCAATCGGGGTACTTTTCCTGAATTTCCGCGGCTAACGCTTCGGCGTCTTCTTCCTTTACGTCCTGACCGTAATAGAGAGTAATTATCTCTTCGTCGCTGCGGAGTTTTTCTATTAGGTCCAAAGTTACTTCGCTGACGTTTTTGCCGGTTGCAAGAATTTTTTTATTGTCAAGCCCCATAATGTCGCCGATTTTCAATTCAAAGCCGTAAAGTTTGGTATTTCTGACGGCGTAAGTAACTTGTCCGACGGTAACGGAGTCGAGAGCGTGAATCATATTCGCCTTATTTTCGTCTACGGGAAGGTCGGGATTAAACGCGAGCGCCGCCGCAAAACCTTGGGGGATATTCTTTGTCGGAATAACGTGAATAGTCTTGTTTTCAACAAGCGATTTCGCCTGTTCCGCGGCGAGAATTATATTCTTGTTGTTGGGGAAAACGAAAACGTTATCGGCGTTGATTCTTTGCACCGCGTCGGCAATATCGCTTGCCGAAGGGTTCATGCTTTGCCCGCCTTCTATAACCGCGTCGACCGTCAGGTCTTTGAAGATACTCGTTATCCCTTCGCCCGCGGAAACGCTCATCATACCCATTTCTTTCTTTTCTTCTTCGTATTTTTTGATAAGCGCGCGGTTTTGTTCCAACATATTCTCGATTTTAAGTTTATCGAGTTCGCCGAGTTCAAGCGCCTTAGTAAGCGCAAGCCCCGGTTGGTTGGTATGAACGTGAACTTTAACGAATTCAAGGTCGCCGATAACAATAACGCTGTCGCCTATCGTCAGCAAAAACTCCTTAAACCGCTCGATATCGGCAAGCGTTGTCTTTTTGTTTATGTTGATAACGAAAAATTCCGTACAGTAAGCGAATTCTATGTTCCCGAGACTTAAAATGTCCATATGTTCGAGACTGCCGTCGCTCGTCGTCGTGTCCGGAATAACGAAAGACGTTTCGCCGGAGATGGTTTCGCCGAGAAGCGCTTTTTGCATACCGACGAGAACGCACATAAGTCCCTTGCCGCCGGCGTCCACTACGCCCGCCTTTTTAAGAACGGGCAAAAGCGTGGGCGTGATTTCCACCGCGGCGTTGCCCGCCTGAATTATTTCCTTGAAAAAACTTTCGAAATCGGCGCATTTTCTGCGGACGGACTGAGCGCTGTCGGCAATCATCCTGATAACGGTAAGCATTGTGCCTTCTTTGGGCTGACTTACCGCGCCGTAAGCAACTTCCGCGCCCGTTTTTAGCGCTTCCGCAAACAGTTTAAGGTCGATTTCTTCTTCTTTTTTAAGAACCTGACAAATACCCCTTAAAATCTGCGAAAGAATAACGCCGGAATTGCCGCGCGCGCCGCGCAAAGCGCCTCTTGCAACCGCTTCCGCAACTTCCGCGGTCTTGTTAGAACGAAGTTCCGCAATCTCTTTTGCCGCCGACTGCATAGTGAGCGACATATTCGTGCCCGTATCTCCGTCAGGTACGGGGAAAACGTTAAGGGCGTCTACACTCGCCCTGTTTATATCTAAATATTTTGCTGCGGATAAGACCATGCTTTTCCACATTTGCCCGTTAATTGTCTTTTTCATATATCAAACTCCGAAAGGAAAGAAAAACTATTTAAATGCGTCAGCGTTCCACACCCATAACTTTTACGTTCATGGTGTCGACTATCATGCCCGTGAATTTTTCCACTCTGTACTTAATAGACGTTTTAAGCGCGTCGATGACGGCTTTTATAGAAACGCCGTATTTGACTTTCACCGCAACGTCGATAAATATCCTGTCGCCTTCCGTATGGACTTTGACGCCCGACACGTAAGTGCGAAAACAGAAAAACCCGACCAACCTGTCCCACGCCGAAGAAGGCACGAACGCAACTATGCCGTAGCAATCTTCCGCCACGCGCGACACGAAACGTTCTATGGTATTATCGGATATAAGGATCTTACCGTAAATATTGTTGGTCTTTACAGCCATAATATCTCCTTTATACGCATTATAAATATTTTACATTATTTACGCCGATTTTGCAACGATTTAAAGCAAATAATAAAATTTTTTTGTCTTATATCAAAAGATAAAAACAAAAATTTGGAAAAATTCGGTAAAAAAACTTGCATTTTATTATATTATATGTTAAAGTAATATTCGTTGAAATAATTTAAGAAATACCACTTTCGGAGGATATAAATATGAGCAAAGTATGCAGCGTGTGCGGCAAGAGCAAATTATCGGGCAACACGGTAAGCCACAGCAACCGCAAAGCGCCCAAGTCCTATGAAGCAAACCTTCAAAAAATCAGCGTGAAACAGCCCAACGGCACCGCTAAAAAAGAATACGTTTGCGCAAGATGCATCAAAAGCGGAAAAGTAGAAAGAGCGTAATTTTACTTAATTTTCCCGACTTTAAAAAAATGATCCGACAAAATTGGTCGGATCTATTTTTTTGCAATTTTTATTTGGTTATTTTCTC
>CAJOMP010000075.1 GCA_905235785.1 uncultured Clostridia bacterium | reverse complement strand
ATATATTCTTTGCATATACGGTATGATGGGAACGTCAATTAAAGTCGACGAAGGAATAAATGCGGCGATAACGGAAATGAATGATGAAAAAGTTATTCGTTTAGACGATTGCATTGATTTTATCGCAGACACGTCCGGTGTTTTCGGGCATCCTTCTCAAGAAGCGCAGAAATCGAACGGAGAAAAATTGACGGAATATATAAAGAATTTATTAAGTCTTAATTAAATCAGATTTATCTGATACGTAAGTATAAAAATAACATGAGTTTTAAGTACGTAAATAAAGCGTGTAAGTCGATATTTTCGAACTTACACGCTTTATTTACGATCCGCCTGTTTTTGCGATTGCCGATAGCGGCAATTTATTCTTATCGTGAAACTCTTGCGCAACAAATTACAGTATTGACGATTACGATAAATATGGGATGCGAATTTGATTATTGAAAAAGTCCGACCTAAACCTTAACGGTTCGTGTCGGACTCTCTTGGTGCGGATAAAGGGACTTGAACCCCCACCCTTTCGGAATAGATCCTAAGTCTATCGCGTCTGCCAATTCCGCCATATCCGCGTTTCTTTTTTTATTTTAACACATTTTATAAAATTATCAAAATAATATTGACGGTAAAAAAATAAATTTACGTTATTCTTTGACTTTTTGCGTAGCGCTGTTATATAATTTTTTTCAGGAGTATTACTATGTCGGTAGAAAAAAATTTATTCGGTAAAATTTATGTCGAAAACGTGTATGAATAAATGATAAAACCAACTGTTTGCACGGCGGAAAGGCAGGTTTTAATCGCAAATTCTGAAAGCGGGCGAAAAATATAAAAGCGCTACCGAGTACGTGATAAACGCTTAATCACTTTTAAAAAGCCAAGGGCATACGATATGGTATGTCTGTAAGAGCGGTTATCAGTCTTAAAAATATCGTATACAACGCGAAACGAATAAAAAGCCGATTGCCGAAAGGCGTAAAATTTTGCGCCGTGGTAAAAGCCGACGCTTACGGGCACGGGGCGGAAAAAGTCGCGGGGGCAATATATAATATCGTAGATTGTTTTGCCGTCGCTACCGTGGAAGAAGGCGTTTTGTTGCGTATTTCCGGTATCGATAAAGACGTTTTGGTTTTGACAAGAACACCTGATAAGGAACTGCCGCGCGCAGTAAATTATTCGCTTACGCTTACGGCGTGTTCGATTTTTGATCTTAAAAGATATTCGCGCGAAGGCAAAAGACAGAATACGCGCGTAAAAACCCACGTCAAATACGACACGGGTATGCATAGACAAGGCGTAAACGGAGAAAAAGATTTAAGAGCCGCGTTGTATTACGGCGTTAAAAATAAGCATCTGGAACTTTGCGGGCTGTACTCGCATCTTGCGCGCCCCGAAAACGAAAGTTCGAGAAAAGCGGCGGTAAAAAAATTCAGGCTTGCAAAAAAACTCGTAGAAGAGTATAATAAAAAAGATATCGTGTGCCATTTATCGGCGAGCGGCGGGTTTATCAAGGGCGAATATTTCGATATGGTGAGAATCGGTATTCTGCTTTACGGCTATACTCCTTTTAAAACCGACGAAATTAAGGTAAAGCCCGCTATGAAGGTTTACGCGCCCGTTCTTTGCAGTCGAAAGTTAAAGCGCGGGGATTGCGCCCTTTACGGCGACAAACGCGTTACAAAAGATACGGAAATTACGCTCGTAAGATACGGTTACGCCGACGGGCTTTTCCGCGCCGAAACGGCTTGGCAATTCAATAATCGCTGTATGGATATTACTGCCATGACGGGCGTCAAAAAAGGCGCGCGCGAAGTCGCGGTAATGTCCGACGCCGAGAAAATTGCCCGCGCGTATAAAACTATTCCTTACGAAATTTTGGTAAAGTGCGCGTTGCGCGCGGAAAAAGAGTATAAAACATAGTCGATCTCACATTGATTGAAAAGGACAAGCATTATGAAGTATTATTTCAAAAACGGACTGTTTCCGTTTATCTATCAGTTGTTTATGGCGATGATAGCCTTCGGGATTTTGGCGATAAACGGACTTGTATGGCTTAAAATAATTCTCGCTCTTTTAAACGTCTTGTTGTACGTGTTTATTATCGCGTCCGTATCGTATAAAGACGGGCAGGAAGCGTATAAGGTGCAAGTCGCCAACGATTTGGAACGCAGGGAAATAATAAGAACGGGCGAAGACCGTCCGCTTAAAATACACGAAGAGTATAAAGCGTGGAAAGGGTTTATGTTCGGTTTTATTTCGTGCGCGCCGACGGTTTTGCTTTTAATATTGCATACGATAGTTTACCTTGCGACGGGAAGTTATATGGGGCTCGGCGCGATAGCGGGAATCTTATCGTTGATGTTCTTTATATTTTTCAGACTTGACGTGTCTTTTTCTTCGGCGGAAACGTCTTCCGCCACTATATCGTGGTATACTTATTACGGGGCGCTCGTCGCTCTTCCCGTTATAATGCTGACTACGGGGATAGCGTATATTTTAGGCGCGAATAAAGTGCGCCGTCAGCAAGAAATAATAAGAGAAAAGCAACGTCAGATTTACGGAGATAAAATTTGAGAATTATAGGCGGAAATTTAAAGGGAAGAACGCTTTACGGATTTCGCGGCGAAGACATACGCCCTACTTCCGATAACGCGAGAGAAAGCCTTTTCAACATTTTGGGCGACCTTTCGGGCGCGGATTTTCTCGACCTGTTTTCGGGAACCGGGGCTGTCGGGATAGAAGCGCTGTCGCGCGGCGCGGCGGTAACTTTTAACGACTGCGACATAGAAAGCGTGAACTTAACAAAGGCGAACCTTAAAAAAGTCGGCGTAAGCGGCGAAGTCTGTTGTTCCGACGCGCTGGCGTTTATAAAATCTTCGCGTAAAAAATTCGACGTTATCTTTCTCGACCCGCCTTATAAAAGCCCTAAAATCCCCGAATTTTTAAATGCAGTAAGCGGTATTTTAAAAGACGGCGGAACGGTTGTTTTCGAGAACGAAAATCCGTTTTACGGCTCGGCGCAAGGGCTCGTTTTAACCGACGTGAGAAGATACGGCAGAGCGGTTCTTAATTTCTTTGTGAAACAAACGGACGGCGCGGCGGTTTACGCGGGGACTTTCGACCCCGTAACGGTTGGGCATTATCTTTCCGTGAAAGAAACGGTCAAAGCATT
>CAJOMP010000074.1:1886-5504 GCA_905235785.1 uncultured Clostridia bacterium | reverse complement strand
AATGTTATGGAGAAATAATAAGTTATGTTTGTAATGATATTTTAAAATCAAATGATGAAATAAAACTGACGACTCTGGTAAAAAAATATCGTCAAACATCGGGTAAACTGGCTGAAATACTAAAGGAAAACGGTTTTAAAATCAATTCGATAACTCATATTTTGGTTAAAGATTATTGGAAAAGGGTTGATGTTAAGCAAGATTTGGAAGAAAAAATGTTCATGCTTTTAAACGATTTGAAAGCAACAAAAAGTTTAAGAATAAATGGGGATAAATAAAAAATCCTGCGTTGACCGAGAGTATAATACATAAGCCCCGAATGCTCGCCTATTTTCTTGCCGTCCGTGGTAAGTATGTCGCCCTTTTTTGCGGGCAGATACTTTGACAAAAACGCGCGGAAATTCCGCTCGCCTATAAAGCATATTCCCGTGGAATCCTTTTTCGCGGCGGTCGCAAGTCCGTTTGCCACGGCAATTTTTCGCACTTCCGTCTTGTCGAGACGCCCGAGCGGAAAAAGTACGCCGTCAAGTTGTTCTTGCGAAAGTTGGTTTAAAAAGTACGTTTGGTCTTTGCTTTGATCTTTGGCTTTTAAAAGGTAATGTACTCCGTCCTTGTGCAGAATATCGCAGTAGTGTCCCGTCGCGATAAAATCCGCGCCGAGTTCTAACGCTTTTTCCTTAAAATCCTTGAATTTTATCTCGCGATTGCATAAAACGTCGGGGTTCGGCGTTCTGCCCGCGGCGTATTCTGACAGAAAATAGGAAAAAACTCTGTCCAGGTATTCTTTGGCAAAGTTTACGGAATAATAGGGAATACCGATTTTATTCGCCACGCGCCTTACGTCTGCGAAGTCTTCTTCGCCCGTGCACGCGCCGCACTCGTCGGTTTCTTCCCAGTTGTTCATGTAAAGCCCTATTACGTTGTAACCTTGCTGTTTTAAAAGGAGCGCGGCGACCGAACTGTCCACCCCGCCGCTCATGCCCACGACTACCGTTTTCATTATTTACCTTTCGTTTTGTTTTCGGTTTTATTATGATAACATATTTTGTTTTAAAACACAACTTGGCGCGCAATTATTGTAAAATACTTGATATTTTTTACGTTTGATTATATAATGTAAAATACAATAATATATTGATAAGGTTTGAAAATTTATTCAAAGGGGGATTATATGCCGGACGGCTCTGTTCCGCTACTAGTTGCGCTTATTGTTCTGATTTTGCTTTCGGGGTTCTTTTCCGCGGCGGAAACCGCTTATTCCTGCGCAAGCCGAATTAAACTTCGCGCGCTCGCAGGCGGCGGCAATAAACGCGCCGCAAAAACGCTTAATTTAGCGGAAAACAAGTTCGACAAACTGCTTTCGACTATCCTTGTCGGCAACAATATCGTAAACATAACGACGGCAACTCTCGCCGCGCTGTTTTTTACGAGTATTCTTGCGGGGACGGGCGCAGACCCGTCGCTTATATCCACGATAGTCATAACCGTAGCGGTATTATTATTCGGCGAAATAACGCCCAAGTTTTTGGCGGCGGCGTATCCGGAAAAGTTCGCGATGACTTTTTATCCGCTTACGGTTTTCTTCTTTTGGCTATTCTACGTGTTCAATTTTGTTTTCAGCGGTTGGAAATGGCTTATCGCTAAAATTTTCCGCATAAAAGACGAAGATAAAATCACCGAAGAAGAGATCATGACCGTCGTAGAAGAAGCGGAAGAAGACGGCACGATAAGGAAAGACGAAACTCGGCTTATCCGCTCGGTAATAGAGTTCGACGACGTTGAAGTAGGCGATATTCTCGTTCCGCGGGTTAATATAGTGGCGGCGGACGTTTCGGCTTCGATGGAAGAGATAAAGGATATCTTCGCAAAAGAAGGTTACTCGCGTCTGCCCGTTTACTGTAACACTATCGACACTATAATAGGCACTATTCACGAAAAGGATTTTTTCTCGGCTTATCTTGCCGGCGAAAAGAACGTAAAAAACATTATGCAACCCGCGGTTTTTACCACGGAACATATTAAAATTTCAAATCTTTTAAAACAATTGCAGAAAAAGAAAGTTCATATGGCGGTTGTTTTAGACGAGTACGGCGGCACGGCAGGCATAATTACGCTTGAAGACGTGTTAGAAGAACTCGTTGGCGAGATTTGGGACGAACACGACGAAGAGATAAATTATTTCAGAAAGGCCGGCGATTTTACGCTTGTCGACGCGGGCGCGCCGCTTTCCGACTTTTTCTCGTATTTCGCGCTCGGCGGCGAAGAAGAAAAATTCGATACGATAACTTTGAGCGGCTGGCTCATAGAGCGGATAGGTGAAATCCCCAAAACGGGCTTTAAGTTCTTTTATCTGAATTTAGAAATAGAGATAATGAAAGCGACTGTAAAGCGGATTTTACAGGTCAAAGTTACCGTAAAAGACCCACCCGAAGAAGAATAACCCGAAACATTATATAATAGTATGCGCCGCATATCGCGGCGCAAAAACATGCACTCGTAGCGCAATTGGATAGAGCGTCGCCCTCCGACGGCGAAGGCTGTGGGTTCGACTCCCGTCGAGTGCACCAAAAGCAACGCCCCGATTTTCGGGGCGTTACTTTTGGTGTAAAGTAAAGACGGGAGTGTCCGTCGTCCGTCATTTGACGGGCTTTATCATTTTTCCTATTGACAAAACTGTCGAAAAATGTCATAATATACACATATTTAACAAAAATTTTTAAAGGAGTATATCAATATGAAAAAACTCGTAACGGTTTTAATGTGCTTGATTCTCGCAATCGGCACGGTCGGTATGGTCGGGTGCGACTCGACGTTTAACGGCAACTATAAAGAAGTGTCGGCAGATTCTGCCGAAGTTCAACAGTTTTCCGCGGCAACGGCAAATGCGGAAACGTTGGACATAACAAAAGGCGCGGAAATCGAATTTAAAATGAAGGGCAATTCAGAAGGAATAAAACTCGATTTTTCCGCTAACGCGAAAGTCGCTGTCGTCGGCGAAGAAACCAACCCAAAATTGCAAGCCGAAGGCAATGTTAAAGGTTCGGCGGAAAATTCGGACAAAACGGCGGGCGGAAACGTCGACGTTGACATTAAGTTCTATTATACCGATGGTTACTGCTATACGAGCGGTAAAATGAAAACGACAGGGGCGGGAAGTAACGGCGAGCAAGAAATGAAATATAAAATACCGCTTGATCTCGAAAATGGTTTAAGCGAAATTATGGGCGCGGCAGGCTCGGTTTCCGATATGCTGCCTGTTCAAGATATAGGAGAAATCGCCGACATAGCGGAAGGCAATATGTTTGCCGAATTTGTCGCTATGGCTAACGAACAGGAAGGTGTTAAAATTTATCTCGACGTGGACGCGAAAAAAGTAAAAATAGACTTCTCCGCGGTGGAAAAAGGCGGTACGACCGTTAGCGGCGCTATTTATTTGGTTTACGACGAAAACTATAATATGAGCGCGTTTAAAGCGGACTTAAAAGCAATTACCGCGGATAACGAAGAAATATCATTTTATTTGACCTTTAAGGGGTATAACGGTTCGGTAAAAGTTCCGAACGAAACGGAGCGCAAAGATTATTTTGATTTTTCTTTTGCGGCGGGGCTCGGTTTCGG
>CAJOMP010000074.1:0-1813 GCA_905235785.1 uncultured Clostridia bacterium | reverse complement strand
GGGTAGCCGTGGTTGCCCGATTGTTTTTATTTAAATTTTTATTTAGTAAACAGTTTTGATTTCATTTCGGAAAATTCCGCGTCGGTTATTATGTTTTGATCAAGGAGTTTTTTCCACTTTTTCAAATCTTCCAAAGAAATGTGATTGTCTGCGTTTGCGGCAATCGCTTTGGTTTTTAAATCGTTAAATTCTTCTTCGGAAATAATTTTTTCCTTTTCAAGTTCTTTATATTTAGTAAGAATACCGGACACGTCTCCTGAAATTTGTTTGTCTTCTGATTTGATAAATCCAAGAAATTTAATTACAATAAACAGAAATTGTAAAATCGCTCCGACTAACATTATCACAAGTCCGACAGCCGTAATCATAAGTTGGGTTTCCATTATCAGATATACGCCTATTGCTCCGACAAAAGCAGATAGAGCAAATCCTACATTTTTAACTGTTGCATTTTTAGAAAAAATCAATGTTGCGCCAAGTATTGCCGCAACTGATATGGTTGTTCCGCTTATAATGTAAGCGGCAGTCTCTATGCTAATTATAGGGTCAATTATTACGCCTAAAACAGCGACGGCAAATCCCAGAAAAATAATTGTTTTTATAAGACTTTTCTTCATTTTTTTTCTCCTATTCGTAAAATCGGGCAGTTTTATTATATCACTCAATATATTGAGTGTCAAGCATAACGCTAAATATATTGAGTACAATAAAAATATGAAAGCGTTTGCCGAAAGATTGTTGGAACTCCGTTTAGAGCGGGGAATAAGTCAAGCAAAACTTGCAAAAAATTTAGGTGTAAGTTTTGCCGTTGTATGCTATTGGGAAACGGACAGAAGTGAGCCGACCGCCATCAATATTGTTAAGGTGGCAGATTATTTTAATGTGAGCGCGGATTATCTATTAGGCAGAACGGAAGAATAGTCGGCTTTTTAGTGCATTATTATATAATGTATACATAGATTTTCCTCGGCGAAAAACTCGCGGGGATTTTTATAAAATTTAAACTTTTTTCATTAAAACTATTGACAATAAAAAGGTTTTAGTTTATAATCACAATTACCTTCCGTTGAAGGTGTAATGCCATAAAAGTAAAAAACGCAAGTGTTTTTCAAACGATTTTACCCGTTGAAAACTAAAAATTGTGTTTTTTACAATCAAAAAGACACAATATTTTGTGGGGCAAAAAAAGATTGCAAAATTCGCAAAAAAATCTTTAAAAACCTTAAAAAAATGCTTGACTTAAAATGTGGACTATGGTATTATAAGTAGGCTGTCGCAAGCGAAACGCTTTGCTGCGGCAAACGTCAACCGACGTTGACGGAACGTTGTTTAAAAATTGAATAGAAGGAAATAAGACAAAATAATAGTTATTTTGAAAGTTTCTGTCAAAATCTTTGAAGTATGAAATATGTACTTTGAAAACAGTCATTAACATGACAAAACGCTAAAAAAGCGAAATTCGTTAGAGCAGTTGAGAAATACGTTTCTCGGCTTTAAATCATTAACTCAAGAGTTTGATTCTGGCTCAGGACGAACGCTGGCGGTGTGCTTAATACATGCAAGTCGAGCGGACTTATGGGGGCTTGCTCCCATAAGTTAGCGGCGGACGGGTGAGTAACGCGCGAGCAACCTGCCTATGTCTGGGGAATAACACAGAGAAATTTGTGCTAATACCGCATAAGACCACAGTGGGGCATCCCACAGGGGTAAAAGATTTATCGGATATAGATGGGCTCACGTACCATTAGATAGTTGGTAGTGTAACGGACTACCAAGTCGACGATGGTTAGCCGACCTGAGAGGGTGATCGGCC
>CAJOMP010000073.1 GCA_905235785.1 uncultured Clostridia bacterium | reverse complement strand
AATTAGGAGAGTGAAAAAAAGTCACTTTTAAAACGGATTTTCCGACAAAGTTCTCTTGTTTTTGCGAGACAGATTGTGATTTTTCAAAGATAAATTGCGGTTATAAATTGCAACATTTTTGTCCAACTTTCAAATTGCATTATGCCAAAGCACAATCAAAGTAAAAGCGCAACCTTTTTAGGTTGCGCTTTTACTTTGATTGTACTCATAAAATAGCTGTCATACTTAATTTAAACTTGTAACATATCAACTGATTTTTACAACGGAATTTCCGTTCAAACTTACTTGATAGAAATGCGCGTTTCCAAAAAGTAATTTGGGAATATAATTCAGAAAATAGAGATAACCGTTATCGGAAATCGATAAATTTGAACAATAATACAAGCTGTCATAGCCAAGAATCAACTCTTGCGTGCCGTCGGCGGCAGCGGTTTTAGATACGCGATATAATCCGGCACTACTGGTCGCCGTGGCGGCATAAGAATAATAGTAAACGTAATTTCCGCTTAAAATTATTTCATTGGGATTTGTTTTACTGCTTGCAATTTTAGTCCCCTCGCCTAAGGTCGTTAAATCAGTTCTTCTGACAGAATTTTCTATCATGCCGTTGTAGATATAGAAGATATTATTCCCATCAAAAACAAATTGTTTAACGTTTTTAATGTTTTTGGATAAATTCGTTCCAGTAAGTTTTTCCGAAGTTGAAGTAATATCTCCCAAATTGATATATTCGATATTTCCGTTATCCTGTCCCGTCGCGCAGTTGATATAATATAATTTGCCGTCTTTAACGGTAAGGTTCTTTGCCCCGTTAACGTCGGAAAATTTAACGTATTCGCTGCCGTCAAGTTTCATTCTGGAAAGTCCCGCGGCGACGCCCGCCCAGTTGTAATGCACGGCATACATATACGTGCCGTCCACGACCATTTCTCTGACATCGTTGTTGTTGATTTTTTCAGCCTCGCTGTTGCCTTTCAAATTAATGGCGTACAAGTCGTTATTGGTAATCATAGTGACTTGGTTGAAATACATTATATCATTATAGATACAGAAACTTTCAACCTTGTTCGGCGTTAATTGCGAACACTTTTTTGTAGTTTCATCGTAAACGTATAACGTCTTGCCCGCATACATATTCAGATAATACGTCTTATTACCTGAAGAAACCGTTTGCCCGCCGAGGTTTAAAGGCGTAGATTCGGGTGCGACGAAGCCGTTTAATAAATCGGTTTTTGTCTTTGTGGACGTATTGTAGCGATACAGGTGTAAATCCACCGAATCGATATAGACCAGAACGGAAGAAGATTCCACGTCAAAACCGCTGATATTTTCAGATTTTAATACTTGTTCCGGCTCGCCTCCGCTTGTGCTTATTCTCCATATTCCTTTCTTGTTCGAATCGATTACAGAGTACAAATCGGTGTAATTATAATACAAGTAGCCGTTTTTAACGGTTAAAAATTTACCGGACGCATCGGTAAGTTTCGTGAGTTTAAGGTCGGATAAATCCACGCACCCGATATAATCGTTTATAAGTCCGTTAACCACGCAATAAAGCTTATTGCCGTTGATTATATATTCGTGAACCTTTTCTTCCGCGACCAAAGATACAGCGCTATTTGACAAGTTCATTCTGTAAAGATAGTTATTGTTATTACCATTTGTGAAATAAAGATAGTTTCCGGATATTGCCAAATTATCGCTTTTACCCTCAAACACCTTGGTAATTTGGGGTTCGCTGCCCGAATCGGTAGCGTCTACCTTATAAATTCCCGAATTGGATGATTTAAGCGAATTGCTTGAATAATAGTAGATCGTTTCGCTGTGTTTGACAAAATCATCAATATTGTCATCGGTATATAAGATACTTGTAGAACCGCCGTTTACTTGTTTAACCGAATTGAGGAATACCGATCCGGCGATAAACAGCGCCGTTGAATTATTATATTTGTTGAATTCCTTAGGAGAAGAATAATCGATGAGCTTCAATTCGGACTCCGAATTTAAGCTATAAAGATAATCGTTGTGCAATCCGTTGGCAAAATAAACGGTTCCGTCACTCGAAACGAATACCGGCAGATCTTTATTTTGCGCTTTTATTGCAAGAGTAGCCGTTACGGTTTTGGTTACGTAGTTTTTATTGGAAATTACGCAAGTATATTCGTACGTTCCGACGTCGATAGCGACGGTAACTACATTGCCGCTCGAATTTTTGATCGTTTCTTTCGTAGTCGTACCTGCGGGCAAAACACCCACTAATTGAATATCGTTTGCGTGATTTGCCCCGTCATAAGCCACGGCTTTACTCTCATACGTAATACCCGTCATATTTGCCGGCTCAATCTTTAAAGTGGCGGTCAACGTTTTATCGTTATAACCTTCTTTTACTAACTCCGCCGTTGCACTATACGTACCTGCGTCAACGTATTCATTTCTGCCAACGTAAGTGATCGTCGTGTTTTCGGGAGCACCGCTGACTTCGGAAAGAATATAACTATTTCCGTCATACGTATACGTTGCGTCTTTAAACGTAACGCCGACAAAATCCATTTTTTTATCATCGTTTCCGCCGGCGGATTGTTCGTTAGTCGACTGTTCGCTAGTTGGTTGTTCGTCAGTCGTCTTTTTGTTTTTCGAGCATGCGCAAAGCGCAAGACTCATCGACAAAACGGCAACAAAAACAATAATAATTTTTTTCATTATATAATTCTCCTTATAACTCCGTTTTTTCAGGATGTACTATACTTCTTCTTAAGGCGAACGGATATACGAACACGCTCAGCGTCAGACATAAGACGAGCGCAAATAGCGCCGCCGCCACGCCTAATAAAAATCCTATTAAGACAAATAGTATTTTCATTGCTATAAGCCACGCAAACCCTTCGAGTGAAAACGAGAAAATTAATCCCGGAAAGCGCACACAACCCCAGGAACAGACACCCAAAAAAATATCCTCTATAAAATTGTTCTTTAAAAACAGACAGGAAACGAACGTAAACGTCGTTATGGGCAATATGACGGAAATCGCAATACCAGCCGCGAGATTATCTATATGCGTGGCGATGGCAATACATATAATAAGGACGACAGCCGCGATTGCTCCGCCCCAACCGAACGATTTTTTCCTGCACGAATTCGCTCTTTCGATGGTATTTCTTCTCTGTTTTTCTTTGTTTTCTCTGTCGCACTCCGCACAGATATGCGACTTCTCATAATACCTGCTACTTCCTCTCAATCCTCCGTGCGCGTGAGTTACGATAACCAGATCGCTACCGTCGTATATAGGCTTTTTACACTGTTCGCAAACAGCCAGCACCTGCTTTACGGGAGGTGCCTCTACAGGTTCCTCCACCTTTGCGACCGGATTCGCTTTTTCGGCTTTTGCGTCGTCGTTCAAATCTCCGACAATCTGATCGACCGTAACGCCGAATATCTTCGCCATCTTACTGATAGCGTCCAGCGAGGGTTCGGTTTCGCCTTTTTCCCATCTCGAAACGGCTTGTGATGTTATGTGAAGATAATCCGCAAGTTCCTTCTGCGTCATATCCTTTTCACTTCTTAAAGTTCTTATGTTGTCTGCAATCATTTTTATCCTCCGTTTGCACATAAAGTTTAACACAATCGCAGGGATTTGTCATTAAATATCGTTCAATTATTTGTTGATTTTCTCGATATTTTGTTGAATTTGACTTAAAAGGCGCACTATATAGCGAAAGTATTTGCATAGATAGACAGCAAAAACAGCGATATTCGACTTATACGCCAACTTTTACCCTCGGGCGCTTGCGCAACAGCTCCCCGTGTAAGGTTCGTAAGGAGCGAAGCGACGGATTAGCGCATCGCTACGGCTACGCCGTCGATCGCGTCACTTACAGTCAACTTGTTGACGATAAGTTTGAACCTGCACGGGAATAAAGAAAAAACGCAGATAAAATCTGCGTTTTTTGTCTTTGTTGCACAAAATAGCTGTTATTTATAATTTATTTATAGATTTTCAAGCATTTTAAGGACGATTTTACTTGAATTGTCGGCAGCGATATACGCAAAAAGTCTTTGTAGCTTTCGTGAGCGTTGCCGTCTGCCTTGTCCGACAGCGCGCGAATTATTACAAACGGCGTTTGGTAATTTATACATATTGCGGCAACTGCAGCGCCCTCCATTTCGCAAGCGTATGCGTTATAATCGTTTTTCAACCTTTCCACGTACGCTTCCGAAGCAATAAACTGATCGCCCGTCGCTATCGTTCCCTTAAACACGTTAAACTTTCCGCCAAGCGTTTCTACCGCCGCATTATAGGCAATTTCCACAAGGCGTTTATCGCACTCATAATACAACCCTTCCTCGCCTCCCATGCCGGGATCGCCCGACAGCCAAGAGAAGCCTTCGTTCGTGATAATCCCGTAATCATGTTCCACAACGTTAGTGGCGATTACTTCGTCAAGAACTTCCGTTTCGTCGGCGACGCCGCCTGCAATACCCGTAAATATTATAT
>CAJOMP010000072.1:4368-6743 GCA_905235785.1 uncultured Clostridia bacterium | reverse complement strand
TGTAACCTGCAATTATAAAGACGGAACCGTTCGTATTTCTTTTGACGAAATAGAAGGTTCGGATTTGTTATCAAATGGTACTCCCGGGCAGAATCGAACTGCCAACTAGGCCTTAGGAGGGCCCTATTATATCCATTTAACTACGGAAGCATATTCAATTTAATTTTAGATATAGTTATACCCGTTTCGGTGGGGTTTTTCCGCCGTGGTCACCATTTAGGTCACCATATTTTTATCTATCAACCGCCAAACCCTTAAAACAAGCGATTTTGGGCGGTTTTTATATCGTTTTCAGCCGTTTTTCTGCCACTTAATTAGGAATAGCAACCCCTTAGGAGGGGTTTGTTATATCCATTTAACTACGGAAGCATAGATAGATTGCTTTTTTGCAAAAACAGTATACCACATTTTTAATTAAACTGCAAACGCTATTGACCGGTTATTTATTCTTTAAGTTCTTTTTTATAAAAAACACTTGACAATTCTTCGCCTTTTCGTGTTACAATTTAACTATAAAACAAATAGGAGGCGCTTTATATGTTGGGCAATTTCGAATATCATAATCCTACTAAACTGTATTTCGGTAAAGATTCTCTCGACTATCTCGATGAAGAATTAAAAAATTACGGCAAGACCGTGCAATTGATTTACGGCGGCGGTTCGATAAAGAAGAACGGCATATACGATAAAGTCGTAAAAATTTTAAAACAAAACGGTAAAACGATAGTGGAAGACGGCGGCGTAATGCCTAATCCCACAGTCGAAAAACTTTACGACGGCATAAGGATAGCGCGGGAAAATAAAGTCGATTTTCTGCTTGCCGTAGGCGGCGGCTCTTGCTGCGACTATGCGAAAGCGGTGTCGGTTTCCGTAAACTGTAAGGAAGACCCGTGGGAAAAATATTATATCAGATTCGAAGAGCCGACTTGCGACATAATCCCCGTTGGGTGCGTTCTGACCATGGCGGGCACGGGGTCGGAGATGAACGGCGGTTCGGTCATAACCAACCACAGCCAAAAACTCAAAATAGGGCACGTTTTCGGCGATGAAGTTATGCCGAAGTTTTCGATCTTAAATCCGGAATTTACTTTTTCGCTCCCGCAAAAACAAACGGTTGCGGGGATATACGATATTTTCAATCATATCTGCGAACAGTATTTTTCGGGCACGGACGACAACGTGAGCGACTATCTTGCCGAAGGACTTATGAAATCCGTCGTTGCGAGTTCTTATAAGGTAATAAAAAACCCCACCGATTACGAAGCGCGTTCTAATATAATGTGGGCGGCGACGTGGGCGCTTAACACCCTTATCGCAAAGGGCAAGTCTACCGACTGGATGGTGCATATGTTAGGTCAGGCTGTCGGCGCGTATACGGACGCAACGCACGGATTAACGCTTGCCGCCGTTTCGCTCCCGTATTACAGATATATAATGCCTTACGGACTTAAAAAATTCGCGCGTTTCGCCACCGAAATATGGAAGGTCGACCCGACGGACAAGACCGACGAGCAAACCGCTGCCGAAGGGCTTTCGGCAATGGAAAAGTGGATGAAAGACATAGGGCTTACGCTGAAAATTTCGGAACTCGGCGCGACGGGAGATATGATAGACGGAATAACCGCCGCGACGCTTATTTTAGACGGTGGATATAAGGTTCTTACAAAAGACGAAGTCAAAGAGATTTTGAAAGAAAGTTTATAATATATTGACATAAAAAAGCGACTGACAGTAGCCGCTTTTTTATTAGTTACGTATAAAAATCTGCGGGCGGGGTAAAATCGGGGTATTGCAAATCAAGTGGCGTTGCCGAATAATTTTTACATATAATAAAGTAAGGATATTCAGCATACGCAAGAAAAGGTTGTTTATGATAAAACGCGGAGAAATGTATTACGCCGATTTAAGCCCCGTAGTCGGCAGCGAACAAGGCGGCGTGCGCCCGATTTTAATAGTGCAGAACGATACGGGAAATAAATACAGCCCGACTATAATCGCGGCGGCGATAACGAGTAAAATGACCAAGTCAAAACTCCCTACGCATATAGAGATAAACGCGGGGGACTTCGGACTCGTTAAAAATTCCGTAATATTGTTGGAACAGATAAGAACGCTGGATAAAAGGCGGCTTAAAGAGCGCATAGGCGAATTGTCGCCGTTGACGATGCAAAAGGTCGATACGGCTTTGCGGATCAGTTTAGGGTTTGCCGACGGCAAATTTGCAAATGCGTAAAACCCCTGTCATTGCGAACGGCGCCGACCGTGACGAGCAAATGAAGCAATCTCACAGATTGCCGCGCTCGCACTGTTCGCTTACAACGACAAGCGGATTGCCACGCCATACGGGCTCGCAATGACAATATAGAAAAACCCCC
>CAJOMP010000072.1:0-4355 GCA_905235785.1 uncultured Clostridia bacterium | reverse complement strand
GACTTTTTTAAAGTTAATGTAAATTATTTATTCAAAACTTCTTTTGCGGCATTAACTACCGTATCAACCGTAAAGCCGAATTTTTCAAACAATTTTCCTGCGGGGGCTGACGCGCCGAAAGTGTCGATACCGACGACTTTTCCGTCAAGTCCTACATACTTATACCAAGTTGCGGTTGCGCCCGCTTCGACCGCTACGCGCGCTCTTACGTCGCTCGGCAATACGCTTTCTTTGTATTTTGCGGGTTGCGCTTCGAAATCTTCTACGCAGGGCATAGAAACCACGCGCGCGTCTATACCGTCTTTAATAAGTTCCGCTTTCGCTTTAACGGCGAGATTTACTTCGCTACCCGTCGCGATCAATATTACGTCGGGTTTTTTCTTCGCGCTGTCTGAAAGAACGTATCCGCCTTTGAACGCGTCTTTACCCGTGCCGTCAAGCATCGGGAGCGTTTGGCGGGAAAGGAATAAGCAGGACGGATTTTTGCCCGTTACAGCCGAAATCCAAGCCGCGGTCGTTTCTCTGCCGTCCGCAGGTCTGTATACTCTCATATTCGGCATAGCGCGAAGTCCCGCAAGGTGTTCGATAGGTTGGTGCGTGGGACCGTCTTCACCGACGCCGATACTGTCGTGCGTTAAAATATAAGTAACGGGGATTTCCATAATAGCCGACATACGCATAGCGTTCTTCATATAATCGGAGAAAACCGCAAAGGTCGCGCAGTAGGGCAAAAGTCCGCCGTGCAGATAAATGCCGTTGCAAATCGCCGCCATAGCGTGTTCGCGGATACCGAAATGCATATTCGAACCGCTCTTGTCGGTCGCGGAATAACTGCCGCGAGCCTTGATGTTGCTCTTGTTTGCGGGCGCTAAATCCGCGCTGCCGCCGATAAGGAAAGGCACGTATTCTGCGAGTTTATTCAAGACCGTCGCGCCGTAACCCCTTGACGCGTCGTCCTTTTCGAACTGCCAGAGTTCGTCGATAGCGGCAAGGTCCGGAAGTTTACGGTTTTTCCAAGTTTCGTACTCTTTTGCGAGTTCGGGATATTTCTCGGAATACGCTTTAAATAACTCTTTCCAAGCCTTTTCCGCTTTCTTGCCCTTATTGCCGAATTTTTTACAATGCTTAAATACTTCTTCGGGGCAATCGAACGGTTCAGCCGTCCAGCCGAGATTTTTCTTTAAGATAGCGAGATTATCTTCGCCGAGCGGCGCGCCGTGGCAACTCGCGCTGCCTTGCAGGGGCGAACCGTAACCGATTTCCGATTTTACGATAATTAAGGACGGTTTTTCTTTTTCCGCTTTGGCTTTCTTTATCGCGCGGTTTAATGCACCGATATCGTTAGCGTCTTTGACCTTGATAACTTGCCAACCGAGCGCTTCGTGGCGTTTAGCGACGTCTTCCGTAAAAGTGATGTTCGTATTGCCTTCGATTGTAATATCGTTATCGTCGTAGAAGAGTATGAGTTTTCCGAGTTTTAATGAGCCCGCAAGGGACGCCGCTTCGTTTTCGATACCTTCCTGCATACAGCCGTCGCCGCAAAGGGCGTAAGTGTAATGGTCGACGATATTGAATCCGTCTTTATTGAATTTGTTTGCGAGATAATTTTCCGCAATCGCCATACCGACGGCGTTTGCAACACCTTGTCCCAAAGGTCCCGTGCTGGTTTCAACGCCGGGGCAAACGCCGTATTCGGGATGACCCGCGGTGATAGCGCCGAGTTGACGGAAATTCATGATGTCTTCTTTTTTAAGCCCGAATCCGAAAAGATAGTAAAGCGAATAATCGAGCATAGACGCGTGTCCTGCGGAGAGAACGAAACGGTCTCTGTTATCGAATTTAGTATCTTTCGGGTTGAATACCATATTAGTAAAAATCGAATAGCCGATAGGCGCGGCGCCGAGCGGCATACCGGGGTGACCGGATTTTGCCTTTTGTATGGCTTCGGCGGAAAGAACCCTGATTGCGTTTACTGTCAGTTGTTTAACGTCCTGCATAAAAATCTCCTTAAAAAACGGAAAAAAATATTTTTCCGTGCATTATAAAAATATTATATCATTAAACGGCGGAGTTTTTCAAGCCTTTTTTAAGGCTTTTCGGGTAAAATATTATAAAAAACTTGACATTAAAGCGTTAAGCGTGGTAAAAATGAATAGTAGGTAATCGGTAAATAATTATATTTATTGTAATTTCTATTATTTATAGCGAAAAAAATTAAATTCCTTACGGAGAGAATTATGGACAAACAGGCAAATGCAAAAGACAAGCAATTCGTAAAAGAGATAGCGGATATCGAAACCGATTTCGCGCAATGGTATACGGACGTTGTTATAAAAACCGAACTCGTTGACTACGGACCCGTTAAGGGGACTATGGTCATACGCCCTTACGGATACGCCATCTGGGAAAATATCCAAAGGGAAATGGACGCGAGATTTAAAGCGACGGGCGTTAAAAACGCGTATTTTCCGCTACTTATTCCTATGAGTTACTTTACAAAGGAAGCGGAGCACGTCGAAGGCTTTGCGCCCGAAGTCGCGGTGGTTACTCACGCCGGCGGGGCGAAACTCGAAGAACCGCTCGCAATAAGACCTACGAGCGAAACGATAATCGGCACAATGTACTCTAAGTGGGTGCAATCTTACCGCGATTTGCCCGTTTTAATGAATCAATGGTGTAACGTTATGCGCTGGGAAAAGACCACCCGTCCGTTTTTACGCACGAGCGAATTTCTGTGGCAGGAAGGGCATACCGTCCACGCCACGGAAGAAGAAGCGATGGCGGAAACGATGAATAAACTCGAACTCTATAAAGAGTTTGCGGAAAACGTTCTCGCTATCCCCGTGCTTTGCGGGAAAAAGACGGAAAAAGAAAAATTCGCGGGGGCGGTCGCGACCTTCGGTATGGAAGCGATGATGCTCGACGGCAAGAGTTTGCAGGCGGGGACTTCGCACTATTTAGGGCAGAACTTTTCAAAAGCGTTCGATATAAAGTATCTCGATAAAGACGGAACGTTAAAATACGGGTATACTACGAGTTGGGGCACTTCGACCCGTATGATAGGCGCGGTAATAATGGCGCACGGCGATAAGCGCGGGTTGGTTTTGCCGCCGCTCGTCGCGCCCGTGCAGGCGATAATTATTCCCGTTGCGGCGCATAAAGGCGGAGTAATAGAAAAATGCAAAGAAGTTGAAAAATTGCTGCTCGCCGCGGGCGTGCGCGCGGAAACGGACGAAAGGGATATGAGCCCCGGCTGGAAATTCAACGAGTGGGAAATGAAAGGCGTTCCGATAAGGATAGAAATAGGGCCGCGCGACATAGAAAACGGCGTTGCAGTCGTTATGAGAAGGGATACTCTCGAAAAGACTACCGTTTCGCTTGACGGCATAGATAAGACAGTAACCGAACTGTTAGCGACTATTCAGAAAGATATGTTGGAGAGTTCGAGAAAAAGAAGAGACGCTAAAATCGTGGAAGCGGACAGTTTAGAAGGTATATTAAAGGGCGTAGAAGGCAAAAATTTCGTTAAAGCGGGCTGGTGCGGCTGTCGCGAGTGCGAAGATAAAATAAAGGAAACGGCGCAGGCGACCGCGCGCGTTATGTGCGATGATGAGGGCGTGCCCGAAAAGTGCGCGGTATGCGGCAAACCCGCAAAACACAAGGTTATTTTCGCGCGCGCTTATTAAAAGAATAGGGGGATAGACAATGCTTAATATGATTGTCGAATCGGCAGATGGAGTTACAATATTTAATCAGACGGTTTCAAACGGCGCTGTAATAGGTTTTTTGTTGTTTATCGCGGCGTTTTACGTAACATTTTACGTGTTGCGTTCTATCGGAATTTATAAGTTAGCGAAAAATCAGGGTATAGAAAAAGCGTATATAGCCTTTATACCCTGCGTTTGGATGTTTACGGCGTGCAAAATCATAGGTAAAGCGCGTATTTTCGGCAATACCGCGGAGAAGTTGGCGGTATGGTTTGCCGTTATTTTCACTGCGGCTACGGTTATCCCGCTGGTTTATGATTGTTTTACGATAGTGCCTTATGCATTACGATATTTGCAAGGCAATGATATCACGATAACATTAAAAAATGGCAATTTAGAATTAGACCCGCGTTTAGTTTATTCAAACGGCGTAATTGTGTTTTTAAATATTCTTAGTGTCTTCAACTATCTTTTAAGGATTGCGGAAATATTTATAACCGTTACCGTATATATCGCGCTTTTCAGAAAATTCTGGCCGGAACATTATATACTTGCGTCGGTGCTGTCCTTTTTCGGATTGTTCCCGATATTCGTATTCGCGATAAGAAACAGAAAAGCCGTCGACTTCAACGAGTATTTAAGAAGAAG
>CAJOMP010000071.1 GCA_905235785.1 uncultured Clostridia bacterium | reverse complement strand
CGATATCGACAAAGTGTGTTTCGATTATGATGAGTACGGCAATGGAGGTTATTATCTCGATAATACCGCAGGTATTTGGCTTATACTTTGTTATGATACTGTAACTTATAATTCCGACGAATCGGTGAATACCCGTTTTGCAGACAGCAACGGCAATCCTACAAAATATATAGCGGACGAACTTACGGTAGGCGATTTGCAAAACGGAAATTCTTTCTCTAAAAAATTCCGTAACGCAACGCTGAAACAACTTATCGATACTAAATTAGTAAACGGAGACGAACTCGGCGGCGGAACTTTAAGCAATAAAACGCAAAAACTTTCATTACAGGAGATAATTGAGATATTAGCAAGTCCGACCGTTCAGGCTTATATCAACACTCTTGCATAAATCCCATGAAAACCGTTGACAAACGGCGGTAATATATGTTATTATAATTCAGATTTTCCGTGCGCGTAATCGCGGGAAATAAAACCTTGCTTGATAAATGTCAAGCCGATTAAGTCCGGGAGGTAAATTATTATGACTAAATACGAAATGCTGTATATTCTCGATCCTGTTCTTTCAGACGAAGCGAAAGAGAGTATTATCAAAAAGTTCGAAGATTTAGTAACGTTGAGCGGCGGCGCGGTTGAAAAAACCGATCGTTGGGGCATCCGCAAATTGCAGTATCCCATCAATTATAAGACCGAAGGCTTCTACGTTCTTATGACTTTCGAAGCGGAAAAAACGCTCGTAGTCGAACTTAAACGAGTCGCAGGCATTACAGACGGCATCATAAGAAGACTTATTACCAAGATCTGATTTTACAGGAGATAAGATATGAATAAAGTTATTCTCGTAGGCAATTTGACCAGAGATCCGGAACTTTCCGAAACTCCGAACGGGGTTGCGGTATGCAGATTTTCCATCGCCGTATCAAGGGATTACGCAAACAGCGACGGAACGCGCGAAACGGACTTTTTCAATATAACCGTATGGCGCGGCAGGGCGGAAAACTGCGGGAAATATCTTAAAAAGGGTAATAAGGTAGCCGTTGTCGGTTCGCTCCAAAACCGTTCTTACGAAGATAAGGACGGCATTAAACGCAACGTAACCGATATTGTTGCTAACGAAGTGGAATTTTTAACTCCGAAGAGCGCGCAGGGCGGCGATTCGGATGATACGCCTGCCGTTCAGGCAAGACGCGAACGCCCGCAACTCGAAGCGATTGACGACAATCAGCTTCCGTTTTGACCTTAATTTTTAAGGTTATCAATTATTTAAGGAGATTTTTTAAATGGAAGAAAATACGAATATAGTTCCGCAGGCGGAAGAAAGCGAAATAAGTTCCGCGTCCGCGGAAAAAGGCGGCAAGAAATTCGTAAAACGGATTCCCCGCAAGAAAGTTTGCGCTTTTTGTCAGGCGAAAACTGAAAATATCGATTATAAAGACGTAAATACATTAAAGAAATATATTACGGAAGGCGGTAAGATTTTGCCGCGCCGTATGACGGGTACTTGCGCTAAACATCAGAGAATTTTAGCGTCCGCTATAAAGCGCGCAAGAATAGTCGATTTATTGCCGTTCAAGGGTGAATAATTAAAAATTCCGCCGAATAAAATCGGCGGTTTTTTATTGCGACCGAAAGGTAAAAAAAATTTAAAAAAATTTTTTAAAACAGGGGTAAAATTGCTTTACAAATCCTGTCGAAAGTTGTATATTAAGATTGTTGAAAGCAACAAGGCTTTCGCTATAAAAACGCTCATCATTTTCCCCCTTATCATATATTATTCAGGAAGCAGTAAACTTTGTTTATTGCTTTTTGAATTTTTAAAGTAATTTTAGGGCATACATAATATATTTACGGGTTTATTTGCTAAAATAAGTTAATAGTGGTATAATACATAATATAATGGCAAAAGGAGAGAATTATGTCAGGTAGTGTTATGGAAAAAAAGAAATTGTTTAAAATCGTTTCTGCGGAAATTCTTGTTTGCGTTATCGCCGCGGCGTTAATCGGCATCGGGTTGTTGTTCAAAGTTATAGAAGGGTCTGAACTTATCGGAAATATTATGCTTACGCTTTTGACCCTTTTTATCGCGGGACTTTTTCTGCTTAACTCGATAAACGCTGTTACCGCAGGTAATAAAGTGGGCATAGCGGCGGCAATAATGCTTATAATTTCCGTGTTGCTTTGCATCGTTCTTATTTGGGCGGGGTCGCTACTCGGCGATTTTCTTATAACTTACAGTCGGATAACCGTAATTGTCGCAATGGTTTCTATATTGCTCGATTTGATAGTCGGCAACTATATTATACTCGGTAAAAGCCTTATTATCGTTCAGATATTTCAATATTTAAGTTTTGCGTACGTTGAACTTGTTATTGCGTCCGTTATTTTAGGTAGCACTGCGCTTATTGAATTATGGCAGATATTCGTTACCGCGATAATTGTCGCGCTTACGCTTTATATCGTTCTTAAAGTAAAGGAAAAGAGCATCGCGCAAAAAGAAACGGCAACGAGAATTAACAGCGCCGGAGAAGAGTGTTTAACCATCACGAAGCAAGAGTACGAAGAATTGAAAGCGGCGGCCGCAAAACTCAAAGAATTGACAGATAAAGCCGAATAATCTTAAAGGACAAGTTAAATGAAAGGCGAAATTGCGGAAAAATATATTTGTAGTATGGATTGATATGGCTGTCGCAATAATTCTCAAAACACCTGAACTAACCGAAAAAATATCCGAGCAGAAAGTCATTTACGCCGACGCCGCGTATAAATTTGCCGACGGGTTAAAAGACAAAACCGTGCTTGGCGTGGTCGGCGATTTTGATAGCCTTGGGTTTGAGCCGCAAAAGGAAAAATTAGTTCGCCTTGAAGTGGAAAAAAATTTTACGGATGGAGAGCGGGCTGTACATTTTGCCAAAGAGTGCGGCGAAAACGAGATAGTGATATACGGCGCTAACGGTGGCAGATTAGAGCATATTTTAGGCAATATCGCGCTTTTAAAAATTGCGCAAAAAATAGGCGTACAGGCTAAATTAAAGACGGACGGGAATTTTGCGGAATTAGTTGGAAAAGGCAAAAAAGTCTTGCAAGTAAAAAAAGGCGGCAAAGTTTCTTTTATACCGTACGGTGGCGATTGTAAATTCGTTAAAAGCGAAGGGCTTTATTATCCGCTTGAAAGTCTTACACTAACGCCCGCCGACACGCGCGGGATAAGCAACGTGGCGGTAAATGGCGAAATTTCGTTTGAAATATCAGGCGGGGAGTCGCTTATAATATACGAATACGAAAACTGAAATTAAAAGAATAAAATTACCGCCGCGCGAATTTCGCGCGGCGGTAATCGTTTAAACCGTTTTTATTAAAAAGTTTTAGGGCTTAGTTTTTCAGTTTCTCTTACGAAACTCTTTGAAGAAAATAAAATCACGCCGGCCACGAGAACTATCGCTATGTCGATAAATACAAAAGAATTGTAAGCAAGGCTATACGCTAAAAGATTGCTTGCGCGTGCGTCTTTCGCGTAAGCCCCGAAAGCGAACACGCCCGAAAGCACGTGGCTTATAAAACGCAGGGTTGCGCCGATAAGCGCGCTTACAGCAAACTTTAATTGCGGCAGGTTTTCAAAAACGTTTACGTTCTTTAAGCAACCTGCAAATCCGGTAAGCGCAAACGCAATGGGATAATCAAGCAAAAATTGTGCGGGATGAACGATAAACGGGTCCTGTACTGCCTGCAACACTCCGTAAACAAGTCCTATCAGTAAACCTTTTTTCGCACCGTAAATGTATGCGAATATCGTTATCGGTAGCATAGAAGCAAGCGTTATCGCGCCGCCTTGCGGCATTTCCCACAATTTTATATAAGAAAGCGTGAAGGAAAGAGCGATGCTTATGCCGCCGAAAGCAAGACAACGGGTATCGAAAACGGACTTGTCTTTTCTGTCTATAATAAGCGCCGTTGCAACCGCTAGCACGATAATAACCGCCGCAAAAACGTAAAGCACTGCGCTGTTTAAATCCCATTGTCCTGCGGTATATAGCACTTCGCCGGTTTCTTCGTCTACGATAGCGTCGCTGCCGTTGTAATAGCCGTCGCCCACAATGTTGCCCGAATAAAAAAGCGCTATAAGCACTATCGTCGCTACAAGCGCAACCGCGCAAACTATTCCTGTAATCATGCCCGCCTTTTTTATGAGTTCGGGTTTTGTTTTTGACAAAACGAACATAGTGAAAGTGCCCGCAAGAGTGAGAAAAAGCGTTATAAGAATCGGTACGAACACGTAAGGGATAATGTCTTTGCTTACGTAGTTGTCGTCAAGGTATTCCGCGTCGTAATGCTTTGTAATTTCCATTATCATAAGAGCAATACCGAGAACGAGCGCATAGATAAAGAACGATAGCGCCGCAGTTTTAACGTATTTTGCAAAAATGTTTTTCGCCGTCAAATACACGATAAGTCCTGCAAGCAACAGCGCACCGACTATTCCTACCGTTACCCATATCGCGTACGGTTCAAACGCGTCTATGGCGTAACCTGCCAAAAGATCAGATAACATAAAAACTCCTTTTATCCGCCTTAAACACAAAAACCGCGCCCATATCGGGCGCGGTCAAAAGACTTGTTGCGGTTACGCGATTTCCTTCAAGAATTACCTTGCGGATTCAATGGTG
>CAJOMP010000070.1 GCA_905235785.1 uncultured Clostridia bacterium | reverse complement strand
GGATTTTACGGCAAAATCACCGAAAGAGAGTGTTGTTTCCGTTCGTTTTTGCGCGGGCTGTTCGTAAGCGCGGGCAGTTGCACCGTGCCGAACGGCATCGAGAGTGCTAAAACCGGCTATCATTTGGAACTTTGTTTTTCGCACGCTTCAAACGCCGAACTTACGGCGAAGAAATTGCTGGATCGCGGCATAAAAAGCAATATAACAAGGCGAAAAAGCGACTATGTTTTATATATTAAAAGCGCGGAAGAAATTAAAGATTTTCTGGCGTTTTTAGCCGTGCCCGTGTCCGTGCTGAAATTTACGGATATAATGATCGAACGCGAAATAGTCAACGTAACCAACAGGCGGAAAAACTGCGATCTCGGCAACGTTAACCGCCAAATAGAAGCGCAGGAAAAAATAGTCCGCGCGATAGAAAAAATAGAAAGGACGTGCGGAATCGACGCGTTAAAACCCGAACTTAAAGAGACGGCGAAAGCGCGTAAAGAGTATGACGGCGACACTTTTTCCGAACTTGCGAACAGGCTTTCGATAAGTAAAAGTTGTCTTAATCACCGTTTGAGAAAGATTTCGGAAATTGCCGAAAAAATAGACGGCTGACACGTAAAAACACACTAAACGATAAATTCAGGATATAAATCGGGATAAATTATGCAACCATTTGTACATTTACATCTTCACACGGAATACAGCCTATTAGACGGGCTTGCCACAATTCCGCTCGCAATCAAAAAAGCGGCGGAAATGGGTATGCCGGCCTTAGCCATGACCGATCACGGAAACATGTACGGCGCTGTGGCGTTTTACGACGCTTGCACGGCGTACAACGCAAAAGCTATAAAAGAAGGCAAAAATACGGTTAAACCCATATTCGGCACGGAGTTTTACGTTTGCGACGACCTTAAACAGAAATCGCGAGTAACTTCCGCGGACGACGAACGCGACCGCCGCCATCTTATTTTGCTTGTTAAAAACGAACAGGGTTATAAGAACATAGCGCGATTAAACGCTATCGCGTTCCGAGACGGGTTTTATTATAAGCCGCGTATCGACTTAAAAACGCTTAAAGAATACAGCGAAGGGCTAATATGTCTTTCCGCGTGCGTTGCGGGAGATATTCCGCAGGCGATACTTCACGGGAACTACGAAAAAGCCGAAAACCTGATAATGTGGTTTAAAAACGTGTTTAAAGACGACTTTTATCTTGAAATGCAAAATCACGGGCTTAAAGAAGAGTTGGAAGTCAATCAGTATCTTCGCGCGTATTCTAAAAAATACGGCGTAAAGACGGTGGTAACGAACGACGTGCACTACATAGATAAAAGCGACGCGCTCCCGCACGACGTTCTTTTGTGCGTTCAGACGCAAAGCCGTTACGACGACCCCGTAAGAATGCGTTTTTCGTCCGACGATTATTATATGAAAAGTTACGACGAAATGGCGGAACTTTTCCCTAACGATTTAAGCGCGCTTGCTGCTACTGTCGAGATAGCGGAAAAGTGCAATTTTGAATTTACCTACGGGCATTATATGTTCCCGAAATATATTCCCGAAACGGGCGAAACGCCGAGCGTATATATAAGAAAACTTATAGATAAAGGAATATCCGAAAAATACGGCGAAGAAACTCCCGCAATACGCGAGAGAATAGAAAGCGAACTCGCGGTAATAGAAAAGCAGGGGTTTGTAGAATACTATCTGATAGTCTGGGACTATATCAACGCCGCCCGCAAAATGGGCATATCGGTAGGTCCGGGGCGCGGTAGCGGCGCGGGGTCTATCGTAGCGTTTCTGATAGGAATAACCGATATCGACCCGTTAAAATACGACCTGTATTTCGAGCGTTTTTTGAATTCCGAACGCGTTTCCGCGCCGGACTTTGACGTGGACTTTGAAGATAGCAGGCGCGAAGAAGTTATAGATTACGTCCGTAGAAAATACGGCGACGATCACGTGTGCAGGATAATAACCTTCGGCACGATGGCGGCAAAGAACGCCATAAAAGACGTGGGCAGAGTCTTGGGCGTATCGTATTCCGACTGCGACAAGATAACGAAAGCCATACCGAACAAACAGAATAAACTCGGCAAGGAAGTAGAGATAAAGCGCCCGAACGTTTTGCAAAAAGTTTTCGGGTTTTATACGCCGAGCGCAAAGGAACAGGCGGAAGGGCTTACAAGCGAGCATTTTGCGGTAACGGAACTCGTCGAAATGTACAACGGTAATCCCGACATAAAACGGGTCGCCGACATTGCAATGCGCCTTGAAGATACGCCGCGTCAAAGCGGTATTCACGCGTGCGGGGTCATAATAGGGCACGACGTTTTGGAAAGGCATATGCCGCTTTCACGTACCAGCGGCGTGGAAGATATAACCAGCCAGTACACGGGCGTGGAACTCGAACATCTCGGCTTTCTGAAAATGGACTTTTTGGGACTTGTCAACTTGTCCGATATCAAGCGCTGTATCGAATACGTCAAGGAAAATCACGGGATAGCGGTGGATTTTTCGGACAGGGTTTACGACGACCAGAAAGTTTACGAACTCATATCGAGCGGAAATACCGAAGCGATATTCCAAATAGAGTCCCCCGGGTTTAAAAAGTTCCTTAAAGACCTTAAACCGAACTGTCTTGAAGACATAATCGCTGCGGTGTCGTTGTATCGTCCGGGGCCCATGGATTCTATCCCGAAATTCGTTGAAAGCAAGCATAATCCCGATAAAATAGTCTTTTTACATCCGTTGTTAAAGCCGATTTTGGAGCAGACTTACGGCTGTATCGTGTATCAGGAGCAAGTTATGAGAATAGTTCAGGATCTTGCGGGCTACACTTTGGGACAGGCGGATATGGTTCGCCGTATGATGGGTAAAAAGAAAGTCGACGAAATGGCGAGAGAAGAAAAAGTCTTCTTAAACGGCAAGCCCGAAACCGTGGACGCGCACGGAAAGGTAAGCCGCGCGATCGACGGCTGTATCAAGCGCGGCGTACCCGAAAAGACGGCGAAAATAATCTGGTCGCAAATGAAAGATTTTGCAAAGTACGCGTTCAATAAATCGCACGCGGCGGCGTATTCGGTAGTAACCTATCAGACCGCGTATCTTAAAACATATTACGAGCCGGAATTTCTTACCGCCATCTTAAACAACAGAATTACCAAGACCGACGAAGTAAAACACTATACGTTTTACGCAAAGGACGAAGGTATAGAAATGCTCCCGCCCGATATTAACGAGTCGGAAGCCCTTTTTTCGGTAAAAGACGGCAAAATCCGTTACGGGCTCGGCGCGATAAAGAATATCGGCGTGGGACTTATATCCGACATAATAGAAAACAGAAAGGAAAATGGCAAATTTACCTGTTTTGAAGATTTTATCGAACGCGCGGTCGGCTTTAACATCAACAAGCGCATGGTGGAAAACCTTATTTACGCGGGGGCGTTCGATTCGCTCGGGAAAAAGCGTTCGCACCTTATCAACGTGTTTGCCGACTATCTCGACAGGGTACAGGAACGCAATAAAGACAAAGCGAGTAATCAGATTTCGCTTTTTGAAACGGTACTTAAAGACTTCGACAGGCTGGAAATAATCTATCCGGATATAGACGAATTCGACTCCAAATTCAAACTCTTAAAAGAAAAGGAAGTGTGCGGAACGTATATAACGGGGCATCCGCTGTCCGATTATGCGGATTTATTTAAAAAGTTCAATTTTTCGACGGCAAAACTCGAAGAATTTGAAGAAGAGATAATCGAAGAAAACGGCGAAGAACCGCAGGTAAAACGCACGTTTACGTCGATAAAAGAAGGGGATAGAGTGTATTTCGGCGGCATAATAACTTCTGTCGAAAAAATAATGACGAAAGCGGGCAGTTATATGGGTTTTGTTACGGTAGAAGACTTAAACGGCTCGATAGAGTGTACGTTATTTCCCAAAACGCTTTCAGACGCGCGCGAATTCGTCGTGGACGACGAACTTGTGGAGATAAGCGGAAGAATACATATAAAGGACAATTCCGCGACCGTAAACGTCGACAAAATCAGCAAAATGGTAGTCGATAAAGAAGAGATGGCGTCATCAGGCGAAAGGGAATATCTGGCGCTAATTTTCGACAAAAAAGACGACGCGAAGATAGACAGAGTGTTTGATATTCTGTCAAGTTACCCCGGCGATATTCCCGTTTATATGGCGATAGAAGGCAAGAAATACGACGCGCATTTTTCGGTAAGACGGGCGCAAGGACTTCTTTTGGAACTTAGGAACGAACTTTCGGAAAATAATATAGTTTTTTTCAGGAAAAAAGTTTAAAACGTCCTTAAAAGAATAGCAATTTTTTGCTCGATGTGATAAAATATTTTTCGGATAAAATTATAATTTGTATTTTAGGTGATATATGGAAAGAATAGCGGTTTTAACGAGCGGCGGCGACGCGCCGGGCATGAACGCCTGTATCAGAGCGGTAGTCAGAACGGCGCTTAATAATAAAATGGATATTTACGGCGTTGAACGCGGTTACGCGGGGCTTGTAAAAGGCGAGATTACCCGTCTCGGCACGCGTTCGGTCTCCGATATGATTCATAAAGGCGGCACGTTTTTGAGAACTGCGCGTTGTCCGGAATTTAAAGATATAGAATCGCAGCGCGCGGCTGCGGACGCGCTTTCCGCATACGGCATAGAAGGGCTTGTCGTTATCGGC
>CAJOMP010000069.1 GCA_905235785.1 uncultured Clostridia bacterium | reverse complement strand
AAGGTACTTGACAGCGGAACCATTTTCGAGTTTACTTTCGCGCCAACGCACTTGTTGCCTATCGCCGAGTGAATATGATACGCAAAATCAAGGGGCGTTGCGTCTTTCGGAAGACTTATTACGTCCCCTTTCGGCGTAAACACAAGAACTTCCGAACTGTAAACGTCGCCTTTAAGCGAACTCAAAAACTCTTTACTGTCTTTAAGTCCGCCCTGCCACTCCATAACTTCGCGTATCCAGGAAAGACGGGTATCGAGATCGTCGCCTTCTTTTTTCTCTTTGTATTTCCAGTGCGCGGCGATACCGTATTCGGCGGCGTGGTTCATTTCATAGGTACGTATCTGTATTTCAAACACTCTGCCGTAATTTGTTACGACCGTCGTGTGGAGCGAACGGTACATATTCGGTTTCGGCGTCGCGATATAATCTTTTATTCTGCCCGGAACAGGCTTCCATTTATTATGGATTTTGCCGAAAATTTCATAACACTCGTCAACCGTATTCACGATAACGCGAATTGCAATAAGGTCGAATATCTGGTCGAGCGTTTTTCCCTTTTCCTTCATTTTGCGGTAGATACTGTAAAGGTGCTTTCTTCTGCCGAAAACTTCGCCCTTTACGCCCGAATCGTCGAGCATCTGTTTCAATTCGCCGACGACGTGGTCTGTCAGTTCGTACCCTTCCTTTACCCGCTCTTCGATATTTATCGAAAGATATTCGTAAAAATCAGGTTCGAGATATTTTAAACACAAATCTTCGAGTTCGCACTTTATCTGCGATATGCCGAGTCTGCCCGCAAGCGGCGCGTAAATTTCCAACGTTTCGCGCGCCATACGTTGCTGGCGTTCGGCGGATAGAAAGTTCAAAGAACGCATATTATGCAATCTGTCGGCAAGTTTTATTATTATTACCCGTATATCTTTCGCCATCGCGACGAACAGTTTGCGGAAGTTTTCCGCCTGCTCTTCTTCGAGCGAAGTAAACTCTATTCGGTCGAGTTTCGTAACGCCCAAAACAAGCGTTAAAACTTCGTCGCCGAACTCCTGCTTTATATCCCCTTCGGAAACGGGCGTGTCTTCTATTACGTCGTGCAAAAACGCCGCGGCAATCGTTGCCGCGTCAAGCCCCAAATCGACTAAAATACTCGCGACCGTACACGGGTGAATAAAATATTCTTCACCCGACGCGCGCTTTTGGTTTTCGTGCGCTTTTTGGGCAAAATCGTAGGCTTTAAGACAAAGGTTCAAGTCCTTGCCCGTATAATTAGTTTCTAATTTTTCAATAACGTCTGTCATTGTCTTTCTCCGAGAGCGCGGTACAGCGCGGAATCCGTAAGCGGTCTTTTTACCGCCGCGTTTCTTATCAAAATCCCGTTTTGTACTGTGAAAAATCCGAGTTCTTTAAATACTTCAAAACAAAAAGCAAGTTGAATTTTCTCTGTTTCGGATATACCGTTCAATCTTTCGTCAAACAACTCTTTAACAGGTCGGTTTTCGTAGCGCGCGGCTTTTGCAAACGCCTGTGAAAAAACTGACCTATTAAGACTCAATTTATCCGCCGCACCGTAAAAATCACACACAACGTTACGCAAAAAACCTTTAATCGAACGCTTGTTCCTGAAAGTGGATACGTTGAGTTCAAATACGAGCGTTTTCGGCACGGGATAAGCGAGCGTTTGCACGTCGCTTGCGCCGTTAAAATCGAGCATTTCCACCGCGAGAGTGTCAAAACAATAGTGCGGCGAATCTTCTTTTAACGGTTTCATCACCGTTTTCCCGACAACGGTGGCAAAAAGCGGTCTTTTATTGCCCACGCCGAACGGCTCTAACAGTTCTATTTCTTCGGCAAGCCGAAGGGGTATCTCTTCTTCCGCCATTATATCTACGTATATTTCTTTTTCGGTTTCAACGTCGCCGAAATTCCGTTCGGCATAGTCGTTTATCGCGCGGCGGAAAATTTCAAAATTTTCTTGCTTTACGGAAAGCCCCGCCGCCTGCGAGTGCCCGCCGAACGAAGAAAGATATTCTCTCGTCGCAAAAACCGCGTCGTATATGTTTATTCCGTCAACGCTACGCGCAGAACCTTTATATCCGTCTGCGCTTTCGGCAAACACGATTACGGGTTTATTGTACGTTTCGGCAAGTTTTGCGGCAACTATCCCCAAAATACCGGTTTTCCAGTCTTTCCCGCGCACTACGATTATCCTGTCGGCGGATAACCCCTGCTCTTCGATAATTTGTTTTGCGCATACAAACGCGTCTTCGCAAAGCGTTTGTCTGGTAGCGTTATACACGTTGAGTTTTACCGCCAAATCGAAACTTTCACTTTCGTCTGTCGACGAAAACAGTTTAAGCGCAAGATTTGCGTCGCCCATCCTGCCGCCTGCGTTTACCCGCGGCGCTACGGCGTAAGCGAGCGTTTGCGCGCTGACTTCTTTCCCCGCGTCGCCTAAAAAAGCGCGGAAAGCGGCGCGCGGCTTATTGTTTATAATCTTTAATCCTTCCGCAACGATATCTCGGTTTTCGCCGACTAGATCCATACTGTCGGCAACAGTCGCGAGCGCGGCAAAATCCAAATACTCGTCCGCTCTATCGCCGATAAGCGCAACGCCGAGTTTATACGCGACCCCGCCCCCGCACAGCCCGTCAAAACCGTACTCCTGTCCTTTTATCTTCGGGTTTATACATATACAGTCGGGCAGCATTTCCGGCGGTTCGTGATGGTCGGTAACTATTACGTCAATACCTTTACTTTTTAGCAGACTGATTTTTTCGGCGTCGGAAATACCGCAGTCAACCGTTATTATAAGGTCTATTTTATCCGCGGCGTTTAAACTTTCGATTTTTCCGACGTTAAGTCCATACCCTTCTTCGCGCTCCGGCACGGTAACGCGCGCGTTTATTCCGTAAAGTTTCAGACAACCGCTTAAAATCGTCGCGGCGCAAATCCCGTCCGCATCGTAATCGCCGAAGACAAGCACCCGCTCCTTTCGCTCCTTCGCCGTTTTAATTCTCTCTACCGCGCGGAGCATGCCTTTAAGCCCGAAAGGGTCGAGAAAATACTTTTTACTCGGATGTAAATACCGTTCCGCCGCCGCAACGTCCGTGATGCCGCGGTCATATAAAAGCCTTGCGGTTTCAGTAAGAATTCCGCACTTTTCAGATAGAACCGAGATGATTTTTTCTTCGCCTTCCGACAAGGCTTTCGGATATATTATTTTCATTGAATTCTAAAACTACCTATTAAAAAGAACAAGGCGGAAAAACTGTTTCTTTCCGCCTTTTTTATTGCCGATATAATTTCTATCCGTTGGACTTTTTACTCTTCAAAACCGTCCAAAGCGCAGGCGTTGCCACGCACGAGACAAGGAAAGCGGAACACGTTGCTATCAGGATTTTTAGCCCCGTAAACAAGAGATACGCGCTACCCGTAACAGAAAACGCAATCGCCGCGACTGCGCCGAGCCCCGCGACAAGATAAAGCCTGAACGCGCCTTCTTTAACGCCCGCCGCCGCAATTTCTTTTATATCCGCTTTTCCGTCGGCTTTAAGTTTTTCTTTATATCTGCACGTTATAACAAAAGTCATAACGACGGATAACACTATACTCACCGCGCCGCCGATAACGAAATCGGGATACGCGGGTACGCGCGTTATCGCTATTAACATAACGTAAAGCACCGCGGAAATTACCGCATTGCAAACTATCGTAAGCGCGCTTGCCGCTTTTACTATAAAGAAAGAAATTATAAACGTCGCCAAAAGTCCGAGCGCGCACGCAAGAATTATTTTGCCTACGCTGATATCGGAAGTCGTTGCTACCTCTCTATATTCCGCCGTTGCGACAAGTCCCAACCCGCTTAAATTTTCGTCGGCGCTAAAAGCCGCGGTTATTCTATCTTCGAGTTCCGTTTCGCTTATTTCGCCCGCTTTGTTGAATTTATAAATATAAGCCGCGCCGTCGCCTACTTTTTGCGTAGCGTAGGATGAGAATTTATAGCCCTTTTCGTTAAAATACGATTTAGCCGTTTTTTCTGGCGAAGCCAATTTATTAATTGAAGGGTGGAAATCACTTAATTTTATAGATTCAAAATATGAAGCGGATAAAAGAAATTATTCTCATAAGGTAATTATGGAAAAGCATATTATATTAGATAAAAAAGATTTCGATTTTTTCGATAAGGAAGAAGGGAATTATTATAATCAAGATTCCACACTTCATTTTTGTTTATTTTCTAAGAGACAAATTTCTTATCAATTTCAGGCTTATTTTTTATCTGATTTTAGCAAAATAAAACATGAAAGTATTTTAGCCCCAGGGTATAAAATAAGATCCTATTTATTAAAAGATCAAATAATTACTTATGAATTATTAGTAGATCATTTATCCAAATCTCAATATGATATAGAAACTAATTTAACAGTGGTTCAGAATTTAGTCGTTGGTAATACTTCTTTTTATGGATATTTTTGCAAGGATGAAATATGTAATTTAAGTAATATAAATGATTTTAAAAATATAGAAAAAAATAATGAATTTATTTTACCTGAAAAAATAAAGCCTGATCCTTATACGAATATATTATATATACCTCATAAAAATAATTATTGCATAAAATACCCTAAAATAAAGTCTAAAAATGGTAACACAATTTCTTGCACTGCTTTAGCTGTTATTAAATGTGATACACCAAGTGAAGAAAATG
>CAJOMP010000068.1 GCA_905235785.1 uncultured Clostridia bacterium | reverse complement strand
AAATTGCTCCGCCGCTTTTGTTTTCTTTGTCATTGCGAGAACGCTTTGCAGGCGCGGCAATCTCTTAGCGATATGTTTATGAGATTGCTTCGCTTACGCTCGCAATGACAGTTTTTTATAGATCAATCGTCCCATCGGTACAAACGATGCTGTTTATAGCAGAAAAGGTTTTCCAACTAGCGTCTTTTACAATACTATTCCATTGTAACTTCGTTCCGTTATAATTTATATTTTCAAGAGATTTACAATCACCGAATATCCATTCTCCTATTTTTGCAACACTATCAGGTATAGCTATGTTTGCTAGGCTACTACAACCTCGGAACGCACCAATGCCTATACTTGTTACATTGTTCGGGATAGTAAAAGAAGTAGACACTTTACCAATTGCATATTGTATTAGGATTGTTCCGTCTTTACTATATAGATTGCCATCTATCGATTTGTAATTTTGATTATTTTCACTTACATTTATGTCTGCTAAACTGCTACAATAACCGAACGCAGAAACTCCTATACTTGTTACGCTATCGGGGATAGTAATGCTCGTAAGTCCGCGGCAATTATAGAACGCAGAAATTCCTATACTTGTTACGCTGTTCGGTATAGTTATATTTATTAAACTGCTACAATCTCGGAACGCACTAATGCCTATACTTGTTACATTGTTCGGGATAGTAAAAGCAGTAGACGTTTTACCGATTGCATATTGTATTAGTATTGTACCATCCTTACTATATAAATTACCGTCTATCGATTTGTAACTGAAATTATTAACGTCTACGTTTATGCTCGTTAAACTGCTACAATCATAAAACGTTTGCTCTCCTATACTTGTAACTTTGTTTGGTATAGTTATGCTCGTTAAACTACTACAATGTTGGAATGCTCCTTCTCCTATATTCGTAATACTATCGGGTATCGTTATACTTGTTAAACTACTACAACCCCAAAAAGAATTGTCTCCTATACTTGTTATGCCATCGGGGAGTGTAATGTTTGTTAAACCGCCACAATCAAAGAATGCAAAGTCTTCTATTGCCGTAACACTTTCGTGAAGGGTTATATTTGCTAGGCTACTACAACCTGAAAAAGTCCAAGCGGGTATGCTCGTTATATTTTTTGTAAAAACAACACTTGTTAAACTTTCACAACCTTCAAATAAATTCATCCCTATACTTATAATGTTATCTGGTATGGTGATTTGAGATAGTTGATCACATAAAGCGAATGCCGTATCAAGAATTATTTTTGTTGTATTGAGTATTGAAAAAGAAGTTATTGTTGATTTTGTTCCTAATAATACAAGATAAGGATTGTTGGAGTTGCCAATATAATACCCATTTTCATATTCGGTATATTTTAGTTTATAGCAATACTGTAATGCGTAGTATCCTATTCTTTTTATATTATCGGGTATTATAATGTTTTCTAACTCTGTACAGTTTTGAAATGCTCCGTTTCCTATTTCAGTTACATAATCTGGAATTACGATATTTTTTATAGAATTGTCTTTTATATCTTTAATGATATATTTGTTATTAGTTTTTTCCCAATCAAAAATATCAAGATAATTTTCGTCGGCAGACCATTTTGCGGTTAAAGTTATATCGTCCGTAATAGTATAGCCGATAAAAGACCATTTTTCACTGCCAACATACCAACCGTCAAAAATATAATATTGTTTCACAGGGTCTAATGGAGCAACACATTTTTTACCGTTTTCTACTTGTATAGGATTTATTTCAGTTCCGCCGTTCGAATTAAAAGTTACAGTATAATAAGTTTTCGCAGGAATATCGTTTTCGCTTGTCGAATTTGTGTTAGCGGTGTTATTTGTTGTGGTTTTTGTATTCTCGCAAGCCGCAAAGCCTATCGCACAAAAAACGCACAGCAAACTTAAAAATAATAAGGTAAAAATCTTTTTCATAAAAAAGTCTCCTATTTAAAAATTTTTCATTATGATTTTGTCATTGCGAGAACGCTTTGCGGGCGCGGCAATCTCTTCGCGATATGTTTATGAGATTGCTTCGCTTGCGCTCGCAATGACAGTAAAATGTCCCGTTTAAAAATAAAAAGTGCGCCAACCGAAGTCAGCACACCCCAAAAACGCAAACCCCGATTGTCGCCAAACAAACCCTAACATTACAGATTGCTCATATATGTTATAAGAATTTGCGCTCTCGGCAAAATTCATTACATATATGAGAGTATGGCTATATTTAATAAATATATCCGTAATGATATTAAGTTTGTTTGGCGAGATTATTGTATCACATTATTTAAAATTTAGCAATAATTTTATTGTTTCGACATTGAAAATGCTTTTTGTTCGCAAAATACTCTCGTTTTATTGACTTTTTATTAAAATATTAGTAAAATAAAACCATATCAACAATAAAGTCGGTGAGATTATGAAAAAACTTTTTAAAATAGCGGTCAATTTTATGGCAGTCGCAATTCTTACGGTGGCGACTTTCGGACTTGCCGCGTGCGAAGACATAAAAAAACTCGAACTTTCTTTAAGTCTTTATAACAACGCGGACAGCGTGTTTTATGCGGAAGACGACGTAAAATTTTCCGTCGACCTTTACCGCCATCTTGCGCCGAAAACCGTCGACAAAGTGTTGGAACACGTTAAAGCGGGGTATTACGACAACGCGATTTTCTATCAGGAAACGGGTTATTCTTCTCAAATAATGATGGGCGATTTGAAATTTGAAAACGGTGAACTCAAACAAAACCTTATAGGCGATAAACTTCCGTCCGAAATTTACGGCGAGTTTCAGTCCAACGGAACAACGGGGTCTAATCTCGTCAGCGATAAAGGTTCGATAGGTATATGGCGTAGCCGTTACGCGACCGACGCCGATTTTAAGACGAGCAGCGGCGCGCGCGACAGCGGCAGGGCGACATGGTATATTCCGACGTCCGCGATAACGGGTTACGACGGGTATTTTTGCGTGTTCGCGCAGTACGATACTACCGCTACCGCAAATTCCAAGGCGATAAGCGCGATATCGGCGATTTTCGCAAATTCCGATTACTACACTGAATACGTTATTTACTACACGGGCGAATACGATACGGCAAAAGCGAACGAAAATTACGGACTTACCTTTAACGCGGTAAAAGCGGCGGACTTTGACGAAGATACCGAAGTGTTCGAAGCGGAAGGCGAACAACTTGTTTGCTTTAACAAAAAGACGGTTAAAATTCCGAACGCGATAAACGGAAACGTTACCGCAAAAGTAACTAAAATATCCGCAAAATAAAAAACCGAAAAATTACCGTAAAAGGGGCTTTAAGCCCCTTTTATTATGCCTTGTTTATGTTTTCTATTTTTCCGTTTACTACGCTGAAAGTAAAATAATCGACGGAATATTTGCCTTCCGCAATTTTGCGTATAAAACCGACTTCGCGGTAATCGCGAAACAGCGGTGGCGGCGTTACGCCTAAAAATTCACCGAAAAAGCCGCCGAGTTTATCGGCGTTTTCTTTTATACCGTCCGAAAGATAAAAGGCGTAATCGCCGCCGCATAAAAACTCTTCCGAAAAAGCGTAAGGTACAAGTTTTTCGGGCAGTTTTTCGCGGTCGAACTTTTCGCTTGCCGTAACTTTGCGCGAAATTTCCGTTATACTGTTTCCCTTAAACGCGTATTCGCGCGTAATTGTGTGTTTTGCCATATCCCTTAATTTTTCCGTCGTGGTAAAGCCCGTCGCCGTAACTTCAAACCCGTCTACTTCCTTGCTGAAAAGCAGAGTGTTTTCGTTTATCCCGTACACGTTTAGTATTTTTTTATTTCCGCAATCGAAAACCGAGAAAATAAGGTCGGAATTTACGCCTTCGCCGCGGGTAAAATCGGCGGTTTTAGGCGCAAAGGCAAGAGTTTCGGCGAAAAAGCCCGTTTGCGTTTCCATAGAAATTTTATAACCGTTTTCGCGAAAAGCGGTGATCGTTGCGTCGCGGAATTTCTCTTGCGCTAAAATGCTGAAACCGTCTGTGTTTTCGGATTTAGAAAATCTCAAAAAATAACCGCCTTTAAGATCGGTTACGGTAACGCCGCGGGGCGGAAAATCGAGAAAATCGTCGGCGGGATAAAACGCTACGTTTTCGCCCGTTCCCATAAGCGGACAAATTTCGACGAGCGGGTAAGGACTATCAAGGTCGCAGAATTTGACCGAATTGTTTACCGTGCCGAAAATAATGCCCTGAAACTTTATTACCGCAGGGTATTCGCAGAAAAAATAAAAGTACATATACGTTTAACTTTCCTTTATTCATAAGTATTTTATGTATAAAAAACCCGCGTTATGTCAATAAAGAGATAAACAGAGTTTTAAGGAGAGTATATATGAATAAACCTTACGGGTATAAAGAAAACGATTTAATAACGCTTGCCCGATTTATTTCGGGCGGCGGGTTTAGCGGGAAACCTTTGTCGCAGGGGTTCAGAGAATACGCCGCGCTTTCCGGCAAGGCGGCGGGGAGCGTCAGAAACTTGTATTACGCGCTCGCGAAATTTTCGCGCGAAGACGCGGAATTTACGGCAAAATATCTGAACGGCAATCCCATAACGGTAGAGCAAAGCGAAGTGTTTTCCGAAGACGAAAAATGCCTTTTAGAAAAGATTGCGGAACTGAAAGAGCGCGGCTGTTCCGTGAGAAAGGCGACGATAACTGGGACGCGAAAAAGGCGCTCCGATATCAAAACAAGTTCAGAAACACAGTCAAACAGTCAAACGGGTTAAATGGAACGGTAAAAATGACAAAAACCCAGACGGTAACGGATGAGTTTTTGACCGCTAAACTCAAAGCGGAAATAAATAAACTCGCCGACAGACTTGCGTTAAGTCTTAAAAAAGAGAACTCCGCTCTGCTGCGGCAAGTTGCGGCGCTTAAAGCGGAAAACGAACGGTTAAACAAGCGTTTTAACGCAAACGGCGGGCGGATAGCGGAATATTTCGGAAGGGCGGGCGGAGCGCCCGTTTCCGAAATATTACGACCTGAAAATTATTGACAACGATATATAATTGTGGTAGAATAAAATCCGTATATCCGTTCCGTTAAAACTGCGGGTTTTTGCGGCGGAAGTGCTAAAAACAAAAGGCATTTTCAGGTTTATTTAATATGGATTTATTTACCAAGTGCGAAAAATTCGATGCAGTAAAGAAACTCAGGGAAGCGGATATTTATCCGTATTTCCACAAACTCGAATCCAAGCAGGCGCCCGAAGTCGTTATGGAAGGCAAAGACATCATAATGATAGGGTCAAACAACTATTTGGGGCTTACGTCGCACCCCGAAGTTATGGAAGCGGGTATAAAGGCGATAGAAAAATACGGTTCGGGTTGTTCGGGCAGCAGATTTTTAAACGGAACGCTCGATATCCACGTCGAACTCGAAAAAGAACTTGCCGAATTTTTGTGTAAAGAAGACGTTGTAACTTTTTCGACGGGATTTCAAAGCAATCTCGGCATAATTTCCGCAATCGCCGGCAGAACGGATTATATTTTATGCGATAAAGAAAATCACGCGAGCATTTACGACGGTTGCCGTCTCTCTTATGCTAAGATGCTCCGTTATAATCACTCGGATATGGAAGATCTGGAACGTCAACTTCAAACCGTACCCGACACGGCTGGGATACTTATCGTTACCGACGGCGTGTTCAGTATGGGCGGAGATATCTGTAAACTTCCCGAAATCGTTAAACTTGCCAAAAAGTACGGCGCAAGAGTAATGGTAGACGACGCGCACAGTCTGGGCGTTTTGGGCGCGCACGGCAGGGGAACTGCGGAATATTTCGGTTTGGAAAAAGAAGTCGATATTTATATGGGAACTTTCAGTAAATCGCTGGCAAGTCTCGGCGGATATATGGCGGCAACACACGAAGTCTGCGAATACGTGCGCCATAATTCCCGCCCGTTTATCTTTTCGGCGTCTATTACCCCCGCAAGCGTTGCAAGCGCAAGGGCGGCGCTCAACATATTAAAGAGAGAGCCGGAACGCGTTAAACGTCTTGCGAATATAAGTACCTATATGCGTAATAAACTTAAAGAACTCGGCGTCGCATTGCACGATAGCGGCGACAATACACCGATAATTCCCATTTATACTTATTTCAACCGCAGAACGTTTATCGCTTGCAAAATGCTTTTTGAGCGCGGCGTGTACGTAAACTCCACCGTTTCGCCCGCAGTGCCTGTCGGTAGCAGTCTTATCCGCACGAGTTATATGGCAACCCATACCGAAGACCAGATGGACAGGGCGGCAAAGCAAATTAAGGAAGTTTTAGACCTTGTAAAAGACATTGACGATTAAAGTAAAAAATCAAGATAATTTATACTCGCGCCGCGGTTTGCCGTGATTATCCCGCGCAAGTTTTTAAAATCATTAAAAAAATTTTCTTGCAGACGTATTTTTTGCTTGACTATATTACAGAATAGTAATATACTTTAATTGCAACCGATTTGGTTGCAATTATGCGAAAAGCAAAAAGGAAAGGGGATAAATGAAACTTTCGTCGAAAACCCATTACGGGCTTATGGCTTGCCATATTTTGGCGGAAAATTATCCCGACGGCACACGCGCTCGAAAGTCGTATTTCAGTTTCGGGCAAATATCTCGAAAAAATATTGCGTATGCTGTCGTCGCGCGGGATAATCACGGCAAACCGCGGCGCGAGCGGCGGGTATTATCTCGCGAAGCCGCCCGAAGAAATAAAAATAGGCGAAATTGTGCGCGCGCTTGAAGACGATATGCAGATAATCGGTTGCGTGGGCAAAGAAGGCAAGTGTTGTTGCCCTTCACAAGCGGTCTGGAAACGTCTTTACGACGGAATAAACCAAGTACTTGACAGCATGACGTTAAAGCAGATGCTTGACGGTGAGATAAAAGGAGTTTAATATGCAGAATATATATTTCGACCATGCGGCGACGACGCCTTTATGCGAAGAAGCGTTCGAAAAAATGAAACCGTATTTTACGCAGATTTTCGGCAATCCCAACAGCCAGCACGCTTTCGGAAGGAACGCGGTGAAAGCGGTGGACGAAGCGCGCGACAGTATTTCGAAAATTATAAATTGCAAGCCTAACGAACTGTATTTTACTTCGGGCGGCACGGAAAGCGATAACTGGGCGTTCCGCGGGGCGGCGCGCGCATTTAAATCAAAGGGTAAACATCTTATAATAAGCCCCATCGAGCACGCGGCAATGATAGTTACCGCCAAAATGCTCGAAAAAGAAGGGTTTACCGTCGACTTTATGAAAGTGGACGGCGAAGGGTTCGTCGATTTGGAACATTTAAAATCAATAATCCGTCCGGATACCACGTTTATAGGCTGTATGCTTGCGAATAACGAAGTCGGAACTATCGAGCCGATAAAAGAAATAGCGAAAATCGCGCACGAGCACGGCGCAGTCTGTTTTGCAGACGCGGTGCAGGCGGCGGGCGTTCTTAAAATAGACGTTAAGGACTTGGGCGTAGATATGATGAGTATGAGTTCGCATAAAATCTACGGGCCGAAGGGGGTCGGCGCGCTGTATATAAGGAACGGTCTTATTATAGACAGCATTATTACGGGCGGACATCAGGAACGTATGAAACGCGGCGGCACGACGAACGTTGCAGGCGTAGTCGGTTTCGCGGAGGCGTTTAAAATCGCGGAGCGGGACAGAGAAAAAAATTTCGAGTACGTAAGTTCGCTACGCGACAGATTTATAGACAGAGTGTTAAACGAAGTTCCGTTTGTCAAACTCAACGGACCGAGAAAGGACAACCGTTTGCCGGCAAACGCAGACTTTTCGTTCAGGTTTATCGAAGGCGAATCGATACTTTTCTCTCTCGACCTTGCGGGGATAGCGGTGTCGTCGGGTTCGGCGTGTTCTTCGGGTTCATTAGAACCGTCGCACGTATTGCTCGCTCTGGGATTGCCGGAAGGCTTGGCGCACGGGTCGATAAGATTTTCGTTCGGAAAGCACAATACGATCGAAGAAGTTGATTACGCGGTGGACGTATTAAAACAAGCGGTAACAAGATTACGCGAAATGTCGCCGTTATTTAAAGCGGAAGGAGAAATTAAAAATGTATAACGAAAAAGTAATGGAAGTATTCAAAAACCCCAAAAACGTGGGTGAGATAGAAAACCCCGACGGTATAGGCACGGTAGGAAACGAAACCTGCGGCGATATAATGCAGATTTCTTTAAAGATAGAAAACGACGTGATAGTCGACGCGAAATTCAAGACTTTCGGTTGCGCGGCGGCTATCGCAACAAGTTCGACCGCTACCGAAATGGTAAAGGGCATGACGGTAGACGAAGCCTTAAAGGTAACGAATAAAATCGTTATCGAGAAACTCGGCGGACTTCCCGCGCAGAAAATACACTGTTCCGTACTTGCGGAAGAAGCGATAAAAAAGGCGATAGAAGATTATCAGGCGAAAAAAGCCGCGAAATAATCGGGGGAAAACCGTCGTCGGCATAATCTGACAGAATTTGCGCATAATAAATTCCGAAAGGGGGATTTATGAACGATAAATTTGTATTAGGTTTAGCGCTCGGTATGCTTGGCGGCGCGGTGATTGTAACAAACTCCGTAAAGGCAAGGCAGATGGTTAAATCGGGGCAACAACAGGTTGTCGAAAAAGCCGAAACGCTTACCAAAAAAGCAGGCAAAAACAATTCTAAATAAAAGGACAGTTTAATATTGATTAAAAACGCAAACGCTTTGGCAAATTACAGTCAAAGCGTTTGCCGTTTTCTGTAAAATAGGTAATTTTTTCACTAATGTTTGTCAATTATTGATTTTTATATAAATATATGATAAAATAAAATCCATATGTATAATGCGCGTTCGCGCGGAGAATAGTTAAATATATACGATTAAAGGAGAAAAACTGTGAGCGTGTTTTTTACGGACAGCGATTGCGAAATTTGGTATACCGACGTCGATAAATACAATATGAAAGTCATCGAAATGCCATACACAATCGACGGAGAAGAAAAATTTTACGATATGGGGCGTGCGACGGACTTCAAACAATTCTACGACAAAATGCGGGCGGGGGCTACGACTAAAACTTCCGCGTTAAATCCGTACGATTATACAAAAATTTTCGAGCCGTATTTTATTAAAGGCGAAGATATTTTATACGTGCATTTTTCAAGCGAGATGAGCGGAACGTTCGGGTCTATGAACGTAGCGTTAAGCGGGTTGAAGGAAAAATATCCTAACGTCAAATTTACCGAGTTCGACACGAAATCTGTTTCCACGGGCGCGGGTATTCAGGCTCTTGTCGCCGCTAAAATGCACGAAGAAGGCAAAAGCGACGAAGAGATAGTGGATTTTTTGAAGGACTTTTCCGCGCATACCGCAATGTACTTTGTGGTTGAAGACTTAAACTATCTGAAAAAAGGCGGCAGAATATCCCCGTTTGTCGCTACCGTGGGGTCTCTTCTCAACATAAAACCGATAATCCGCATTACCGACGAAGGCAAACTCGATAAATACAGTTCGGGTAAAGGCATGAAAGGGGCGCTCAACGTTATTTTGCAGAAGTTCAAAGAAACTTACCGCAGCGGGTATCCTATTTATATCGTCGACGCGGATAATGAAAAGCATGCGGACGCTTTAAGCGAGCATGTCCGTGAAATAGCAGGCGAAACGGCGGATATCGTAAGATTGCCCGTCGGTCCCGTAATAGGCAGCCATTGCGGACCGGGGACTGTCGGAATTATATTCTACGCCGAGAAAAGATAAGCCGTAGGGCTAATTGCAGTAGTATTATTTTTCGGCTTTTGCAGTTAAAACGTTGCGGGATAAAGCCTTTTATGTTAAAATATTTTACGTGGAAAGGTATTTGTGTTTAGATATCGGCGATAAGCGTATAGGCGTTGCCGTGTCCGACCCGTTTAACAGTTATTCTTTGCCCGTAAATACTTATACGCGCAAGAATTTAAAAACCGACCTTGCGTATATGGCGAGTTTGGCAAAGGAAAAATCGGCTACGGCGTTTGTGTGCGGACTTCCCGTGAATTTCGACGGGACGGCGTCTGTTCAGACGGAAAAGGCGCGGTTTTTTATCGAAAAACTGAAAGACGCCACGGGACTTACCGTTTATTCGGTGGACGAGCGTTGCACCACTTGCGAAGCGGAAGAAACGCTTATAGCGCAGGGCAAAACGAGAGCGGAGAGAAAGGCGGTCGTCGACAGTCTTGCCGCCGCAAATATTTTGCAAGGCTTTTTAAATGAAAAAAATATCAAGGAGAGATAAAATGGATAAC
>CAJOMP010000067.1 GCA_905235785.1 uncultured Clostridia bacterium | reverse complement strand
TAATAAATTCAAGCAATAATAGAACAGAGACGTTTGGGCATTAGAAAATTAAAAAAGAGGTCATTAAAACCCCTTAAAATGAAAAAAGAACCGATATTTCAGCATTTTAAGCACTATTTCAGCCTATTTGCTTTGTATCAGTTCTTACGTTTCAATATGGTCGGAGTAGCGAGACTTGTAAGGAGCAAACGCAGTTTGCGACGGAATAGCGATTGCTACCGCGTAAGCGGTCAATCGCGTCACTCACGGCCGAAGGCCGTAGTTTTTGTCTTTGTTGACCGAAATAACTACAAAAAATAAAATAGGGCTCCCGAAAAGATTTTGCAACGCAAAAGATTTTCGGGAAAAGGAGCGGCAGGCTGCAAAGTCTTTGCTCTTTTGAAAAACAAAAGAGCAAGACCAAAAAGCCTTGCTCTGACGTGGTCGGAGTAGCGAGACTTGAACTCACGGCCTCTTGCCCCCCAGACAAGCGCGCTACCAACTGCGCCATACCCCGTCCTACAATAAAAAGTTTTATCGTCTTTTTAAGAACACAATTATTTTATCACAACGGAAAATTTTTTGCAACAATTTTGCCGCCGATATATAACTTTTATAACTTTTTATTTAAATTCTTTTTTATAGCCGCGCGGAAATTTCCGCGCGGCTATAAAACCCAAATTCGTTAATGGTTTTCTTGTTTTTTCCCGAAGAGTTTACGCATAAAAGCGGGCAATTCTCTCTTCTTTTCTTCCGCCTTGTCTTCGGTATCGAAATCGTCTGCCGTCTCTTTTTCCTGTTCGGTTTCAGACTCGTTTTCCGCTACGGGCTCTGCCGCCGATTTTTCTTCCGACGCGCCATCGTCTTGCTCTTTTTTTTCTATTGCACGGAGCAATGGCGGTAAACTCTCAATAGATTCTTCTTTAACGTTTATAAGCGTCTTTCTTTCTTCGCCCGCGGGGTTAAATCCCGTTGCGATAACGGTAATTTTTACTTCGTCTACCATCGTGTCGTCTATCGTGTTACCGAAAATTATGTTCGCCGACGGGTCGATTATCCCCTGTACGAGTTCAGCCGCTTCGGATATTTCGGAAAGCATCAGATCTTTGCCGCCCGTTACGTTAAGTATTACCGATTTTGCGCCTTCTATCGTGGTTTCAAGAAGCGGACTCGATACTGCTTGTCTTACCGACTCGATAACTCTGTTTTCGCCTTTCGCTCTGCCTATACCCATATGCGCAAGTCCTTGGTTACGCATAACGGTGTTAACGTCGGCAAAGTCAAGGTTGATAAGCGACGGCGTCGCGATAAGGTCGACAATACCGATTATACCCTGTTTTAACATATCGTCCGCAACTTTAAACGCGTCTATTACGCCTATATGCGCCGGCAAAGACTGCAAGAGTTTATCGTTCGGAATTACTACAAGAGTATCCACGTATTTTTTCAGATTTGCAACGCCTTTTTTAGCGTTTTCGTTTCTCACCTTGCCTTCAAAAGAAAAAGGCTTGGTTACGACTGCGACGGTAAGAATACCGAGTTCGCGAGCGATTCTCGCGATAACGGACGCCGCGCCCGTACCCGTGCCGCCGCCCATGCCTGCCGCGATAAACAAAAGATCCGTGCCTTTTAAAGCGTCGGCGATTTCGTCCTTTGACTCTTCCGCCGCCGCTTCACCGATATTCGGATCGCTCCCCGCGCCGAGACCTTTTGTCAGCAACGCGCCTATCTGAATACAGTTATCCGCCTTGGAAAGCATAAGCGCCTGATTGTCCGTATTGACTGCGAAAAACTCCGCGCTTTTAATGTTGGAATCTATCATACTGTTGACGGCGTTACATCCGCCGCCGCCGACCCCCATCACGCGGATAACCGCCGAATTAGTCTTCATCCCGTCCTGATCAAACATAACTCAATCTCCCTGTTTTTAATTTTTATTTATTTTCCCGTTATTTATCCGTAAAAGTCAAATCGAGAAGCGACAGAACGGAAGATTCCGTCGGCTTGTCCATAAGCGGAACTTTCGGCGAAACTATTTCTATCGCCGCGCCTATTCTGTTCGCGACATGCTCTTTCGCGCCGCGAAGATAGGATATGCCGCCGCCCGTTATCATTAGCGGCACATATTCGGGTATCGTATATCCCGAATTTTCCATACAGTTTTCAATCTCTTCGCAAAGTATGTCAAGACTTTCTTTGACGGTAGCGCGCGTTTCTTCCGCATTGTGATAACTGTTGTCGGAAAGCGTTATAACGTCATACGCCCCGCCGCCTGTCGCGCTTAAATTGACCTTGCGTTTCAACTCTTCCGCAACGGAAAAATCGAGTCCGAATTTCTGTGTCAGAGCCGCCGTTATATACCCGCCGCCGTACGAGAAAGAACGCTGGTAAAGTATGCCGTCGCCCTGTACGAGCGAGAAGGTCGTCGCAATATACCCCACGTCCAAAAGCATAACTATCCTGTCGCGCGTTTCCGGTTCTAAAAGATACATAATTTCCGCGAGCGAAGCGGATATGCACTCTACGTCTTCTATCCCCGCCGCTTTTAAAGTGTTTTTTACGGTTTCGATGAAATAATTACTGCAAACGATAAAGGAAAGTTGTCCTTTCAATATCTCGCTCGCAGAACCGATAGGATTAGCGAGCCTTCTGTAATCGTCGAGTTCGTACACGATAGCCGAACGGTTGATAAGCGAATATTTTGACGACGCGGCAACGAAAGCCGAATCGAACAACGCGTCGACGTCAGTTTCGGTAATTCTCTTCTTTGCCGAAAAAGATATCTGGCTTGTCTTAACGCTGACTTTTGTAAACTCGCCCGGAACGCCGACAAACACACGCGCGCCGCCTTTTTTTATGGTCGAACCTATAAATTCCGCCGCAGAAAAAAGCAGGCGTTTTACGCTTGCGACGTCGAAAAACTCTCCGTCCGCAAACCCGTCGTACGCATAATCCTTTCGCGCTTTGATAAGAAAGGTCTTATTTACACCGCGTTCGCCGATCATAACGGTTATTTTCGACGAACCGAAGTCTATTACAGCAACCTGTTTCTTTTGCATATTTTTACCCTATATCACCGAATCTTCCGACCAGTCCGCATATATCTCGCCGGTGGTTTTATTTTTGGTTACAATGAGTTTATAGGTCGTTTTTTCGTAATCGCTTAAAGTTTCGTATTTATTAAACGCGGCGCGTATTTTATTTTCGCCGTCGTCTTCGATATTTTCTATCCGAATTTCCACACCCGTGTAAGTGTGAAAAATCGCGTTGCCTTCGTAACTTTCGCCGTTAAAAAACAATCGCAAATCGATATCTTTTACGACGTCGATAATCCCCGCCGCCCGCGCGGTCTTTATCACCGAATAAAAAAGCCCGTCGTCAGACGTCGCGATCTTTTTACCCAAATCGCCGTTCACAACGTTAAGGTCGCCGAGTTCTATCGGAACTACGTTCTGCGGAAATTCCGTTTCGCCGACGTCGTTTAGTACCGTCCCTTCGCCGTCCAAAACGTAAGTCTTGCCGCCGAAAGCAACGGTAAACGTTTCCACCCGTTTTCCCACGGACACTTTAAGTACGTTGGGATATTCTTTTTCCACGGAAGTTATTTCATAATACGGGTATTTATCGCATATGCCGTAAACGTCTGATTTTTTTAAAAAAATCATATTCTTGCCCTTAAAAAGGTCAAGATCTTTCTGAATTTCTTCCGCCTGAGAATCGCCGTAAACCGAGAATTCCGCGGATACTTTTTTCACCGAAAACAACGTTACGCAAGCGGCGACGACTGCTATCGCGAACGCTATCGCAACGAATATTATCAGATATTTTTTTACGTTTTGCATAATTCCCCGACTATACGCGCGAAATATCCGCGCCGAGCGCCGTAAGTTTTTTATCCATAGAATAATACCCGCGCTCCAAATGTTCTATGTCTTTTACAATCGTTACGCCTTCCGCATTAAGCCCCGCAAGCACCATCGCCGCGCCGCAACGCAAATCGTGAGCGTAAACGGTAGCGCCGTGCAACCTTGAAACGCCTTTTATTTTTGCCACGCCGTTTTCCGCCCTGATGTCAGCGCCCATTTTCGCGAGTTCGCCCGCGTGGTGGAACCGAGCGGTAAACACTTCTTCTTTTATACGCGAAACGCCGTCTGACACGCTTGCGAGCGAGCACATCTGCGCTTGCAGGTCTGTCGGAAAGTAAGGATACGGCCCCGTAACGAGCGAAAACGATTTTCGCGTTCTGCCGCTATTTAGGTATATTATATCATTTTTTATTTTAAATTTACAAGTATTATCGCAAAGTTTACTCAAAAGTGCGGAAATATTTTGCGCCTTTACGCCTTTTAATTCTATTTCACCGCCCGAAATCGCCGCCGCAATAAGGTAAGTCCCCGCTTCTATGCGGTCGAAAGACGGCGTAAACTCGCCGCCGCGCAGTTTTTTTACGCCTTCAATGCGTATTACCGAAGTACCCGCGCCGTAAACTTTTCCGCCGAGAATATTTAAAAAATCCGCTAAATCCACTATTTCCGGCTCTCTTGCGGCGTTATATATAACCGATTCGCCTTTTGCCGTCGCCGCCGCTATTACAGCGTTTTCAGTCGCGCCGACGGACGGAAAATTCAGACGCGCGTTCGCACCGTGCAATCCACATCGGGCAGAGATCTCGATGGTGTCCGAAGAGAAATGAGATTCTGCACCAAGTGCGGAAAAAAGTTTGAAATGCTGATCGAGCGGGCGGCTTCCGAAATCGCATCCGCCCGGGATCCC
>CAJOMP010000066.1 GCA_905235785.1 uncultured Clostridia bacterium | reverse complement strand
TTTTAAGGAAAACGCTTTCGCTCGGCGCGCGGCTCGCGACGAACGGAGAATTTACCAAGCGCGCGTTTTTAAACGGCAAACTTTCGCTCGCGTCCGCGGAAGGGCTTATCGATATGATAAACAGCGAGCACGTCAGCGGTGTCAAGGCGGGGTACTCTTTGTACCGCGAACGCCTTACCGATAAAGTTTCCGCTATGCAGGAAAAATTACTCGCCGCTCTTTCGCAAATCGACGCGGACATCGACTTTCCCGAAGAAGGTATAGAAGAGACTTCGCGAAAAACGGTTAAAGATATTTTAACCGACGTAATAAACGAAACGGACGCGCTGCTTTCTTCTTTCGGGACGGGCAGGCGGCTTGTCGGCGGCGTAAAAGTCGCGATTTGCGGCAAGCCTAACGTCGGTAAAAGTTCTCTGCTCAACGGACTTTTAGATTACGATAAGGCGATAGTTTCGGATACCCCCGGCACTACGCGGGACGTTGTCGAAGGCAGTATAGACATAGACGGCGTTAAATTCAATCTTTACGATACAGCGGGTATCCGCGACGCCGAGAACGATATAGAAACAATAGGCGTTCGCCTTTCGGAAAAGACGGCTTTGCAAAGCGATATCATAGTGTTCGTGTTGTCGGCGACGGGCATTAGCGAAGAAGACGAAAAGGTTTACGGCTTTATTAAAGATTTGCCGCATATAACAGTCGTCAATAAAACCGACGTCGGCGATTTGAAAGACCCCCGCAGAGATTTGTGCGTTTCGGCAAAGACGGGCGAAGGGCTTGACGAGTTGCGTCGGGCAATATTCGATAAAACGATAGGCAAAGTGGACGTAAACGGCGATTTTTTGTGCGAAGAACGGCATTATAACGCGCTTAAAAACGCGCGGGATAAACTTTGTTCGGCGCTTAATGCGGTTTTAGATACACCGCTCGATATTCTTTCGGTGGATATTTTGGCGGGGTGGCAACATCTCGGCGAAATTTCGGGTAAAACCGCGAGCGAAGAAATAATCGACGATATTTTTTCACGCTTTTGCGTGGGGAAATAACGTCTGAAAAAGGGAAAAACGGAAGGGGAAAGTTATGGTCAATCTGGAACTTTACAAAGTTTTCTATACGGTTGCAAAGTGCGGCAGTTTAACCAAGGCGGCGGAAGAATTGTATATTTCGCAACCTGCAGTTTCGCAGGCGATAAAACAACTCGAAAGAAGTCTGGGCGGAAAACTTTTCAATCGCACGCACAAGGGTATGGAACTTTCGGAAACGGGCGGAAAGCAGATTTTTCCGATAGTCGAACAGGCGCTCAAACTGTTTGAGAACGCCGAGTCCAAGTATACGGAATTAAAGGATACGGCGACGGGTGTAGTTAGAATTTGCGCGTCCGATACGGTGGCGACGCACTTTCTGCTCCCTTACATAAAGCGGTATCACGAAAAGTATCCGGACGTGAACCTGATTTTGCAGAACGGGACTTCGAGCGAAACGATAGAACTTTTAAAAAATAAGAAAGGCGATATCGGATTTGTCAATCTGCCTATCGACGACAGCGATATCAGTTTAATGAATACCGTAATGCGTTTGCACGATACGTTTGTTGCGAGCGACAAATTTTCCGAACTTATGGGCGAAACGGTGGATCTTAGAAAGTTGCAGGATTATCCGCTCCTTATGCTCGAACTATCTACCGCAACGAGACAAGCGATAGTGTCGTTCGCGCACTCGCAGGGGATACATCTTCATCCCGAAATAGAACTTGCAAGTTTGGAACTTATGACCGAACTCGCAAAAACGGGTATAGGGATAGCGTGTATTCCGAGAGAGTTTGTTAGCCACGAACTCGAAAGCGGGTCGCTTAAAGAGATAAAGACAAACCCCGCTTTGCCGACAAGAGCGATAGGACTTGCGCTTCCGAAAGACGAGAACCTTACTTTTGCCGTAAAAGAATTTTTGAATATGATATCTTCGGATAATCGATAAACGATAATAATTTTAATCTTACCCCCGTAAAATATAATGGCTTATATTTTACGGGGGTAATTTTATGCAGATATGGCAGGCGATAATTCTCGGCGCGATTCAGGGGTTTACGGAATTTCTGCCCGTTTCTTCGAGCGGGCATTTGATTTTAGTCGAACGCTTACTCGGCGTAACAACGGACGGCGGACTGTTTTTCGATATAATGTTGCATATCGGAACGCTCGTTCCCGTTTTTATCGTGTTTTTTAAGAGCATAACAGGGCTTTTTAAAAAACCGTATAATAAACTTTTGTATCTCGCCGTCGCGTCGTTGCCCGCGGCGGCGGCAGGGTTTTTGTTTCAGGATAAAATAGAAACGTTGTTTAAGGGCGGGGAAATTCTTTCGGCGGTTTTACTTGCCGTTTCTTTTTCTGTTACGGCGGCGGAACTGCTTTTTGCCGAAAAAATTTCCGAAAAAAATAAAAACACCTTGCCTTTATCGTTAAAATCGTCTATAATAATGGGTGTATTTCAAGGTTTTGCCATAATTCCCGGGCTTTCCCGCAGCGGAACGGTCATAACGGGCGGCGCGGTCGCAAAACTTAACGGCAACGATAATGCGGAATTTGCGTTTTTAATGAGTATTCCCGTGATTTTGGGCGCAAGCGCGGTTTCGGGCGTTAAGGTCGCGACAAGCGGTTGCGTTATAGAACCCGTGCCCGTGATATTCGGGGTCATAACCGCGGCGGTTACGGGGTATATTGCGGTAAACGTAATGCTTAACGCGATAAAAAAGGCAAAATTCAAGCGGTTTTCGGTTTATCTTATAGTTATTGCCGCCGCGTCGGTTTTGATAAAGGTTTTATTCGGCGTATAGCCGTTAATATCAACAAAGGAGATTTTTTATGAAGAAGTTTTTTAACGAATTCAAGGCGTTTATCTCTCGCGGCAACGTGATGGATATGGCAGTCGGCGTTATTATAGGCGGCGCGTTTTCCGCAATAGTAACCGCGCTCACCAACCACATTTTAATGCCGATAATCAACTGGCTTTTGCTTATCATAACGGGCGGCAACGGGCTCGACGCGATTTATACCTACCTTAAAAAGGTAGAAACCGTAAACGATTTGGGCGAAACGGTTATAGACACCGCAAATTCGATTTATATCGACTGGGGCGCGTTTATAACGGCAATAATCAACTTTATACTTATCGCGTTCGTGTTGTTTATGATAATAAAGGCGATAAACAAGGTAGCGGAAACGAATAAGAAATTAAAAGAAGACGCCGTAAAAGGCAAACTGACCAAAGCGGATAAAAAAGAACTTAAAGAAAACGGCGTAGATATAAAGGACAAAACGGCGGTAAGCGCGTATTTTGCGGCTAAAAAGGTAAAAGAAGAAGCGGCTAAAAAAGCCGAAGAAGAAAAAGCCAAAGCGGAACGACTGCTTAATCCCACTACGGAAGACTTGTTAAAGGATATAAAAGCGCTTTTGGAAAAACAGGTAAAATAAAAAAACAGAATAAAATTTTTCGGCGGGAACGCGTTTGCGTTCCCGCCGAATTTTTTATATCAAAAGTTATATTAAATATCAAGATTATCTTCGTTAAATAAAGGACTATCAAAAAATTCTTTCTATTTTTTGATAAATTCAATTATATTTTTCTTTTTATCTGTCGGTAAACTCTCTATCAAGTCTTTAAGTTCATTGTCTATTGTATAGTCGTTGATATTAGAACTGAAAAACCTTTCTACTGAAAAATTACATATTTCTAAAATTTGCAAAAGTTTTTCAACGGTCAAAACTATTCGACCGCTTTCAAGTTGAGCAACATATTGCGGGCTCATACCCATCCTTAAACTTACTTCTCTTGCCGATAAGTTGGCGCTGTTTCTAACGTAGCCTATTCTGGTTAAAATGTCTTTAATATCCATATTAACCCCCATTTTTATCTTATATTTAGATTATATGTTAGGGTTTTGACTTGCTTGAAAAGCCAGATACATAAAATTTACCCAAAAATCTTATTTTGAATACTAAAACACATAAAATGTGTTATAATGACTACTGTAAGTATTCAAAATGAATACTATGGGAGATTTTAATTATGGAGACATATAAAACTTGCTGTTTTATAGGGCACAGAAATATTGTGATAACCGAAGAACTTAAAAAAGAGATTTACGGTTTTTTGGAGAGTTTGATTCTGAACGACAATGTGAAAGTGTTTTTATTCGGAAGTAAAAGCAAATTTAATTATTTATGTCATTGTATCGTTACGGAATTAAAAGAAAAGTATCCTGATATAAAAAGAGTAGGGTATGCCTGTTTAAGTGAAAGATTTATATTTGAAAGCGAGAGAGAAAAGTTTAACGAGATGATTTTTGAGCTTACAAAGCGGAAAGTGCAGTATTGCGGGGTAGAAGAAGAGAAAAGACTTAAAACCGTGTTAGTTTCGGGGAGAGCCGCATATATTAAGAGAAATCAAGCGATGATAAACGATAGCGATTACTGTTTATTTTATTATAACGAAAATTACGTTCCGCCGCAAAGAAAAAACGGCATAGGGTATTATCGACCGAATTCTGGCACGGCTATCGCGTTTAAGTATGCCAAGCGAAAACATAAGGCGATAAAAAACTTTTTTAAGGGCTGACTTTCACGGCGGAGCAAAAAATTTACTCCGCCGTGAATTAAAAATAAACCTTGCAAAAAGATAACGTAAAAAAGGCACAATATATAAAAGGGCACGAATAATCGTGCCCTTTTATATGGTGCTCCATCAGGGACTCGTAAGGAGCGTAAGCGACGGAATAGCGATTGTTACCGTTTGCGGTCAATCGCGTCCATATTTCGACAGTCCTGAAAAGAACCGCAGGTAGC
>CAJOMP010000065.1 GCA_905235785.1 uncultured Clostridia bacterium | reverse complement strand
GTATTTAACGGTTTTTATTACTTTTTTCTGTTAAAGCAAGGTTTTAAAAGCGTCGTCGGGGTCTTTCGGGTAAAGATATTTAAGCGGAATATCGAACACCGTCTTTACCCCCGTTTCGCCCTTTTTATAAAGCCTGTATATAGCGCGGGCGTAAGCCGTAAGCACGCTACCCGTGAATTCGGGGTTCGAATCGAGCGTGAGCGAAAGTTGCAAAAGTTCGGAATTTTCTTCCGTAGTCTTGCCCGAACGTATGACAACCCCGCCGTGCGAAAGTTTGGAGTGATTTTTCTTCAACTCGTCTTCGGAAATAAAATGCACGGTCGTATCGTAATCGGCAAAATAATTCGGCATTTCTTTAATTTCTTTTTCTATTCTCGCCTTGTCGGCATTGTCTTCCGCTACGACAAAGCACTCTCTCGAATGCTTTTCGCGCACGGAAAGTTCGGGATTTTCGCCGCCGCGAACTCTTTTAAGCGCGTCTTCTTTCGGCACGGTATACTGAATAGCGTTTTTAACGCCCGCAATACGCCTTATCGCGTCGCTGTGTCCTTGCGAAACGCCTTTGCCCCAAAAAGTATAATCCTTTCCGTCGGGCAACACCGAACCGAATAAAATCCTTGCCATAGAAAAGATACCGGGGTCCCAACCTATGCTTATAGCGCCGAGCGTTCCGTTTTCTTTGGCTATTTTATCGAGTTTATCGAAATATTCGGGGATTTTAGCGTGCGTATCGAAAGAGTCCACCGTATTGAAATCCTTGATATAATTCGCCGTAGTTGCGGGAAGGTCGGTCGCCGAACCGCCGCAAAGAATAAGCACGTCTATTTTCCCTTTGAACTTCGGCAAATCGTCCACAGAATAAACGTTGTAGCCCGTTACGGGTTTTACGGAATCGACGGCGCGACGTGTGAACACCCCTACGCACTCGATATCTTCCGCCTTTGCCGTCGCAAGGCAAACGCCGCGACCTAAATTGCCGTATCCGACTATACCTACTTTTATCATATTAAAACCGCCTTTTTAAATTCTACATATATTTTACTATTTTCCGTCTGCAAAATCAACCGCTAAACCACAACGTTTTATTATATCAACTATTCGCTTTTTTTATTTTTTAACGAAAAAAGACAAAAACGTGCAAAAACTCCGACTTATATATAAGTATAATTTTTAAGACAAAAGGAGACGGTATGAAAAAATTTCTTCGTGCGCTCGATATAGCGGCGGTTTTAAGATACGCTTTTATCTTCGCCCTTTTCGTGCTTTTCGCTAACCTTGAAACCGACGTGTTGCCCTATTCCACCGCTGTGCTTATCGCGGCGTTTTTTACAGGCGGTTCCACCGTCGCTCTGCCGCCGCTTTTCGTCGGGTCTTTTGCGGTGTGCGGCGCAAACGGACTTATTGCCCAAGCGGCAATATCTGCCGTCTATTGCGCTATACTCAACTTGCTTTACGCGCGCTTTTCCGCAAAGAAAAACGCGGGTTTTATCGCTCTCGCCTGTTTATCTATTACGGGATTTATCTTTCTCGGCGACACTTCCGCAGAAATCTTTATAGAAAAAAGAATTCTCGTTTCTCTCATCACGGCGGGGCTATCGTTTTTTTGCTCGATTGCGGGGAAAGCGGTTTCCGAAAAAGGACTTAAATTCAAACTTTCCTACGAAGAAACATTGTCGGTATTTGCGGTGATAATCGCGACGGGACTCGGAATCTGCAATTTTCTTTCCCCCGTTTTATGGAAAGGCATTACCGTTTTTATTATTCTTCTCGCCTGCTATCTGCTGAAATTCGGCACGTGCTCCTTTTTTTCGGCAATTCTCGGAATAAGTCTTGCTATATTTTACGGCGATTTAAACTATATTGCCGTAACCCTGTGTTTCGGGCTTGTCGCAGACGCTACGACGGGATTTTCACGCTATCTTGCCGCCGCTTCCGTACCCGTTGCGGATTTTCTGATTTACTCGGTCTTTAACGTATATCAGGGCTACGCGCCCATCGATTTTCTGCCCGTTATAATAGGCGCTCTTGCGTTTATGATTATTCCTAACAAACCGCTCAAAGAACTTAAAGAAAAACTATATTCTTTCCGCGAGCGCCAACTCGTAAGACAAACCATAAACCGCAACCGCCTTATGCTGTCGAACAGGCTTTACGAACTCGCGGGAGTTTTTACGGAAATGTCTTCGGCGTTTAACGCTTTCAAAAAGAACGCTGTTACGGAAGACAAGGCTAAATCCGCGATAGAACGCGAAATTTTTTCTTCCGTATGCAAAAACTGCAAGTTTTACGCTCGGTGCAAACAAAAGGACGCGGACATAAAAAGCGGATTTAAAATTATGACCGATATCGGTTTTGCGAAAGGCAAACTTTCTTTGATAGACGTGCCGAAGGAAATTGCTGAAATCTGTATTCACCCGAACGATATTTTGTTCGGTATGAATAAGATGCTCGCGGAATACCGCTCCTACTCTATAAGCGCGCAAAATCTTGCGAGCGGCAGAGAACTTATCGCCGAAGAAATTTCCGGTGTTTCCGACATCTTAAAAGGGCTTGCTTTGGAATCCGGCTCGCTTCTTAAATATCAAAGCCGCCTTGAAAGAAATTTAAGCGATAATCTGTTAAAAAACGGGCTTTTCGCCGCCGAAGTTTTAATTTACGGAGAAAACGAACGCGTTACCGTGTCTATGATAATAACAATGCAAGAATTTTCGCTGCCGCTTTTGAATTCGGTCGTGGATAAAACTCTCGGGATAAATATGACGCTTTCGGAAAAAAGCAACATCAGCGAAAACAAAATTTATCTCGTATTTAAACGCGCCGCGGAATACGACGCGGTATTCGGACTTGCCGCGGCGGTCAAAAACGGTTCGGAGATAAGCGGCGACACCCACTCCGTTATACGCATAAGCGACGAAAAGTTTTTGGTCGCGCTCTCCGACGGCATGGGTAGCGGCAAAGAAGCCGAAGCCGTTTCTTCCGTGGCGCTGTCTTTGATCGAGAGTTTTTACAAGGCGGGTATGAACAGCGAACTTATACTGAACACAGTAAATAAATTGCTTTCGGTAAACACAGAAGACAACTTCACCGCTTTGGACGTGGCGGTAATCGACCTTAAAACACGTTCTTCGGATTTTGTAAAGTACGGCGCGCCTTACGGATTTATTTTAAGCGAAGGAAGGGTCAGAATAGTCGAAGCGAATTCTTTGCCGCTCGGAATTTTAAGCGACTTAAAACCCTCCGTATGCCGCGCCGATATAAACGACGGCGATATGATACTTTTAATGACCGACGGTGTTTCGGACGCTTTCGGCTCTTCGGGCGACATAATAGACTTTATAAGGCTTGCGCCCGCTTTGAACCCGCAAACGCTCGCGGACGACGTCTTAAACAAGGCGATCGAGTTATCCGGCGGTGAAAAAAAGGACGATATGACCGTCCTTTGCGTGAGAATATTCAAAAAGCCCGCCGCTTAAAGCCGCAAATACGGCTTGATTACTATTTACCGTGATATTCAACAAACAAATCGTTTGGCGTACACTCTAAAATATCGCAGATGTTTTTTAAGTTTTCAAATTTTATTCCGCTCGTTTGATTGTTTATGATTTTATTAAAATTCTGATAACTTAATCCCAACTGTATATAAAGCCAGTATTTGCTTTTCCCCTTTTCCTTTAATATTTCATCTATTCTTAACTTCAATAATCTATCCCCAACATTATATATTTTTTACATTATATATAATAAAAATTCTTGACAGGTAGATTTGTAAATTATATAATGTATACATTAGATATAAAAAAGGAAAAATATTATGAAAAAACTGATTTCCATTACTTGCACAATTATTCTTGTATTACTGTTTTTGTTCGGGTTTTCAGCCTGCGATAAAAACGCTAAATACAAAACAGAAGAAGAACAACCTAATGATTTGATTATAAACGGTAGCGCTATTTTAGATTATAAAATAGAAGAAGAACAATTTAACGACTTGATTTTAAACGGCAGTGCTATTTTAAGTCTTAACGCTAACGTTACAATAAAAGGAACGCAAGGCATACCGGAAAAAAATTATATTGATGAAAGAATATTTAAAATCGCAGGCAATTTATATTCCGAATTTACCGAATACAACGATTATACAGACGAGAGTTTTTACGAGATACAAAAGGAAAATTACGATGAAAACAGTAAATCTTTTTCGGGATTTTATTATTATAAAGATAATCAAAACAAATGGATAAAAATGCAAAGCGAATTTAATAAAGAAAGAATATTAAGTAATTGCGGATTTTGTTTTGAAACTTGGACTTTCGCCGATTTCGATTTTGACGAAGAAAATAAAATTTATATAAATAATAAAACGTTATATAGGGAAGGATATACAAAACAAACGGACTACGGCGGAACAGAACATCGACCGCAAGTAACTTTTAATGAAATAACTTTGTCGTTTTTAAACGGAAAATTAGAAAGAATATGTTATAAAGCAGATGTCGGAACTTCCGTAAAAAACGCAGAATTTACGCTTGAATTTTACGATTATGGAACGACTATCGTTACCCTGCCCGTTATTGAATAATTACTATGAGATTGCCACGACCGCTACGCGGTCTCGCAATGACAATTAAAAATACGGGCGGCGAAATTTATTTCGCCGCCCGTAAACGTTGTCTTTTTACATTTTTGCGTTTCTGTCCCAGAAAACTCCGTCTTTTAAGCCCTGTATGGTTTTATCTTCTTCCGCCTTTTCAAGCCTGTATTCCGCCCAAGCGCAGTAGGTCGGATTTTGCTCTATGCCGATATAATTTCTGCCGATTTTTTTGGCTACGACCGCCGTCGTGCCGCTCCCCGCAAAC
>CAJOMP010000064.1 GCA_905235785.1 uncultured Clostridia bacterium | reverse complement strand
GGGGTGGAACTTTGCAAAAGTAACGTCCGCAAAAATGTCCTTTTTTAGCCAATTCCACGATTTTGCCAAAAATGCGGAATTTACTTTTACATTCGAGCGACAAGGGTGTAAAAAATCTTTTTTATCAAAAGGTCTTGACAAATGCCTGAAAATATAGTATCGTATTGATACGAGTTTATGCTTTAAGGGAGGTTTCTTATGAATAAAGACGAAGTTTTAAGAAAAGCGGAGTTAGGCGAAGGCTTGACGGTTGAAGAAGTTAAACTGTATCAAAGTATCGTTAAACCCGTAAAACACGTTTACGGTAAATACGGAACGCTTGCTAAAAAGTATATCGAAGAACATAATGCGGCAAAATTTTGGACGATAGAAAATATCCCCGAATATCTGCACGGCATAGATAAGGCGGCAGAAAGACTTTGGGAAGTTATGTATGAAAAACTTTCAAATGATCCGAGATACAAGCGCACGGGAAACTATATTGAAGACGTCAGGCGCGAGAACGAAAAAAAGCAACTTATTGAAGAAGAAATCTTAAACGAAATAGTTTACGTATAAGGAGTAGAGACCTATGGAAAGAAGAGAAAGTACCCCTATTCGTCAAGCACGCAGGAAGTATGAAGAAAAAAATAAAGAAAAGAGAAAGCAAGTGAGCGGCAACTTCGGAACATTGATTCCGAGAGCCTTGTATGATGAAATAAACGCTTTCCTAAAAGAGAACAATATTACGAAAGTGCAACTTATTAAGGCGGGATATAATGCGTTGCTTGAAGAAAAGAAGAAAACCAAATAAGACAACTGAATAGCAATCCGACTGTGGGATATTTACGGGCAGAATAGAAAAGATTGAATATTAAATACTCGCACTTTCCTGAACCTGTCGGAAATAAATTAAGGGAGAAAGATTTGTAGTAAATGGTGAAAGAACATTATAACTATATGGCGAGAGAACATTGTAGTCGATCGGGAATAGGATATTCCCGCGCAAATAAAAGAATAAGGAGAAGTGGAATATAGAGAAATAGCAAAATTATTAAACAAACTTAACAGGGAAAACGACGACGCGACAATGAGTAAGATAATGGAATTAGTGGCGGGAGCAGCCGCTTATGATAAATTACAGAATTTAGCGTTGTCAAAGAAGGGTGAAAAAGCGTAATAAAGCGGAGCGACAGGCAAAAGTCGGCAAAACATTTAAGATAACGAAAAAGGAGATAGATGTTATGCTTGACAAATACAAAAACCTATTTGCCTGTAGCGACAGGATAGTGCATTATAGATTTCATAAAGGAGTTTACGAAGCGCATTACAGAAGATATGGACTCGATATATATGCGTGCGCAAAGGACTTTAATGAAATGAGAGAAAAATTTATTCGGAAACTTTTGAATATTACCGCAAACGCAGGGATTATGTGCCTTGACGTAAGCCCGAAAGAACTTATGCGCCGTAAAAACGTAAATATTCCGTTTATGAATTACGTAAACGAGTGGCTTAAAATCAAGAAACAGACGGTAAAAGAATCGACGTATAAGGAATACGAAAGAACGGCGGAGTATAATTTTCGCAAAAATTTCGCAAAACACACAGTCGGACAGATGACGCGAAGCGTTATTCAGGATTATCTTTTCGGCATTGTAAAGGAAGGAAAACACAGGACAGCCGAAAAAGTACATTTGGCTTTCACTTGTATATTCGACTTGATATCGGAAGATTTGGGCATAAGTTCGCCTATGAAAAAGATAGTTCTGCCGTATTACGAAGCGAAAAAGGGCAATGCGCTAACGAAAGACGAAGAAAAACAACTTGTCGAATATTGTCTTTCGCACAGAGAAAACGAAGCGAGTTCCGCTATTTTGGTGCTTTTGTATTTCGGATTAAGGCGTTCGGAGTTAAAAACGATTGAAATAAAAGACGAAACGCTTACCTGCGTAACGAGTAAAACCAAACTCGGCAGAAACGAAGTCAAACGAACGATACCGTTTACGCCCGTATTTAAAAGAGTGTTAAAAAGCGTGGACTTTGAAAAGGCGAAAAGGACTAACGTTCATACGATTCAGACGACTTTCAAAAAGATTTTTCCTAATCACCACGTTCACGAATTGCGTTATACTTTTATAACGCGGGCAAAGGAAGCGGGCTGTAATCAGGAAGTCGTAATGCTGTGGGCAGGACACTCGTTCGATAAAGACGTAAAAACTTCTGTCGTTGACAGGGGATACACGGATTATTCAAAAGAATATATGAAAGCCGAAGCGCAAAAAATAAATTATATTATATAATGTTTTAAATCTTTGATGAAATCAAGGATTGCCCCACGATAAAACTTGTTTTTACCCCACAATTTACCCCATAATTCGCGCCGTTTACTATAAAAACGGCGGGCAAATGATATAGAGAAAATGAAAAGTTAAACAAGTAAAATCATAAGAAAAAGCCTGACGGTGGCAGGGGTAGCTGGATTCGAACCAACGAAGTGACGGAGTCAGAGTCCGTTGCCTTACCGCTTGGCGATACCCCTAAATTTTAATCGCTATTGTATTGTATCAAAATAATTAAAATTTTTCAACTGTTTTTAACCCTTTTTATCATTTTTTTGTTTTTATCTCATTTTGTATGTTTTCCTTATGTTTCAAAAAGTTGCAAAAGGCGTAAAAATATAGTAAAATGTCCTTAAATTTATCATTTGGAGACTTATTATGCTTTACATTATAGGCAATAAACGTTTATCCGTTGCCGTGGATTCGCTCGGAGCGGAACTTAACAGTATTAAAAAAGACGGCGAAGAATTACTTTGGCAGAATTATGACGGGTCTTGGGACGGTCATTCGCCCGTTCTTTTTCCTTTATGCGGCCATTGTAAGGTTATCGTTGACGGCAAAGACTACAATACTCCACCGCACGGAATAATTCGAAGTCGCGAATTTTCGTTTGTTTCTCAAACGGGCACGGAACTCGTTTTAACGCTTTCGTCGGACGACGAAACAAAAAAAGTGTATCCCTATGACTTTTCCTTTACTTTGAGATACTACGTCCGTAAAACTACGCTTTATATCGATTATATAGTTAAGAATAACGGATACGAAACGATGTATTTCGGTTGCGGCGGGCACGAATCGTTCAATATTAAAGGCGATTTGTCAGAATATTTTATAGAGTTTGAGAAAGAAGAGAAGTTGCAAAGGCTTTTCCACGATAACAACGGTTTTCTTACGGGGGAAAGCGTGCAATATCCTAAAAGCAAATGCCTGCATTTTAAGGATATACCCGTAGATAACAGCGAGACGCTTATTTTCAAAGGCGTAAAATCATCTTGGTGTAAACTGGTTAAAAACTCGGGCGGAACGGTTGCCGAAACGCATTTTAAGGGATTTAAAAATCTTTTATTCTGGCGACCCGACGGCGCGGCAATGATATGTATGGAACCATGGACTAATCTGCCGGACGTTTTGGGGGACAATACCGATTTCCGTAAAAAATCCGGTATAACTCACCTTGCCGTCGGCGCGGAAAAAATAATAAAAAGAAAGATAATTTATTAAATACTTATTAAAGGGGAATAAAGATAAAGCGCGTATTACCGAAAAACGCCGATTTCCGTACAAAATTCGGTTGGCGGTAAAAGAATTGACAATTCGGGAAAAAACGCTTATTATATTACTGTATGAAAATAATTGTTGTGGGCGCCGGAAAAGTAGGCGCAACGTTAGTTGAGAATTTCGTTAAAGAACGGCACGACGTCGTAGTCGTCGATAGCGAAGAAAAGCAAGTGGATTTCATAGTTAACCATTACGACGCCAACGGAATTGTCGGCAGCGGGTTAGAACGCGGCGTTTTGCTCGAAGCGGGCGTCGCTACCGCGGATTTTTTAATCGCTTGCACTTCCCGTGACGAGTTGAATATTCTTGCTTGCGTGCTTGCAAAGAAACTCGGCGTTAAAAAGACGATCGCGCGGGTTCGCGATCCGCAATTATTCGTCGAAATAGACAGTATGCGCGAGTATCTCGGGCTTGACCTTGCGTTTAACCCCGAATTTCAAACAGCGCTGGAAATAGCGCAGGTGCTTAAATTTCCGTCGGCTAAAAGCGTGGACAGTTTTGCGGACGGAACGGCGCTTATGGTCGAATTCGATATAAACGCGGGTAATCCGATAATCGGCAAATCGCTTATGCAGATATCTGTCGAATACGGATATAAACTGCTTTTTTGCATGATACGGCGCGGGGAAAAGGTCATTGTGCCGCGCGGAGATACCACTATCGAAGAGAACGACGCCGTGTATATAATAGCGACGGAGAGCGAACTTGCGGCGTTTTGTAAAAAACTAAAAATTTTCAAGCCGCGCGCAAAATCGGTATTCATCATCGGCGGCGGTAAAATCGCATATTACCTTGCGAAAGAACTTCTCGGTAACGGCGTAGCCGTTAAAATACTCGAAAACGACAAAGTAAGGTGCGAAGAACTCGCCGCGGATCTCGGCGGAGCGACGGTTTTATTCGGCGACGGAACGGATCGGTCTATTTTAGACGAAGAAGGCTTAAAAGACAGCGACGGCTGCGTAACGCTTACCGGCATGGACGAAGAAAACGTTATTATTTCGCTTTACGCGCAGCAAAAGTCGGTCGACAAGATAGTAACAAAGGTCGACAGAGCGTCCATATCGCAGATGGTAAAGAAATTGGGGCTCGACACCGTGCTTTCGCCCCAAGCGGTAATAACCAACAAAATAATAATGTTTATTCGCGCGGCGCAGGCGGATTTTTCGGATAAGATGGACGCGCTCTATATATTAAACGATAAAGTGGAAGCGTTGGAGTTTACGGTCGGCAACGATTACGATATGCAGAACGAACCGCTTTCTAAACTCAAAATAAAAAAGGACGTGCTTGTGGGCGGCATAGTGCGTGACGGCGAATATATATTCCCGTCGGGCGATACATGTATTCACAGTGGCGATAAGGTGATAGTCGTAACCACGCTGCAACAGATAGGCGGATTATCTGATATTTTCAAAGCGGGAACATATAAAACCAAACAGAAGAATTAAAAATGAACTTTAAAATGGTATTGAGCGTGCTCGGCAAGGCTATGCTTATAGAAGCGACGCTGCTTATGTTGCCTCTCCTTGTCGGCGTTTATTTCGGTGAAAACACATATCTTTGTTTTCTTATTCCGATGGCGGGTTTATTCGCCGTCGGAACGCCGTTATCGCTTTTAAAATCGGGCGATAACTCCATATATGCGAAAGAAGGCTTTATAATAGTATCCCTGTGCTGGGTAGTGCTGTCGGTTATAGGCTCGCTGCCTTTTATTATTTCGGGCGAAATAGAAGGCTTTTCCAACGCGCTGTTTGAAACCGTGTCGGGCTTTACCACGACGGGGGCGAGCGCGCTTATCAGTGTAGAAGGTATGTCCAAATCGGTTATGTTCTGGCGAATACTTACTCACTGGCTCGGCGGTATGGGCGTTCTCGTGTTTATTCTTGCGATATTGCCGAGCGCGGGGGCAGGGCTTATGTATGTGTTCCGCGCGGAATCGCCGGGGCCGTCTTCGGGTAAACTCGTCGGCAAAATGAGATATACCGCGCAAATACTTTACGGCATTTACGTCGTTATGACTTTTCTCGAAGCGATTTTATTGCTTATCGGCGGTATGAATTTATACGACGCAGTATTAAACGCTTTTTCGACCGCAGGCACAGGCGGTTTCGGCATACACGACGGCAGTATAGCGTATTATGATAACGTTTACTTTGAAATGGTTATCGCGGCATTTATGTTCCTGTTCGGTATAAACTTCAATATTTTCTATCTGATACTGACGGGTAACGTGCTTAAAGCGTTAAAGAGCGAAGAACTTATAGTTTACGTCGTGATGATTGTCGGCGCGTCGATAGTTATCGCGCTTAATATTCTGTATACTATGGAAAGTATTACGAATTTTTGGCAAGCGATGCGGTATTCCTTCTTTCAGGTTAATACCGTTACGTCGACGACGGGTTTTTCTACGGCGGATTTTGCCGAGTGGCCGGAATTGTCGAGAGCTATACTGCTGTTTTTAACCGTGATAGGCGCAAGCGGCGGTTCTACGGGCGGCGGACTGAAAGTGGCAAGGATGTGTATTTTAGCCCGTTCGGCGCAGGCGAATATCCGCAGGATGATATATCCGCGTTCCGTCGTTGCCGTAAAATTCGAAGGCAAAACGCTTTCCCGCGAAACGGAACGCGGCGTTTTGACTTATTTTATACTCTACGTATTTATCGTCTGCCTTTGCACCGTGCTTTTATCGTGCGACGCGTTCGGCAACGTGTTCGATAATTTTTCGGCGACGCTCGCATGTATAAGCAACGTCGGGCCGGGCGTAACTAAGCTCATAGGACCTATGGGGTCTTATGCGGGGTATTCGTGGATCTCGAAAATAATTTTATCTATCGTTATGCTTGCGGGCAGGTTGGAAATTTTCCCGATGCTTATGCTGTTCGTCCCGCGCGTTTGGAAGAAAGGTTAATCGCAAAGCCTGACGGTATAAATTTTTTACGTTCCTACAACTAAAAAAAGGACAATTTAAGGAGCAACTTATGAGCGGCAAAAGCGATATTGAAATTGCAAATTCGGTAACGCCGAAACACATTACGGAAATCGCGCAAAAAGCGGGTATAGATTTAAAGTACATAGAACAGTACGGCAACTATAAAGCCAAAATCGACTTAAATTTTTTGAACGAAACGCAGAATAAAGACGGAAAACTTATTCTCGTTTCGGCAATAACGCCGACTGCGGCGGGCGAAGGAAAGACTACCACGACGATAGGTCTTGCCGACGCGCTGGGTAAAATCGGTAAAAAAGCCGTAGTCGCATTAAGAGAACCGTCTCTCGGACCTGTATTCGGGTTGAAAGGCGGGGCGACAGGCGGCGGATACGCGCAGGTCATACCTATGGAAGACATCAACTTGCATTTTACGGGTGATTTCCATGCGATAGGGGCTGCGAACAATCTTCTCGCCGCAATGCTCGACAATCATATTTATCAGGGCAACGCGCTTAAAATCGACGTTAAAAGCATTACGTTCCGTCGCGCTCTCGATATGAACGACCGTCAACTGCGTAAGATTGTGGACGGTATGGGCAAAAAAACGGACGGCGTTATGCGTGAAGACGGATTCGATATAACGGTCGCTTCGGAAATAATGGCGGCGTTCTGTTTAGCGAGCGGAATAAGCGATTTAAAAGAAAGACTCGCTAAAATAATAGTCGGTTACAATACCGACGGCGCTCCCGTAACGGCGGGGGATTTAAAAGCGCAAGGCGCGATGGCGGCTCTCTTAAAAGACGCTATAAAGCCTAATCTCGTGCAAACGCTCGAAGGTACTC
>CAJOMP010000063.1:795-6280 GCA_905235785.1 uncultured Clostridia bacterium | reverse complement strand
CGGTATTATAAAATTACGGTATGATTTTAGCACAATAGTTCTAAACAGTCAACTGATTTTACGTTATTTATCAAAAAAACGTAAAAAATTTAAAAAAAAGCAGATTGCAAAAATTTTCGCAACCTGCTTTTTTTATTTTAAAAATTTATTCCTTTGTCATTACGAGCATTGCAAACAGAGACGGACAAACGAAGTAATCTCGCAGATTGCCACGCCTACTGTGTAGGCTCGCAACGACAAGCGGATTGCCGCAGTCGCTTTCGCTCCTTCGCAATGACGAAGTAAGAGTGTCATTGCGAACCGACCTGCCTGACGGGCAAATGACGCAATCTCAAAGATTGCCGCGCCTACTACGTAGGCTCGCAACGACAAACGGATTGCCGCGCTCGCGTTGCTCGCTCGCAATGACAAGCGGATTTTATATTTTCAGAAGTTCTTGCATAGAGTTTAATTTTTCTTCCGTCTTATTTTTTATGTAGAAATCGAGAAGGCGCAAGGCAAAAAGAGTTTCTTCTTCCGTCGCCGCTTGATTTTCCGCTATTTTTTTCAAGGCGAAATACGTTGAAACGTTTATTTCACGACCTTCGCCGTTAAAGCAGTTATCGCATAAAAATCCGCCCGAAAAGGGGTCGAAAAACGCCCTGTTTTCTATTTCCTTACCACAATTAAAACACCCGTCCGTGTTAAGCGCATAGCCCGAAATTTCAAGCGCGGAAAGCAAAAACCTACAAAGCGCAAGCCGCGGCGAACAGTTTTCGTAAGCCGTTTGCTTTAAGCCTTCTATCGCGGCGTAAAACAGGCGCGGCGACGTGATGTCTTCCCTTGCGAATTTTCGGATAAATTCTACAATCGCGCCCGCGGCGAAAAACTTTGTAACGTCTTCTCTTACGGGATAAAAACTCTCTTTCAGGCTTGCGCCCGTAACCGTGCGCCTGCCCGAACGCTCCGAAAAAGTAAATTCCGCAAAGCAAAAGGGCTCGGACGCGAATTTGAGTTTCGCTCCCGCCCTTTTTACGCCTTTAAGCGTTGCCGACAAAGTACCCTCTTCAAGAGTGAAAATTTTTACTATCCTGTCGTTTTCGCCGTAATCGGTTTTAGCAATGACTAAACCGTTCAGTTTTTCTTCCATAAGTTTTTGCCGCACGTTGCCGCTTTATGCGGCAAAAATTATTTTTTTATCAGATTTTTGTAGAGCATATAATAGGAAACTTTGCCCGTTTTTTCAAACATTTTCCACGCGGAATCTGCGGCGTTATTAAAATCGAATTCGTCTTTTCTCATAATAAAAACAGTATGAGAAATTCCCGCAAAATTATTCCCGAAAATTTTAATCGTTTTCGCCGTAGCCGTGCTCACGTATCAGCGACGCGCTGTTTCGCCAGTCTTCCTTGACTTTGACGTAAGTAGTCAAGAACACCTTTCTGCCTAAAAACTTTTCCATATCCTGCCGAGCAAAAGAAGAAATTTCCTTAATCTTCGCGCCCTGTTTACCTATTAAAATGGCTTTATGGTTAGCCCTTTCGCAGATTATATCAAGGCTTATGTCGTACAACGCGCCGTCTTCTCTGAGCGCGAATTTATTTACCGTTATCGCAACGCCGTGCGGGATTTCCTTATCCGTTTTAAGCAGTATTTTTTCGCGCATTATTTCGGCAATCATAAACTTTTCCGAACGGTCGGAAATTATGTCTTCTTTAAACAATTTTTCGCCGTCGGGAAGTTGGGATTTTATAACTTTGACGAGTTCTTTTAAATTTTTGCCTTTCCGCGCGGAAACGGGTACAATCTCCGTGGTATCGCCGAGTTCTTTTAAACACGAAATCAACAGGCTTTCGGTCATAATGTCGATTTTAGTCAAAACCGCGACGATAGGAATTTTACCTTTTTCGTATTTAGCGAGAAGATTTTTATCCGTTTCGGATATGCCGTCGTGGCAATCTATCAAAAATAAAATAAGATCCACGTCTTTCGCGGAATCTTCCGTCGTCTTTTGCATAACGGAATTAAGAAGGTTGTCCGCCCTGTAAAGCCCCGGAGTATCGACAAAAACTATCTGACAGTCTTCTTCGGTCAACACGCCCAAAATCCTATCCCGCGTAGTCTGCGGCTTTGGGGAAACGATAGAAACTTTTTCGCCGACAAGCACGTTTATAAGCGTGGATTTACCTGCGTTTGCTTTGCCGATAACGGCTACCGTTCCGCTCTTCATTATTCGTCCACACCTAAAATCGCAAGCGCTTCTTTTTCCTTGTTCCGCATTTCGTATTTATCTTCGGCGGTCATATGGTCGTAACCTAAAAGATGCAAAAGCCCGTGCATTATAAGGTAATTGCGTTCTCTGACGGCGCTGTGCCCGAATTCTTTCGCCTGCGCCTTTATCTTTTCGTCGCAAAGCACGATTGAGCCTATAAAGATGTACCGACCGTCCATTTCGGTTTTGCATATATCGGGCGTAAGCACTTTACCCTTTATTCTGTCCATACTCGGAAAAGAAAGCACGTCCGTAACTTTATCTATACCGCGTTCGGAAAAATTAAGCGTGCGCATATCGGTTTCGTTATCGAACACCACTTCCGCTTTTAAGTTGGCTTTCTGCCCCGTAACCTGATACACCGCCTTTGCCACCGCGCCGACTTTGATACGTCTGTCAAGACACTCTATTGCAAGTTTACCCATAAACCGTTTCCGTTTTATCCTTTTAAGTAATTATTTTAGTCGAATATATTATTGTTCGTCGCGAGGGTGTTCCATTTCGATATCCACGCCTTCCAAACTGACTTTCGGATATTTTATTCTGTCGTGATACACGCCCGACAAACTGTTGATTACCGTATGAATTATAATATTTATCTCTTTGATCGTAAGTTCGCACTCGTCGAACTGACCTAACTGCATCCTTTCCGAAACGATTTTTTTGACGGCGACGGTAACAGTGTCGCGAGTGCGGGTTTTAAGACTTCTGACAGCCGCTTCCGCGCCGTCCGCCACCATTATTATAGCGGCTATTTTCGTCTGCGGTTTTGGCCCCGAATAGCAGTAGTTCGCAAGCGAAACTTCGCCGTCGGTGAATTTTTTGGCTTTATCGTAGAAAAACAGCATAGGCAAAGTGCCGTGATGCTGCAAGCACACGTCGGCAATCGCCTGCGGAAGTCTGTTTTTCAGCGCGAACGCGTAGCCGTCCTGCGTGTGGGACTTTATAATGTTTGCCGACAGTTCGGGCGTTAAGTCGTTGTGCGGATTTATGCCGTCCGCCTGATTTTCCTTAAAAAATTCCGGACGACGGAGTTTTCCGACGTCATGATAATAGGCGCAAGTTCTCGCAAGAAGCGCGTCTTCGCCGATAGCGGTTGCGCACGCTTCGGCAATATTCGAAACTATTATCGAGTGGTTAAAAGTCCCCGGCGCTTGCGTTATGAGTTTACGTATAAGTTTTGCTTTATGGTCGGTAAGTTCCGACAACTTAAAGCAGGTGATTTTTTTGAACAGCCCTTCGAACGCGGGCAGAAGAATTATAAACGCCGCGGCGGCAAACGGACCGGAAAGCGCGCCCGACAAAAGGTTTAATCCGAAGTTTCCGCCGCCGAAATCGACCATAGGAAGTATTATACAGATTAAAGACGGCAAGGAAATGAGAAAACTTACGAGTAATATTTTAAGTCTCGAATACAGTTCTTTCATGCTGTAAATTGCAATGATGCCCGAAAACAGCCCGACCGCAAAGAAAAACACGATGGAAAAGGAAGAAAATGACGCAAGCGTGTCCGAAAACGCGTCGAACACGAACATTATCGTCGAAAAAATAAAGTTTGAAAATATCGCCGTGCCGCTGTTCGATAAAAACATAGTCAAAATCGCCACGACCGCGAGCGGCCTTACGTAAGGGTTTATAAATTTGCCGCTTAAAAAACAGATTAGCGCGCCGAGTTCCCAAATCAAAAACAACATCTGCGAATTCGACGATTTGCGCAGAAAATCCCTGTCTTCAAACATAAAGTACAGCGCCGTGATGGCAAGGATAAGCGATATTATTATCCCCAAGTCAACTATCGCGCTGACGTTCGAAAACGCTTCGCTTACGGTTTTTCCTTCTACGACCCCGTTTAAAAGACTGACAAGGATAAACAGCAACATAAAAACTATTGCGTTTATCACGTAAACGACGCTGACCAAAACAACGTCTTTCTTCGTCCATTTTTGAAGTTTCAACGATTTATCTTTTTCCGCCATAAATTTTCCTTCGGTTACGTATACAGTATTCTTCTGTAAACAATTTTTATTTTATAATGATAGTTTCCGTCGTCAGTTTCGGCTTTTTCCGTGTTAATTGAAAGTATCTCGCCGTCGCCGAACGATACGAGCGCAAAAATTTCCGCCGCGGTATCGTCGTCGGGCTTATCCGACCTGTACTCGTAAACATATTCCGCTTTTACGGCGCAAGTCGCGATAACGCCCACCTTTACTTCGGTATCTTTTATTTTAGCAAACCCGCCGCAGACCGCTTCGCCCGAACAAACTTTATCCCCCGCATTTTTAAGCGCCGTGCCGCGATAGACTTTTATGTACTCGATTTCGCCGTCAACGTCGGAAACGAGATCGCTACCTAAATCGAGAGTTTTAACGGGCTCTTTCGCGAGTTCGAGATTGATTTTGAGTCGATTGCCGACTTTAACGCATTCCGCAAACGATATCTTGTCCGAAACGGCTAAAATCTCGTCCGACAGCGCGGGCAAATCGATATCCGAAAACCGCGAAAACTGCGTTATCCCGCGCGCTTTAAGATATCCGTCTATTTCCCGCGAAACGATACTTCCGCTCCCCTGATAATCTACCGAAAAAACGAAATCGTCCGCGCAAATGCTTAAAGCCGTAAAGATAATCGCGCCGATAAAAAGACCTAAATTCCGCCAAAGCGAAAGCGCGAAACGATAGCGCCCTTTATCGCCTATTCTTTTTACATTGTAGCACAATTCGCGCGTAATTGCAAAAAATTTTTCGTTATCCGCGTGATTTACCGCAAGTTCTACCGTTTTATTATCGGTTTTGGTTACGTCGTAAAGGGTAACGCCCTTATTTTTAAGCGTATTTAACAAATTATCGAGATTAAGCCCCTTAATTCTATAAACGGTAAAAAGGTTCAGTTTTTTTCTATCGATTTTATTTTTCCGCAAACCGCTAAATCTCCCCCGCAGAATTTTTTGACGAAAAGTCCTTCGCCCGTTATGCTGATTTCACCCTTTTTGATAAAAAGTTCTATCTTTTCCTGCGAATAACTTTTTATCGCCTTTACCCCTTCGACATACGCCGCGCCGTCCCCTATAAGCATAACTCTTGAAAGGGGCGCGACGTCTTCGCCGCCGAAAACGCTTAAAACCTCGTCTATAAAACTCATAAATATCCGCCGCCGATTTTTTCTCTTAAAATTTTATGCCGTTTTGCCTGTCAAAATAACCGTTTATAACATTAAACCGCGCGCGGCAATTCTGCC
>CAJOMP010000063.1:0-789 GCA_905235785.1 uncultured Clostridia bacterium | reverse complement strand
GCGGTTTAATGTTTTTTTGTTTATATTATTTTTCGTTGCGGTAATAGTTTATAAGACAGCCGTTTATGATTATTTCCTTTTCGGTAGGCGTTAAACTGCCCGTCTTTAAAGTTACCGTTCTTTTGCCGCTCCCTATAACTTCCGCCGTTACGGTTTCCGCGCCGGAGAGTATCGCTTGTTTTATTCCTTTAACGTATACGTATTCGCCGACCTTAAAGTCGTTCTTTGCCGCAATAAACGGTATCATACCCCAGTTTATAAGGTTGCTCCTGTAACGCTTTGTTGCGTACTCTTCGGCGATATTCGCCGCCCCGCCCAAAACTCTCTGGCAAGACGCCGCCTGTTCGCGCGCAGAACCGTCCCCGGGTTTTACCGCGCACACCACGCTGCCGTAAGTGGTTTTTTCTTCGTCAAATCCGAGTTCTTTCGGAAAGCCTTCGCTCTTTACCGCTTTCGCGCGGTTTACGTATTCGGGGTCTTTTCTCGACAGCGCGAATTCTGCGAGTTTTAAGGGGTTAGAACGGTACGACGACGTTTCGCCCGAAGGTATGAGTTCGTCGGTCGTGGTTACGGGGTCAAGGAGAACCGAAACGACTTTAAGCAAAATGTCGTCTTTAAGTTCTTCCATCTTCGGCCAGTCGGCAATATTCGGACCGTAAACGAGCGAAGACGTTTTATCGCCCTTGCCGACCGCCCCGAACACTCTCGCTCTGTAAATTTTATCGTCGAATTTATACTTTTTGACTTTGTTTTTATACGTTACGTCCAAAGCGGAAGTTATCGCGCCGC
>CAJOMP010000062.1 GCA_905235785.1 uncultured Clostridia bacterium | reverse complement strand
TCTTGAAAATACTTCTTTTTTAAATTCAAAAAATAGATTAAATAGGTAAATAAAATTTTTAATATATTTCTAAGTTTTAATAAAATAGTCCCATTTCATTACGGGCGTTATCAATTCTAGGCATATCAAAAGACGAACTATATTTTAAATCATTTGAAAAGTTTATAAAAAAAAATCCAGATTTTAAAAAATTAAATATCGAAATACAGAAATATAAATATTCAAAATCAGAACAAAATCGTCTAAAATTAATTAAAGAAGTACAAAATCTCAGAAGAGAATTAAAATCAAGAATAAATATAAATTTGCAAAAATCAAATTCTGCTTCATTTATATTAACTCATGGACATAAAATGTTAGATAATGAAAAAATACGTTATAGATTTTTTGAAAAACAACAAATAGGATTAATGTTGAATATAATAAATAGAGAATATAAAAGAGAAGAATTAGAAAAAAAATTAGAACATCAATCACAATTAGCTTTAGAAAGAGAAATGGAAATTAAAAAAATGAGAGAAAGAGAAAAAATGGAGCATGATGAAAGAGATAGATTACAAGCTATAAAAATGGAAAAAAGAGCAGAATTGATTAAAAATGAACTTTTAAAACAAGCAAAAAAAAGAGAAGAAACAGATAAAAAATTAATGATAAAAAATGAATTGAGAAAACTAGCTGAGGAAAGAGAAAGAGAAGAAAGACAAAAAGAAATTAAAATCAAAGAAGAAATATTTCAAAAAAAGCTAGAATTAATTTATTCGTTAAGATTAAAAAAAAGAGAAAAAATAGAAAAGGAAATTTTAAAAAAAGAAGAAATACAAAAAAAGAATTTAGAAGAATTGCGAATCAAAAAAGACAAAGAATACAAAGAAAGAATAAAAAGTACCGATGAAAAAATAAAAAAAGCAATAAAAATAATAAAGTTAAGAGAAAGTAAAAAATATAGTTGACAAATACTCTGCGATGACACACTTCGACACGGGAATACTCGGAACGGATATTCTTCTGGAAGTACTCTTTTCGCACGGTTACGCCGATATAGCATTCAGACTTTTGAATAATAACGAAGTCGGCTCGTTCCTATATATAAAAAATAACGGCGGCACTACCTTGTGGGAAAGTTGGAATGGCACGGGTTCGCTTTTTCATCCTATGTTCGGCGCCTGCGTCCGCCAATTATTTACTTCGATACTTGGTATCCGACAAGTCGAAGGCTCCGTCGGCTACCATCGCATCGTAATAGACCCACAACTTCCGAATAGTTTGTCTTTTGCAGAAGGTAGTATACGAACGGAACTTGGCACGATTTCCGTATCCTGTAAAAAAGTAAACGGCAAAACGGAAGTTCACTACTCTGTTCCCGACGGAGTAACGGTAGAAAATACGAAGAACGCTCGTTAAAGCCTCGTTAGCAATTTTACCGAATTTTTATATTTATTAACGTTTACTTAATCGTTAACACAGAGACATAATAAAAAGACGATATGCAATTAAAAGCAACTTATTCTACCCAACTCTTATACGGCTAATACTAGTTATACGGATTAAGACATCAAATCCTGAGAAGATTATTTTTTAGTTCTCTATTATTAAATTTTGGCTATCAAAATTATTTTAAAAAAGTCAAAACCACCGGTGAACCGGTGGTTTGTACATACCCTAAAAGGGTAAATTACCGACGTACCCGTTAACGGGCGCCGAAATTTAGCAACGCATCACTATCTCGGACAGCCGCTACGAAAGCGGCTGTTTCCTTTTGCTTACTAGTTTTTATTCCCGTGAACGGGTCTATATACTCATTTTTGGAATAGGTAACTCCGAATTGAACTTTTGAAACCGTTAGGGCAAGAGCGATAACGCCCGCAGACGTAATTGTAAGTTTTGCCCTGTTTGACGGGCTTTCGAACAACCTCTTCTTTCACGTCATTTCGACCGAGCGTAAGCGAGCGGAAAAATCTTTTAGATCTTTCGACTTCGCTCAGGATGACGTTTACCGTCATATTGAGCGTAGGACGTTTATGCCCGTAATCGAAATATCTCTTTAAGACCTATGCCTACACCCCAAAGGGGACCCCCGCCGCCTAAACTATTCACCTGTGGTGTACATTGACAGGATGACAGATTGCGCCAAAAACGATAAACGGCGTTTATTTCTGAATTTTCTGACCGCAAGCGGCGGTTTTTCGTCTTTTAACGCCATTATATAATTGCCGTATTCTTCTTCGGTAAGTTTTTTGATTTTATTCTTTTTCTTTCTTGACATAACGCGCTCCTTTTTATTGTAGTATCGCCTTTCGCCGTTCTTTTTATACCGAATAAATTTTTACATACCGAAAACGCGCCGAGCCCCCCTATCAGCGGATAAAGATATCTTATTATGGCGTTAAGCCCCAGCCTTGACAGTAAAAATAAACCTGTGTACAACAAAAAGCAATAAACTGCGCGGGAATTTTTATTTTCCGTTTTTTCTTCCAAGAAATTTTTTAACGGATACAGATAGCACACGAGCGAAGTAAACGACCCGATAAACACCGCTCCTACGATAAACGGATAAAGCGCCGTACCGTAGGACATATCAAGCAGCGGAAACGCGGTGTTTAACGCGGCGCGTAAAATTATAAACGCAAACAAAACGAAAAACACGGAAAAACAAATCGCCGCGGCAACTTTTACTCCGTTCTTTTTACCCGTTGCGGCAATGCCGACAGCCGGCAACGCCGCAAAAACGTTCATACACGCATACAGTACGGCGTTTAGCAAGTCCTTTGCCCCCGCCCTACACGTAACAGACATAGGGGCGTGGGCGGGCGCGTCGATAGCCGCGCAAAAGACTACCACAATCGCCGCCGGAATTAAAATACAGTTTACTTTTTCCACCTTTTTTATATCCTTTGAAATAAAAAAGTGAAATAACAGTAGAGATAAGACGGAAACGACGGGAATACCTTTCAGCGCTCCGAAAAGTCCCGCCATTTCGTCGAGCCCTGAAAGCATAGACGCGGAAAAAATACAGTCGGCAAGCATAAAAGCCGTATTCGTAAACCTGTCTTTTTCCACTCGGCAGAAAGCAAAACCCAAAAAAAAGACAGCGCCCGCAAGCGCTAAACAAATCACGTTTCGCGTACCGAAAAACGCGACGAGTTCTCCGCCGGACAAAAACCCCGCGCCGAGTACAGCGCCCGATATTACGAAAAAAATTTTAAGCGCGTCGATAAAATTCTTCACGTTAAAAAATACGCCCGCCGCCACACGATTATGAATTTAAAAAGAAAAAAGGCGGCATATGCCGCCTTTTAGATTGATAGTATATGTTATAGAATAACTAATTTATCTCTAAATTTTCAATCAAAAATGACTTATCATTTATAAACTCGCTAGGGCTAATTTTTAAACCGTCAGCAAGCATAATAACAGTTTTAAGAGAGATATCTTTTGTACGGCGTTGCATTATGCTTTTTATTGTGGGAAAAGGAACACCGCTCAATTGCGACAATTTGTATTGAGTTAATTTTTGTTCTTCCATATATTTACATAATCTGTCTACAACCGCGTCGCCGATACTTTTCATACTCCCCCCTTATTTTGTTTTTATATAATAATTTTATTCTATTTATATTAAAATTTTAGGATGATATATCATCCATTTGGTTGACATATCATCCTAAAATTGCTATAATTTGGAAAAAAGGAGATTTATTTATGAACAACAAACAATTCTATCCACTTAAAAAACACTTTACAACAACACTTTCTACAATTATACTTGTGCTCATTGTTTTGATAATGTGCTCCTGTACTTCTATCAATACTAATGAAAAACCAAGCAGCAACAATATATCAGTTGAGCAAGATTTTACAAACGAATGTCCTATTGAAGCAAATGGTAACTTCGATGAAAATAAAATAAAAATTGAATATAAAAACAACTCTGCTAAAAACATAACGAGTTTAGTTGGAGCGATTGTTCACTACGATAACAATGACAAACCTATAAAGGGAAGTCAAGGCAATTTGCTATGGGGAGTAAAATGTAATGATATAATTGCACCTAATAAAAGCAGTACTTGGGAATATCCTATTAGTGTTACAAATTTAGCTCAAGCAAGAATATATATTTATTATGTTTGTTTTAGTGACCAAACAACTTGGGGACACGACAATTTGTCGGAAACAGAAGCATTGCAATATGGTACGTTTTTCTCAATTCAGCGCGATTTGTCAAAATATTATATCGGACAATGCGGTTTAGTTGATTCTGAAGGAGACAGCGAAAAAAGTCAGATTGTGTCTGGCTATGCTATGGTTTTAAATTTAAAAAACAATTCAACGCAATCAATAATTGCATATGAAGCCATTGTTATTCAATACAATGTTTATGGTGATAAGCTTAAAGGCTCATCCGACTCATCTGTTTATAAAACTATAAAATGTCAACCTACCGGATTCGAACCAAACAAGTCTGATTTTAACACTTACACCTATTATAGCAATACAAATTATGCGGAAGTCTATGTATATTACGTATTATTCAATGACAGAACAAGTTGGGGCTATCGTGAAAACATAACCCCCTTACAAGCTTTAAAATACGGTACAAAATTTACTTTATATAGAACTTAACCCAAAAAGCCGCGCTGTCTTATTTAACGACAGCGCGGCGCGTTTATATATAAAATTTTAGTTATTTTTTATTGCCCTTTACTTTTTTATAAATGGCGTCCTGCGTAAAGTCGCGTTTTTCGGTATATTCGCCGCCTAAGCACTCTATTGCGAATTTAATTTCTTCAAATTCCTGATAATTGACCTTGCCTTCTATCGCGGTTTTTAAAAACGGTATCGCGCGTTCGTCGCCGTACTTTGCGAGAAAATTAGCGTACAGCGGAATTTTGTTTTTGTTCTTCACGAATTCGTAAACGAGTTTATCGAACACGTCGTCGGACTTATTTTTAACGCTTGAAAGAATTTCCGAAAGTCTGTCCTTTTTATCGCCTTCCGCTTCGTCGAAACATTTAAGCACTTTATCCTTTGCCCTGTCGGCGTTTTCGACAAGCGCTTCGGTAGCGAGTTCGCCTACGTTTTCGGGGTAATCGTAAAGCGCGAATTCAAGATACCGTTCTACGGGAATTTCCGCTTTTAAGTCGGCGAGAATATTCATTAAATAAGCGGTAAATTGCTCGTCATGCTCTTCCATTAGCATAGCCTTTACGGTTTTAACGCTGCTAACGTCAGCCGTAATCGCTTCTATCAAAAAATCGCTGACGGGAACGTCTTTTTCAAGGTGTAATTTAAGCGCGGAGATCAGTTCCGTCGGGCTAAACTGTCTGTAATATCCGTTCGGGGTAAAGCCGTCCAACTCGTCTATCGCCGTGTTGCCGAATTCTTCGTATAATACGGGAATTTTATTCTCTATCTCTTCGGGCTTTACCTTGCCGACGTTATCTAAAACGTATTTTTCAATGTACTTATCAAAAGCCCTGTCAAGATTTACGATTTTAATCATTGTCGTTCCCCTTTGCCGTTTTGTTTTTGCCGAAAGCGGCTTTTGCGGCGCGTTCTTTCGCCTTTGTCCGCGCGGTTTTTTTGACGTGTTCTATAAATTCTTTCACTTCATCAAATCGCGACTTGTCCACTCCGAACGCGGCGCATACGCTTTTTACGTCGTTTAAACGGTCGAAGTCGCATAAAAGAAAACCTGTCGCCGCAATTATTTCCGCGCCGAAACCGTTGAACCGTATAAGTTCGCCGTAATCTGTGTAAAGCGTATTCAAATTAAAGGCGAGTTTTGCGCAATCGTCGATTCCCCAGCCTATCGATTTCGCCACAGCGAGCGCGTACGCCGACATATAAAGCGCGCCGTCGGCTTTGCGCTCGAACACGACTTTTCTCGGTTTTACCGTCGCGAAATAATTGCCGAGAACGGCGTTTATCCTGCGTTTTTCGCCGCCCGCAACTAACAGATAAATAATCGAATTTTTAACTTCGTCGTCCACTTCGCTGTCTATAAGCGCCGAAAACAACTCTTCCGTATTGCTTTCGTTTTTCAGGTCGGAAAGCAAAAACGCCGCGCTTTTCGCCGTTTTGTTATCGTCAAACCGGAGCGCCGCTTTAAGCATAAAGCGCGCGCGAGAGCCGCTCGATTCTGACAGCGGTTTTTTACCGTTTATAAGCCCGTTTATCTCTCTTTTATACTCGCGTTCTACGCTTTTCGGCAAAGATTTAGCATACTCGAACGGCAAAAACCCGTCGGCGACGGAATTATCCGCTAAAAGCGTCGCAAACAGTTCGGAATAATAATTATACACGGTATCGAACGGGTTGAGTTTAAGCGCCGCGTTCATTGCCGAGTAGCCGCCTTCGTAATCGCCGAGATTTATAAGCGAAAGGGCGTAAAAGAAATTCATAACGTCGTCGTACGGACGTTCTTTGATGATAGTCGAAAGGCACTCTCTCGCGGTAATATGGTCGCCGCGCTCTATCGCGCAAGCGGCTATTTTATAGGTTTCGGCGTTATCGCCCTTTCTCGCGGCGAGCGCGCGTTGATAATAATATTCCGCCTTGTCTTTATCCCCCCGCGCCGCATACAGCGAAGAAAGATTGCAATACGCGTTTACGTTTTCGCCGAAACGCTCGATAGAAACCTTGCTCGCTCTTACCGACTCTTCGTCCTGTCCGTCCAAGAAAAGGGCGGTGGCGTACTCCGAATTTGTTTCTTCCGACATACACTCTTCGGGGATTTTAGCGTAATTTTTAATGGCGAGCCTTATATCTCCCGCGGCAAACGCGCGTTTGGCGTTTTTCGCCGCATAAGAATAATCGGCGATATTAAAAGGATACGCTATGTAATAAGCGTCTTTATTTATCTCATGGGAAGAGAAAAAGTTTATTATCTCTTCGTCGAGCCCTTCTTCCGCGATAAACCCGTCCCGCTCCACTTTCAGGTGAAAATAATAGCCGGACGCCCAAAGGTTATCCATATAGAAAAAATTGATGGCGAGTTCTTCAAAGGCTATGCCCTGTTTATCTTTCGGACAAACGGTAAGATATTCAAACCAGTAACGGTTTGAAAGTTCCAAAAGCCCCATATCTGCGTAACAATCGGCAACGCCTTCTATCGCGCCGAGATTTTTACCGTCAGACTGCAAAACGGTAAGGTAAAGCCCCAGCGCGCCCAAAAGGTCGCCGCCGTCCGCTTTATCGTCGGCAAGACGTTTATATACGTTTATACTTTCCGCTTGTCCTATTACTTTTTTCATACGTTAAACATTTCCGCCACGTCTTCCGCGTCGAATACGTATTCTTTGCCGCAGAATTCGCAGTTTACTTTTACCGCCTTTTCTTTCGCTATAATGTCGTCGAGTTCCGCTTTTCCGAGAGATACGAGTATACCTTTTACGTATTCTTCTCCGCAAAGGCATTTATATACGGGATGATATTCCGTATACGGAAGGTCGCCGAACAATTCTTTAAACAGTCCTTCCGCCCCTTTATCCTTTATCTTTGCCGAAACGTCGGTCAAAGATTTTATAATATTTTCAGCCTTAACAAGCGACTTTTCGGAAGCGTTCGGCATTGCTTGCGCTATAACTCCGCCCGCGCCTATGCACGTGCGGTCTTTACCTATTAAAACTCCGAGCGCCATCGCCGTAGGTTGCTGTTCGCTGTATGCGTAGTACGCCGCAAAGTCTTCCGCTATCTCGCCGGAAACAAGCGCCGAACTGCCAGAATACGGTTCTTTAAGTCCCATGCTCTTGACGACGGTTATCCTGCCGTTTTTGCCGACAAACCCCGACACGTCGAGTTTTCCATTGCTTTTAAGCGGCAGTTCAGCGCCGCCGTTTACCACCGACCCGCGCATAAACAGTTCGCCGT
>CAJOMP010000061.1 GCA_905235785.1 uncultured Clostridia bacterium | reverse complement strand
ATTACTCTTTACCCGCAAGTTTTTTGTAGCCCGCAAGTCTTTCTTTCGCGGATTCTTCCGTTTTCTTAAAGAGTTCGTCCGCAACTTCCTGACCTTGCAAAAAAACTCGGTATAACAAAAGCGACTATGTCAATGTACAAGCACGGTAAAGCTGTGCCATCGCTCGAAACATTTGCCGACCTTTGTGAAATTTTAGACGTTTCGGCAGATTTTCTGCTCGGAAAAAAAGATTTTTGAAAAAACTTTACGGGGCGGTCAATGATTGACCGCCCCGTAAAATCTTTCATTAAAATATCAGCGCTGTTTTTACAAAATCGTTTCTTTTTCCCGCAAGCGTAAAGCGTCGTACTTTTGCGGAAGAATCATCGACCCGTTAAGCCGCCGCGTTCAGTTCGTATTCGAGCCCTGCTGACGCGGGTTCGGGTATTTCAACCGTCTGCTCCGCATAGGTGAAAACCATTTCGGTAACAGTCTCGTCGCTTCCGTAAACGGACGTAGCCGTGAGTTTGCTCACTTTCCCGTCGCTCGAATACTCTACGTTGACTTGTTGCGTTCCGTTAAGAGAATATTCGTATTCGACGTTTGCGGCAGTCTCGTCGCCGTTATCCGCGGCGTTCTTTATCTCCCATCTGTATCTTTTACCTTCGCTTTTTACGGTGCGACCCGCGTTGTCGGTTTCGACGGAGACAACTTCTTTCATTTTGCTTTCGTTCGTCTCGCCCTTGTTTGTGCTTGTTGACGTCGTTTCCATCGTCATGGTTTCTTTATTAGTTTCGTAAGCCATGGTTACGACGGTAACGGCTTTGTCTCCCGTTCCCGTCTCGGTCTGTTCGATATTTATCGTAGAAATTTTGCCGTCTACAAACTTAACGTCGCATTTTGTAATTTTGCAGTATTCCTGACCCTGATAATTTACCGCTTTATCCGCTTTAAGCGAATACACGCCCGTTTCCGCATTATAATTAAAGTCGGAAAGCGCAAACGACAAGTCGGTTTGTAACAGCATTTCGCCGAAAAGTTCGTCGATTGCGCGCTCTACAATGGAAAAATTAAACGTATTAACCATAAGAATAGGCGAAGCGTATTCTGCCGTGGGATCGTTATACGTGTTCGCCTTGCCGCTTGCATCATACATTGCGGCGGTAAACTTACCGCCGGCGGTTTTCGTTAAAACAAGGTATTGTGCGTACACGGGTTGCAAAACGTTACCCGTCATTTGCAAGGCTTCGCTCTTGAATTTATTCCCGTCTTTGGTTATAGCGTTGTAACGTCTGTTTACATAATCTTCTTGCCCCTGTTCTTGTGCCTTGTAGGTATTAGTTTGCGTAACATCCGCTTTATAATCGACGTTTTCGGCAAAAAGACTGTCCGCTATCGTGGATTTAACCGCGAATATCGCGTTAAACTGCGCTTCCGTAAGCGCGTTTACGTCGGCTGGCGTATTCGGCGTATCTGAATTTTTGTTATCGTCCGAGCCGCAAGCGACAAGTCCGAAACAGGCTGTTGCCGCCAAAAGCACGGCAAACAAAAGCGTTAAAAGTTTCTTCATTTTTTTGTTTTCTCCTTTTCCCCATGGGAATTTATTATAATATTATTATAGTTAGATATAATCTAACTGTCAAGCAGAATAAGTTAGATTGTATTAAACTTTTTGTATGGAAACGAGAAAGGTTTTTGCCGAAAAGTTTAACGAAGCGATGAAATATTCGCCGCTTACCTATTCGGAACTTGCCAAAAAACTCGGCATTACAAAAGCAACAATGTCAATGTACAAGCACGGTAAAGCCCTGCCGTCTTTGGAAACGTTCGATTTGATATGCGTTTTCTTAGACGTTTCGGCGGATTTTCTGCTCGGAAAAAAAGATTTTTGAAAAAAATTTTCGGGGCTGTCAACCTTTGACCGCCCCCGTAAAAAATCGCATTTATTGCTTTAATATTCAACTTTTATTAAACACAGCCCTTTTGCGGGGAGAGTTTCTCCGAGCAAATCTCTTTCGCCCGTTTTAAGCGCTTTTATCAGGTCGTTTTCCGAAAGTTCGCCCTTTCCCGCTTTAACGAGAGCGCCCGCCATAATCCTTACCATATTATATAAAAACCCGTTGCCGCAGACTTGTATTTTTATTTCTTCGCCCGTTTTTTCGACCATTATGCCGAAAATGGTGCGAACGGTCGTCTTTACGTTGCCGCCCGACGCGGAAAACGCCTTGAAATCGTGTTCGCCTTCGAGTACCCGCGCCGCCGAACGCATTTTGTCTACGTCTATATCGCCGTAAACTCTCGCACAGTACCGCTCCTTTAACGGCAGAACGGTATCGGAAACATACAGACTGTATTCGTATGTTTTTCTCTTCGCGTTTCTTCTCGCGTTGAATTTATCCGAAACTTTTTCGCTCGATATAGCCTTTACGCTATCGGGCAAAAAGGTGTTGAGCGCTTTATAGAATTTTTCGGGCGGGATATTCGCGTTCGTATCGAAATGGGCGACCTGTCCCGCGGCGTGTACGCCCGCGTCAGTTCTGCCGCTTGCGGTAACGGTAACGTTTTCGCCCGTTAAACCGAAAATCGCGTTTTCTACCGTCTCTTGAACGGAAATCCCGTTTTTCTGGCGTTGCCAGCCGCAAAATTCCGTTCCGTCGTAAGATAAAACGATTTTTATCCGCGTACTCATAGCGCACCCGCGATTTGCGCTAAACCTTGCAAAAGATAAAATTTATTCAGAAAAACTATTCCGACGATAAGCCCCGCGACGAATAACACGCCGAACAGGTCGCGAAAAGAAAGTTTCATTTTTTTATAACGGGTACGCGTTTTACTGCACGCATAGCAACGGCTGTCCATTGCGTCCGCAAGTTCGTCGGCGCGGCGGAAAGAACCTATTAAAAGCGGTATAAGCACGGGGATAAGCGCTTTTGCCCGCTTAAAAACGTTGCCGCTTTCAAAGTCCGCGCCGCGGGCTTTCTGCGCTTTTATTATCCTGTCCGTTTCTTCGATAAGCGTCGGAATAAATCTTAAAGCGATACTCATTATAAGCGCGAATTCGTGCACGGGGAATTTTATCCATTTTAAGGGATACAAAAGCCCTTCTATGCCGTCGGCAAGTTCCACGGGGCTGGTCGTTAGGGTCAAGAGCGACGCGCCGAGAACGATAAGGACTATTCTTGCGACGATAAAGCCCGCGTTTATTAAACCCACGTCGGTTATTACCCACCATACAACCGTGCCTTGCTTATTGAAAAACAGTTGCAACACCGCCGAAAACGTTACGAAAAAAATTATCGTTTTTATGCCGGATAAAACGCGCATAAACGGCACTTTCGATATAGCGGTTGCGATAATTACGAACAACAAACAAGCGGCAAAGCCCAAAAAGTGAAAAGCCGAGACCAAAAACACCGCCACCATATAGGCGATTGCGACGAGTATTTTAACGCGCGCGTCCATTTTGTGGACGAAAGATTCCGCGGGGAAATAACTTCCGAAAGAAATATCTTTCATAATTCCTTCCCCCCGATATTAAACGCGCGGCACACGCTGTCCACAAATCCGTCTACGGTACAATCGTTATCCGCATTAACGCCCTTTTCGCGAAGTTTTGCCGTTAAATACGCAGTAAGCGGCAAATCGAGCCCGCTTTTTTCAATAAGGTCTTTATCCGAAAAAATCTCTTTCGGCGCGCCCACGGCAAGAATTTTGCCGTCCGAAAACACCGCCGCGCCCGTGCAGTATTCGGAGACTAAATTCATATCGTGCGAAACGATAATTATCGTTTTAACGAAATCTTTATGAAGTTTATTTAAAAGTTCCAAAAACTCCCGCTTGCCCTTGGGATCGAGACCCGCCGCCGGTTCGTCGAGAACCAAAATTTCGGGTTTTGCGACGATTACACCCGCAATCGCCACGCGGCGTTTTTGCCCGCCCGACAGGTCGAACGGCGATTTATCCTTTAACGCGTTATAATCGAGCCCCACGAGTTCCATCGCGTATTTAACGCGGGCGTTTATTTCTTCCGTCGGCGTGTTCGGGGCAAAGTTTTTGATGGCGAACGCCACGTCGCTTTCTACCGTTTCGGCAAAAAGTTGGTGTTCCGGGTACTGAAACATCATACCGACTTTCGCGCGGAGCGACTTATAGTCGCATTTTTTATCCGCTAAATCGTGATTTCCGACAAACAGCGCGCCGCCGCCTTTCTGTACTTTTATAAGCCCGTTTATATGCTGAACGAAAGTGGATTTCCCGCTACCCGTTTTGCCGATTATGCCGAAAAATTCGCCTTCCGCTATTCTCACCGAAACGCCGTTTAATGCTTTAAATGCAAGACTTTTGGTCTTGGCGCTGTAAGTAAACGTAAGGTTTTTCGCTACAACTTCCATAACGCCCCCAAAAGATCTTCTTCCGATATGATATCGTCGGGAATATTCGCTCCCCGCGCGCGCAGTTTATCCGCTATTATCCCCGAAAGCGGGAGTTCGAGCCCCAACTTGTCGAGCGCGGTTTTCTGCGAAAACACCTGTTTCGGCGCGCCCGAAAGAGCGATAACGCCGCGGTCTAAAACGAGAACTTTATCGGCTTTTACCGCTTCGTCCATATAATGGGTAACGGCGATGACGGCAACGCCGCTTTTTCTCAAAGTTTCGACGACTTCCGCGATTTCTTTTCTGCCTTGCGGGTCGAGCATAGCCGTCGACTCGTCGAGAACGAGAATTTTGGGTTTTAACGCCAGCACCCCCGCTATCGCGATCCTTTGTTTCTGCCCGCCCGAAAGATGCGTGGGCGAACTTTTGCGGAACTCTTCCATACCGACCGCTTTTAAGGCAAAATCTATCCTTTTTCCTATTTCTTCGCGCGGGATGCCTAAATTTTCCGGACCGAAAGCGATGTCGTCTTCAACGATAGACGCGACGAGTTGATTGTCGGGGTTCTGGAAAACCATACCCACCCTTTTTCGTATTTCAAAAACGGAGTTTTTATCGGCGGAAGAAAATCCGTCGACGATAATTTCGCCCGCGCTCGGCTTATAAATGCCGTTCAAAAGTTTCGCGAGCGTGGACTTGCCGCTGCCGTTATGCCCGATAACGGCAACAAATTCTCCTTCTTCCACGTTAAATGTCACGCCTTTAAGCGCGCGCGTCGCTTTATCGTAGGAATAGGAAACGTTTTTGACTTCTAAAAGTGCCATTTTTCTCCGCTTTAATGACTTTTTAGTTAATTTTACCACTTTTGTCTTTTTTTTACAAGCAATTAAAGCGGCATACGCGCGCTAAATCGAAATACCTTTTAAAAGACGGCGACGGCGCGGGAATATCCGCATTTTTTGTCGAAAATATTTTTCTCGCCGTGTTGACTATTCGGGATTATCGTTGTATAATAATAGACGTTGTTATAATAAATTACAATAATTTATATATAAAAGGAGTTTTAACGTAATGAAAAAACTGACAATCGACGGTAATACCGCCGCCAGCCACGTTGCCTACGCCTTTTCGGAAGTAGCGGCTATCTACCCGATAACCCCGTCTTCTCCGATGGCGGAAGTAGCCGACGAGTGGTCTACGGCAGGCAGAACCAACATGTGGGGACAAAAGATCCGCGTTGCGGAAATGCAGTCCGAAGGCGGCGCTGCGGGCGCTGTTCACGGCAGCCTTTGCGCGGGCGCTCTTACAACCACTTATACGGCTTCGCAGGGATTGCTTTTAATGATCCCGAATATGTACAAGATCGC
>CAJOMP010000060.1 GCA_905235785.1 uncultured Clostridia bacterium | reverse complement strand
AAAAAACCGAATCATCGGTATATAATAAGGAACGTGATGAAAGATTATTACGGAAAAGATTACGCTAGATTGAAAGATAAAAAGTTATGGCTGTTCGACATGGATGGCACAATATATCTCGGAAACAAAATTTTCGACGGTACTCTTGACCTTTTGAAAAATATAACCGTAAGCGGCGGTAAATATGTTTTTATCACAAATAATTCGTCAAAGGGGATAGACGATTATCTTGAAAAAGTTCACGCATTAGGAATAAAAGCCGATAAAGATAATTTTTACACGTCGGTAGACGCGTCGGCGTCCTTGCTTAAAGAAAGGTTCGGTAACGAACTGATATATGCGCAAGGCACACAGTCGTTTATAGATAATTTAAAAGAAGAAGGGCTGAATATAACTACGGAATATGACGAAAATTCTAAATGCGTAATAGTTGCGTTCGATACTGATCTTACGGCAAAAAAACTGACCAACACTTGTAAGACGTTACTGAAAGACGTGCCGTATTACGCAACTAATCCCGACTGGGTGTGTCCGACCGAATTCGGCTATATACCCGACTGCGGGTCAATGTGCTTCGGGATAGAAAAAGCGACCGGTAAATCGCCCGTATTTATAGGCAAACCCAACTCGTTAATGATAGAAGAAGTAATAAAGAAATTCGGCGCAGATAAAAAAGACGTCGTCGTTATAGGCGATAGGATATATACGGATATAGCGTCGGGAGTAAATGCCAACGTTGATACGGTACTCGTATTGAGCGGCGAAACTACCGAATCCGTATGTAACGAAAGCGATATAAAGCCGACTTTCGTTATAGAGAGCGTCAAGGAAATAAACCGAATTTTCAAATAGCGAACCGCTGTTGTATTATTGTTTTTCGACGATGTAATTGTATAGGATAGTCTTAATTTCTTTGTATACAACATATTTGATATAATAAAAAAGAAAATATACTGATATTTTGGCAAAAGCCATTGTATCAGTATAATTGTTTTTTAATGGTGGAGATAGTTTGCCGATATATTAGGACATCGTAAAGATGCCTTTTTACTTGGTGGAGATAGTCGGGGTCGAACCGGCGACCTCTTGAATGCCATTCAAGCGCTCTACCAACTGAGCTATACCCCCGCGCCTGTAATAATATACCATATACGTCGCGAAAAGGCAAGTGTTTTTACATATAGTATCGATAAAATCACCATCTCGGAATAAAAAGGAAAAATTTATCAAAATAAAACAAAAAACGCTTGCATCGAATAAATTTTTATTGTATAATAAAAAAAATATTTCTAACTTCGAAATAAAGAAGGGGTATTAAACTGAAGGGACAGCAGTGCATGTTGTCCTTTTTTTAATAAAAAATCAAAAGGAAAACGACATGGAAAGAGACAAGAAATTAAAAATAGGATTGATTGGACTTGGACAACGCGGAGCTGCATACGGAATGAATGACGGAAGTATAGGGCTTTTAGGAAATGTGCTGAAAAATTCGACCGACGCAGTTGTGTCGGTTATTTGTGATAAATACGCAGAACGTTTGCAAGCGGCGGCGGATAAAATAGTTGCGCACGGTTATGTTGCGCCTAAGCAAACGAATAATTATAAAGATGTCATGAGTTCTGACGTTAACGCAATTATTATTTCTACAAGTTGGGATATGCATGTTAAAGTTGCAATAGAAAGTATGAAAGCTGGAATCCCCGTAGCGATGGAAGTCGGTGGCGTTCATAATATCAGCGATTGTTGGAAGTTGGTTGATTGCTATGAAGAAACTCATACGCCGATATTTTTTATGGAAAACTGTTGTTTCAATAAAGACGAATTGCTTATAACTTCGCTTGTAAGGAACGGATTATTGGGCGAAATTTCGTTTTGCCAAGGTTCGTATTGCCACGATTTAAGAGAAGAAATAGCGGGCGGAATAGATACGCATCATTATCGTTTGGAAGAATATAAAAATCATAATTGCGAGAATTACCCGACGCACGAACTCGGTCCTATTGCAAAGATATTTAATATTACGAGCGGAAATCGCTTTACCAAACTTGTATCAATGTCGTCGAAATCACAAGGTTTGCATGAGTATATAATTAATAATCCAAAGTATAAAGATAAACTTGGAGACGTGGTGTTCAAGCAAGGGGATGTGACTACGACAATGATTGAGTGTGAGAACGGAGAAACGATTTTTTTGAAACTCGACACCACGTTGCCGCGCTTATACGAGCGCGGACTGACCGTGAGTGGGACAAAAGGGTATTACAATCAAACGGTTGAAAGCGTAGTCTTGGATAACGGAGAGTATAATCACGAAATGGATCCGTATAAAAAAGCATTTTTCAACCAAGACGATTATAAAAAGTATTTGCCGCAAGATTGGCAAACAATCACGGATACACAAATTAAATCTGGACACGGTGGAATGGATTATATAATGTTGAAAAACTTTTTCAAATATTTGAAAGAAAAGAAGCCGATGCCTATTGATGTGTATGATGCCGTAAGTTGGATGAGCATAACCGCTTTAAGTGAAGAGTCTATTGCAAATGGCTCAGTTCCCGTAGAGTGCCCCGATTTTACACGCGGAAAGTATAAGAGTAGAAAGACTATCGACGTTGTAGATTTCCCGAACGTAGAGGAGTAAGATGCAGAATACGAAGAGAAAAACATCTACGGAAAAAACGTTTGACCAATTTACAAAAAACAAATAAAAAATGCTTGCATTGAGTAAATTTTTATTGTATAATAAAGAAAATATTTCTAACTTCGAAATAAAGAAGGGGTATTAAACTGAAGGGACAGCAGTGCATGTTGTCCCTTTTAATATAATTCAATTATTTGAAAAAATGCATCAAGATTGTTCCGTTAAGTACATGTTTTAGCAATTTTACGTAGGTTTATTCCTACAAAAATATAAAACTATTGAAAGGAGAAACCATTATGAACAAAATTTTTGAACCGGCAACAGATTTTGCCTTTAAGCCCGCGGATTTCGTCCCGTTTAAGGACAGAGAACTTTGCGAAAAGTTAAGGAAGATAAGTGGTACTGACCTTGAAAAGCACGAGAGTTGGCAACATCCTGACTTTAAGGTTAAAGTTATGATGAACCCGCACCCCGTACTTATTGCTACGCTTTTTGCAAGAATAAAAGAAGCGTCGGAAAAGGGTAAAAAGTTTACTATGATACTCGGTAATCCAGAACCCGAAACGTATATACCGCTTTCGCAACTCATTAACTACTTTAAAGTAGATTGCAGAAACGTTCATATATTTGCTATGGACGAGTGGGCGGATGATCAGGGCAACATTGCGCCCGAAACGTATAAAGCGGGCTTTGCGCACTCTATGCTTAAATATTTGGTATACAACATAGACGAAAAACTGCGTATGCCTATGTCGCAAGTTCATTATCCTACTAACAAGAATATAAACAGTTATTCGGATATGATAACCGAAACGGGCGAAGGCGGCGCGGACATCTGTTCTTCTTCTCCCGGTTGGACGGGACATATGGCTTTTATCGATCCCGTAGAAGAATTCACGAGTGCAAAAGATATCGACGAGTGGCTCAATATGAAAGCAAGGCTCGTTAAATTGCATCCTTTAACGGTAGCGCAAAACTCTTTGCACGGCGTGTTCGGGCAGTCGGGATACGTTGCGGACGTTCCGCCTATGGCAGCGACTATAGGACCAGTTGACGTAAAGAACGCGAGAGAAAGGATAGAAGTACACGCTCTTCTTACCAACAATACGTTCTCTTCGTGGCAACGTATGACTTCGAGACTCGTTTTGCACGCGCCCGTAACGCCTTTAATTCCGAGTTCTATGTTACAACTTATGGATACGCAGGTATACGTAAGCGAAGAACTCGCCGCTCCGTTCGAGTGCTGGGAAAAAGTCGGTTATTAAGATGCAAGTAAGTTATAAAGGCAATATCGTAACGAAAGAGAAGGTGTTAACCGACTCTTTCGTTACCGTAGAAAACGGAATAATAACGTATATCGGCAAGGATAGACCAAAAGACGGCGAAATCGTCGATTATTCCGGCAAATACGTAATGCCGGGGTTTATAGATATACATTGCCACGCGAGCGCATTAAATATGGCGACGGACGATCCGAAAGAAGTGGCGGAGTATCATAAATCGCACGGCACTACTTCTATGCTTTTGACGTATTACAGAGACGTTCCGCACGAGAAACTTTTAACCTGTTTAGAACAAGTAAAAGGGCTTATAGGCAAAAGCAACGTCATCGGCGCGCATCTCGAAGGACCGATATTGAACGCAAGTCGCGGTACAGGTAGCGGACTGCCACAGGCTTTTCCCGACAAAAACAAGTACGTAAAGTATATAGAAAGCGGTGTGGTAAAGCAATGGACGAGTTCGCCCGAAGTCGACGGCGTTGCGGATATGATAAAAGATATTTCCGCGGCGGGAATTGTGCCGGCGATAGGGCACAGCGACGCAAGTTACGCGCAGGTTAAAGAAGCGTACTTGGCGGGCGCAAGGCTTACCACCCATATGTTCGACGCTATGGGAACCACCAAAGACGAAAGCACGATGGGGGGCACGGAAGATATATCGTTCGGCGAAGCGTGTATGCTTATGGACGATATGTATTACGAAGTGATATGCGACAAAAACTGGGTGCACGTAAAAAAGGAAAAACTCGCTTTGCTTATTAAAACGGTTGGCATAGACAGGGTAATCGCCATAACGGACAGTTTTCTGAGCGACGGAAACGTTGAAAGCGATATAAACGTGTTTTACGAAGCTGACGGGCACGCTTCTCTTTCGGGCAGTAAACTGACGATGGATAAAGTGGCGCAAAATTTATTTAACGCGGGGTATTCGCCCGCGGAAGTAGCGAAAATGACTTCGTATAATGCGGCAAAACTCTTAAAACTTGCCGACCGCGGAGAGATTGCCGTCGGTAAAAGAGCGGATTTGGTAGTGTTATCCGAAAATATGCAATTTGTTAAGGTCTTGTAAATTATGAAAAAAGAGACGTTAAAACAGATAAAAGAAGTATATAAAATCGAGTCCGAGTGTATAGCGGAAATGGAAAAGTATTTTGATGAAAAATCTTTTTCCGCGGCGGTTGACTTGCTTAAAAATGCAGATAGGATAGGAACGTCGGGTTGCGGGCACTCGGGGATAATATGTCAGCATTTCGCGCACCTTTTGTGCTGTATAGAGCGACCCGCAAGGTTTATTTCTCCTGCGGAAGCGGTGCACGGCGCAACAGGATATTTACAAAAGGGCGACGTTATGGTTTTTGCTTCCCGTGGCGGTAAGACAAAAGAACTTTTGCCTATATTAGACATTTGTAAAAAGAAAGGCGTAAAAGTAATAACCGTAACGGAAAATTTAGAAAGTCCGCTTGCAATCGGTGCTGACGTAGTGTTAAAGCAGTACGTAAACCGTGAAACGGATAAATACAATTCGCAGGGAACAACGTCCACGACGGCGCTTTGCGTAATATTCCACATATTACAAACGGCACTCATTGAAGAAACGGGATTTTTAAACGAACAGTTTGCGGTAATACACCCGGGCGGCGCGGTAGGCGAAAGATTAAATAAGAAAGGACTTTAAGAAAATGTTAAAAGATTACAAGATAAGCGAGCCGTTCTTTGAGTACGGACCTAAATGTTATATGTACGGCGAAACCCTGCTTAAAATGGCGAAAGGGTTAGAAAAACTCGCTGTAAAATACAACGTAGACGTAGTGTTGGATATACCCGACACGGAGATATACAATATAGCGCACAACGTAGATACCAAAAGAGTACACGTGTATTCCCAACATATGGACAGCATAGAGATAGGCAGGGGCATGGGAAGAACTCTTCCCGAAGCGTTAAAGGCGGCGGGCGCTGTCGGCGTAATGCTCAACCACGCCGAACATAAACTCACGATAGAAGAAATAGAAAAGGCTATAAAGCGCGCGGACGAAGTAGGTCTTGCCACAATGGTATGCGCGGACAGTATAGAAGAAGTAAAAGCGATAGCAAAACTCGCCCCGAATATTCTTGTAGCAGAACCTACCGAACTTATAGGTACGGGTAAGCCTGCGGACAAGACTTACGTTGACGAAGTAATAAGGGTAATAAGAGAAATAAACCCTGATATAAAGCCTTTCCCGTCGGCGGGGATAAGCAAAGGGGAAGACTGCTACAACATAATAAAGGCGGGGTCTTCCGCGTCGGGTTGTTCGAGCGCGATAGCGAAAGCGGCGGAACCGTTAAAACTTGCGGAAGAGATGATCGCCGCGGTAAGGCGGGCTTACGACGAAAGGAAATAAATCGTTATGGTAAAGACTAATAAAGGCATAACTTTCGGGCTGGTTTTATCGTGTTGGCTCGTATATACGCTTTCGATATGTATGAAGATGGCGTATTCGGCGTCTATGGCGGAAATCAAGGACGAATACGCTATCAATAATCTGACGGCAAGTCTGCCGCTCACGTTATACTACGTTTTTTATACGATAATACAGTTCGCGCTTGCTCTGTTTATGACGAAGATAAATCTTAAACTGTATATGATTATAACGTTCAGCGTTTCGGGTTTATCGTATATCAGCGTGTTTTTCTATTCGCCTGTATGGTATGTAAGTTCGGTACTTGCGTTAAACGGGATAATGTTGGGCGCGGTATGGTGCGGCTCTATGCTTATATTTTCAAAATACTTAACGCAGAACGCAATGAAAAACGCTTTGCTGTTTATGGCGGCGGGATTTTCCGTCGGCAGCGCGGCG
>CAJOMP010000059.1 GCA_905235785.1 uncultured Clostridia bacterium | reverse complement strand
TATGCCTTGCCTTTTTCGATCAGTTTGATCGCGCAGTCGTAGATGAAGTCAAAGTAGCTCGACGCGTACAGACACTTGTCCCACTGAAAACCCAGCCAGCGGATGTCCTCCTGAATGGCGTCGACATATTCCACGTCTTCCTTGGACGGGTTCGTGTCGTCCAGACGCAGATTGCAAAGGCCGCCGTATTTCTCCGCCGTCAGAAAGTCGATGCAGATCGCCTTGGCATGGCCGATATGCAGATAGCCGTTCGGCTCCGGCGGGAACCGCGTCTGGATACGGGAATTGACGCCCGCGGCCAGATCCTCGTCGATGAAGTCATATATGAAATTGGATGGCGTTTTGATCTCGTCCATGGTCTTTCTCCTTATTTTTCATAAAATGCGATCGCGTCCGCAAGGCGCGCGCGCACCTTTTCTTCGCCCAGAACGCCCATAATCGCGTGCAGATCGGGCGTATTGCGCCGACCCGTGAGCGCAATGCGGATGACGGTGGACACGTCGCCCACATGACCGCGGTATGCGTCGGGGTTCTTTTTGTATTCCTTGACGTTGGGCGTGTAGCCGAGCGGGGCGCACAGATCCTTGATCTTTTGGAACCACGCGTCCTTGTCGTCCGCCGCATCGTAAACCGCGGCATAGGCGCGCAGAATCTCTGCGGCGTCCGCACCGGAAATGTTCTCCGGCAGCGTGTAATCCGGCGTGTACAGCGTATCAAACAGGTAGGACACGCTGTCCTGCACCTGCGACCAGACCGCGATGTCCTTGCGCGGCTTCGCCGTGCCGCGGTCGATGGACAGCACCTGCCGCAGGTAATCCTCATCCTGCGCGCAGATCGCGTAGAAATCGGGATCGAACCGCTGCGCCCATTCGAGCGTATACTGTGTGACCGTCGCGCCGTCCATGCGGGAGATCACGTTCTTGCTCACGTCGCGCAGCTTCACCAGATCGAACAGTGCGCCGCTCTGGCTCATCTTCTTAAAGGAGAACGGGAAGTCAAACAGAGAGGCGTCGGGATTCGCGCGGCGCCAGTCCTCAAAGTTGGAGTTGATGAGCGTGAGCAGATATTCGAGCACCGCTTCCTTCGGGAAGCCCTCCTCGACAAAATAGCTCACGGCTGCCTCGGGGTCCTTGCGCTTGGAGAGCTTGCGCTTGCCGCCGGTCTCCTCATCCTCTTTCATCACGGGCGCGACATGGGCATACTTGACGGGACGGAAACCGCACGCGCGGAACAGCGCGAGATGCAGCGGCACCGACGCAATCCACTCGTCGCCGCGGATGACGTGCGTGACGCGCATAAAGTGATCGTCGCACGCGTGGGCAAAGTGATACGTCGGGATGCCGTCCGTCTTCAGAAGCACAGCGTCCGTAATGTTTTCGGGCATTTCAATCTTGCCGCGAACCTGGTCGTCGAAGGTGAACTTGCGGTTTTCGTCGCCCGTCGAACGCAGACGAAGCACGTACGGCGCACCGCTTTTGATTTTTTCTTCCTGCTCATCAAACGTCAGATTCCGACACGCGGCCCATTCGCCGAAGTAGCCCTTGATGTGCGTACCGGCCGCCTCCTGCCGGTCGCGCAGGGCGCCGAGTTCCTCTTCGGTGCAGAAACAGGGGTAGGCAAGGCCTTCCTCGACAAGCTTCTTCGCCACGACATGGTAGATATGTGCACGGCGGCTCTGAACGTACGGCCCGTAGTCGCCGCTCTCGCTCTCGAATAAAACGCCGTTCCCGCGCACAAGTCCCGCTAAAAACGCCTTCTTACAGTGTTCGTCCTTTATATTTTTGCCGAATATTTCTTCCTTTACGCTTTCGCCGAAATTCATCGCCCCGCTCCCCCTTTAAACGCCGCGAAACGGAATTTCGGAAACCTACCGTCGATATTGTCTATCCTGTTACAGTCAATATTTACCCTTTTAAGCGTCTGTTCGACAAGCGAAAATTCACCGACCCGCTCGGGCGAGTGCGCGTCGGAATCTATAATAAATCTAACTCCCGTCTTTGCAACGGCATACAATTCTTCGTCCGACAAATGCACTTTTTTCGAGTTGAGTTCTATATACGTTCCGTAATCCGCCGCCGCTTTCGCGACTTCCGACACGTCCGTATAACAAAAAAAATTAAGGTGCGTTATAACGTCCACGGGGCGCGTTTTTATTACGTTTATAAATGTTTTCGTATTGTTTTTTATCAGCGAACGGGACGGCTTGTCCTTTTTAAGATACGCGGTAAACATATTAGGCGCGAACACCTTAAAAAACGCCGACGGATAAAAAAGCACGAATTTATGAAATCCCGCTAAAAACAAATCGAACTTATCGTACATTTTTTCCGTCAAATCGGTTCTGCCGTCAAGTCCTATAATATTACTTTCTATCCCAAGATATGTTTTAACGCCGAGTTCTTTTTCGGCGTCGCTGCAAAGAACGCGCATTTTGGGTATTTTACTTTTCGTAAGTCCGAACGCGGGGTGAGAAAATCCGTGATCGGTTATGCCTATCTCTTTAAGATTTGCGTTAGCCGCCGCTTTCACGTTGTCGTATATCGTCCCTTTCCCGTGCGAAAAAACGGTATGGGTGTGGTAATCTGCCGTAAGTCGCATTAAAACTCCCCTAAATATTCAACTTCTTCTTTAAGTAAAACGCCTGATTTTGCGTAAACTTCCGTTTTTATTTTCTCTATAAGCCGATAAACGTCGACTGCCTTTGCGCCCGTTTCGGTAACAATAAAATTAGCGTGTTTAACCGAAACGCTCGCGCCGCCGACCGTACAACCTTTAAGCCCCGCGCCTTCGATAAGTTTGCCCGCATAACCGTTCGGCGGATTTAGAAAGACCGAGCCGCAAGTTCTGCCCGCGGGTTGGCTTTTTTGCCGCATTGCGCCATAATTATCCGCTGTTTTAAATTTACGTTTCGGAAACCTGAATTTTGCCGAAACGACAAATTCGCCGTTTTCTTTAAATACGCTGTTTCTGTATCCGAAAAGGCAATCGTCCTTTTTGCGCCTTATTATTTTGCCGCGGCGTATTGAGGTTACTTCATACAAAAAATCGGACACGGTAACTCCGAAAGCGCCGGCGTTTTGGCATATTGCCCCGCCTACCGTTGCGGGTATACCGGCAAGGCCTTCCGCGCCCGTTCTGCCCGAACCGCTTACAAAATCGGCAAACCGTTTAAGCGGCGTGCCGCACAGCGAGACAATTTCCCCTTTATCGAGTAATAATCGGTTAAGATTTTTGGTACACAGTACAAGCCCGTCGTAACCTTTATCGGACACGAGAAGATTTGTTCCGTTTCCGATAATTTTATAATCTATACCGTTATCCGTCGCCGCGCTTATGCAAAGCCCGAACGAGCGGACGCTTTCGGGGCACGCAAAAAAACGCGCCGCGCCGCCCACTTTAAGCGACGTTTTTTCAGCCATATTTTCGTTTTCGGTGAAGTGTATATCGGGTATTTGCCTGAAAATTTCGACTATGCCCATATATCTCCTTATATATTTTACTATATTTAAATGTATTTTTCAAGGCGATACGATAAGTTTTTTTATTTTTGCAAGTTCGTTTTCGTCCCCCGCCGCCGCCAACTTTCCTTTCGCCTGCAAATCTTTTACAAGTTCCGCGGACGAAAACGCCGAAATACAACACTTACCCGTCGCTTTTTGCATCGCCGCCATATCGGGACTGTCGTATTCCGCTTCGGAATAGCAGCCGTACATACCTATTTTGTGCAAATTTTTCTGAACGCAATCGGAAATAATGAATTTTACGAATTTTTCGCAATATTCGCGTTTTTCGGGGTCTGACGTAGTTACGGAAATATACTGATAAAGGTCGTTATACCCCGCAAGCGGTTCGGACACAAAATCCATACCCCTCGTTATAAGTCGGTTAATGTCGCGTTGCGTGCCGAGAAGATATCTCGCTTTGCCAGACACGAATTTAACGTACGCGTTCATAGGCGTAAGTATTTCGATATTCGTTTCCGTTTTCCCCGAAAGCGCAAATGCAACGAGCGGGTTGGTAAATTCACCCTGCGATACTATAAGCGGTATTTTTTCGTTTTTGTTCGACATAAATTCGGGATTTTCGATAAGACAATATCCGCCCCTTGCCCACGGCACGGCGTAAGTTACGCCGTTATACCCGCCGCCGTAAGAATTTACGTCTACGTCTAACGGTTGAAGATTTTTTACGTCGACGCCGACGCCGAAGGATATTAAATCGGGAAATTTGCCTTCCGACAAAGCCTGTTCTGCACTTTCCGCCGTATGGTCTGTCGCCATAACCAAAACACCCGTGTTATTCTTCTCAAAATCACGGCTAACGGACATTAAAAACTGTTTGCGCGAGCCGACGCCGCCTTCAAAAGTGTCTATATGCCAAAGAGTAAGTATCCCCTTGTATTCCGCGGGCGAAACCGAAACGCCGTTATCGGCTATTTTATCTTTTCCGTAAAACGCTGTGAACGCGACCGAAAAAACAAGTACCGCCGCCGCAACGAGCCTTAAAACTTTCATAGTAAAATATATTCCGTAAAAAACGCAAAAAAAACTTCCGCGTTAAATTTAATGCGAAAGTCTTTCTGCTTTTTATTACTTATTTTTTAAATGCGCCGCTTTGTTACCCTTTCAGCGCGGCGCGCTTAGGGCCGACAGTTGCGGTGGACGCTTTTTCAATGTCGAAAAATTCACCGATAACCGCCGCCACGTCATCCTGCGTGATGTTTTCTATACCTTTAAGTCTTGCGTTAAAGTCGAACAGTTCGTTACACATAAGCGCGTATCTTCCGTAAAGTTGCATTTGCCCCGACACGCTTTCCTGTCCTAAAATAAGCGAACTTTTAAGTTGCTCTTTGCCGCGGGCAAATTCCTGTTCGGTAATCCCCGCTAAGCGGAATTTTTCCGTTTCTTCCGCGATAGCGGAAAACGCCACGTCGCGACTTTCTGTATTTACTCCCGAATATATTTCCAACACGCCCGTATCTTTATAACAGGATAGATAAGAATATATGCTATAACATAGCCCCAAGTCTTCGCGTATTTTCTGAAAAAGCCGACTGCTCATACCGCCGCCGAGCACTATGTTTGCAATCGTCGCCGCATCACGCCGCGCGTCGAACAGAGAGATGGCGGGCATACACACGCCTATATGCGACTGTTCGATTTTTTTGGTCTTTTTAAGATTTAAGGGCTTTACGGTTTTCGTCTTCTTTTGCGGCGCGCTCTTTATCCTTTTGAAATTGTCCGCAAAATATTTCCCGACGAGTTTTTCCGCTCTTGCCACAGTTACGTTGCCCGCTACCGCTATCACGACGTTATCCGCCGTATAATACTTGTCCATATAATTCAGTACTTTTTCGCGGTTGAAAGACCTGACGTTCTTCGCGCTGCCGAGTATAGTCTGCCCCAAGCCTTCGCGCCCGAAATAACTTTCCGCCAAAAGGTCGAGACATAAATCTTCGGGACTGTCTTCGCTCATATTTATTTCTTCGATTATAACGCCCTTTTCTTTGCCGAGTTCGGTTTTATCGAACACCGAATTAAAAAACATATCGGACAATACGTCCAAGGAATCTTCAAAATGCTCTTTGGTAGTATGCGTATAATAACAAGTCATTGATTTTGACGTGTACGCATTTATCTGACCGCCTATCCTGTCCACAAAATCGCTTATCTCGAACGCCGAACGCTTTTCCGTTCCTTTAAACATAGTGTGTTCGATAAAATGCGAGATGCCGTTCTCTTCCGCGCGCTCGTTCGCGCTACCCGTTCCGACAAGAACGCCGCACGACACGGATAAAACTCCCTTCATTTCAACCACAACGAGTTTTAAACCGTTATCAAAAGTTTTAAGGTAATTCATTATATTCTCCGAATTTC
>CAJOMP010000058.1 GCA_905235785.1 uncultured Clostridia bacterium | reverse complement strand
TATGTCTGAGGTACTGGTGCTGGGCACCTACAGCGAAGGCGGAGTTGTGTTGATTACTCCTGACAAGCCCGTGAAGAATGGTGATAAACTCGGCTGATACCGAAATAAATTTACAGATGCGCTATTTGAAAGTTATAAAAACGGAAATTCCGTTTGATGACCTGTATCGGATAAAGGCAATAAAATGAAAATAATTCTCGCAAGCGGTTCTCCCAGAAGAAAAGAGATTTTAGAACAATTCGGTTATAATTTTTCAGTCGAAGTCAGTGATTTTTGCGAAACCGCCGCTAACGGTGATCCGGTTATTGCTTGCTTACGGTTTGCGAAAGGCAAGGCGTTAAACGTTTTTTTGCACAAGAGCAAGAAAGAACGCTCTGATGCGGTCGTTATAGGCGCGGATACCGTCGTTTATTTTAACGGTAAAATTTTAGGAAAACCGAAAGATAAGACTGACGCGATTAACACGCTTAAATCTTTATCGGGAAAAACGCATTCGGTCATTACGGGCTTTGCGGTTATAGGCGAAAAATTAAGTGTTTTCGGGTACGATCAGTCGGAAGTCGAATTTAACGAATTAGAAGAAAGTCTTATTTATAAATACGTCGAAACGAGTAAGCCTATGGATAAAGCGGGGAGTTACGGTGTGCAAGACGGATTTAATATTGTGCGTTCGGTTAAGGGGAGCGTGTATAACGTAATAGGTTTTCCGATAGAAAAAATCAAGTTTGTTTTAGACGGCATAACAAATAAATAAGTTTTTATATTCTTTTTTATTTGTGCTACATCTTTTTTTGTGTTAAAATAATTACGTTAATTATTAGGGGTTGTCCTGCAATAATATGATTTTAATGTTGCTTTAAGCAACATTTTAATAATAAATATAACGGAGAAATTTTTTATGACAGATTATCAAAGCGCTAAAAGTGTATTCGCGAAATACGGCATAGATACCGACAAGGCATTAGATACGCTTGCCGAAATTCCCGTTTCGCTGCACTGCTGGCAAGGTGACGACGTAAACGGGTTCGATCACGAAGGTCCTTTGACCGGCGGAATACAGACAACGGGGCATTATCCCGGGAAAGCGAGAAACGCCGAAGAACTTATGGCTGATCTCGATAAAGTTATCAGTTTAGTCCCCGGTAAAAAGAAAATCAACGTACACGCGTGCTACGCGATTTTCGAAAAAGGCGAGTGGGTAGACAGGGATAAAATAGAGCCTAAACATTTTAAAAAATGGGTCGATTTTGCGAAGAAACACAATGCAGGACTGGATTTTAATCCGACTTTCTTCTCTCATCCTATGGCGAAAAGCGGACTTACGCTTTCTTCGCCCGATAAAAAGATACGCGATTTCTGGATCGCGCACGGAAAAGCGTGTGTTAAAATTTCCGAATATTTTGCGAGAGAAACTGGGATTCCCTGCGTTATGAATATCTGGACGGGTGACGGATTAAAAGATATCCCCGCCGACAGGATGACTCCGCGTCTTCGCTATAAAGAATCCATCGACGAGATTTTGAGCGACTACGATAAAAATCTCGTAAAACCCTGCGTTGAAAGCAAAGTATTCGGTATAGGCGTTGAAAGTTATACCGTCGGCAGCGCGGAATTTACGCTTTCATATGCGGCGCAGAAAGGTTGTCTGCCGCTTATGGATAACGGGCATTACCATCCCACCGAAGTCGTTTCGGACAAAATCCCCGCGCTGTTATGTTTCTTCCCCGAAATCGCGTTGCACGTTACTCGCCCCGTTCGTTGGGATTCCGACCACGTTGTTATTTTTGACGACGAAACGAAGGAAATAGCCAAGGAAATCGTCAGAAACGACGCTATCAACAGGGTGTACATAGCGCTCGATTACTTTGACGCGAGTATAAACAGGATTGCCGCGTGGACTGTCGGCGCGAGAAATATTCAGAAAGCGTTGTTGTTCGCGCTTTTACAGCCGAACGCAAAACTAAAAGCGTTGCAGGAATCGGGTAATTATACGGAACTTATGGTGTTGCAAGAAGAAGTGAAGACGCTGCCGATAGGCGACGTATGGAACGAATATTTAAAGAGACAAAACGTTGCGGGCGAAGACTGGTTTGTCGCCGTTAAAGAATACGAGAAAAACGTTTTATCTAACAGAAAGTAATTTTGGAGTATTACAATGAAGCAGACTGTACAGGATTTAATTAAAATTTCACAATACGCGGGTTCTCGCGCAGATTATACCCAAGGCGGTGGCGGAAATACTTCCGTAAAAAACGAGAAAGAAGGTTTAATGCTTATAAAGGCGTCGGGGTATAGACTTAAAGATATAACCGAAACGAACGCTTACGTTGCGGTCGATAAAAAGAAGATATCCGATTATTATAACTCGGTGGATTTGACGATAGAAAAAGATTACGAGAAAGAAAGCGCGGAAGTTTCCAAGTCTTCGGTGGTTGCGCTTGACGGTATACCTGTTTTGCGCCCCAGCGTTGAAGTCGGTTTTCACGCTATACTCAAAAAATACGTTATACATACCCACTCGGTATACGCTAATATCCTTACTTGCAGTATAGAAGGCGAAGAGATAGCCAAAAAGATATTTAAAGACAAAGATTTCGGTTTTATTTTCCTGCCGTATATAAATCCGGGGTTTGAATTGACGCTTGCAATGAAAAAAGCGATTGAAAATTACGTAAAATCGTACGCTCGTTATCCCGAAGTTATTTTTATGAAAAATCACGGACTTGTCGTCAACTGTGACGATATCGACAGGGTAGAAAACCTAAACGAAAACGTAAATAAATCAATTATGGAATATTTCGGGCTTTCCGACGATTTCAGAGCGGTAAAATTAGTAAAAACAGGCGACGGTTTTGTGTCCGAAACCCCGATAGTGTGTAATTTTGTAAAAGATAATTCTCTTAATAAGGCGTTTTTGGACGAGTACCCGTTGTATCCCGATCAACTTGTGTATTTGAACAATATTTTGCAGTTTTCGCCTGAAACACTCATTGTGAAAGATAATAAAGTGTTCTACAATACCGACGAAAAACAGGCGACAACTCTCGAAGAAACGCTCGCGGCGTACTTATTCGTTATTACCGCAGTAAAAAATGCGGGGCTTAATATTTCTAAAATGAACGAAAAAGAAGTCTACTTCATAAATCATTGGGAAGCGGAAAAATACCGCCGTTCGGTAAAATAAGATAGTGTTACGACACACATAATAAACCGCAAAACCCGTAGCAAATTGCTACGGGTTTTGCGGTTTATTTTTATAATTTTATCAATAACTTTTCCCGAAGAAAGAAGAAAACTGTTTGACCGTTACTATTATTGAAAAAACCGTAACGCCGAGAAAGAACAGCAGTCCGTTATTTTTAATACAGTCGATAATTACAGCGCCTTCACCGAAACCGCCGCTTAAATAGTATGTGAAAAATCCCGCGGTTGTTACAAGGCTTACTAAAAACACGGCGAGAGTGGCGAAACCCAAAATGATGCTCAAAGCGCGTATTATAATTCTGAACACTTCGACTCTTAAAATCATAAGTATTAACGTAAAAAATATATCGAACGCGATAATGCCGTAAAAAGCGTAAATTGTATAAGGAATAATGTTAAATATCGCTTCCGGAATAACTGCCGATAAACCGAGAGTTTCCAAAAAAGCAGATATATACGCGGTTTGCGTTGCGGTAATAACGCTGTCGCCTATCGGCATGATATTATTGAAAGAAAATACCATAGGCTCGAAAGCATAGGGGATAACGAGCGTTGCTGCGGCAAACAAACACAGTATCAGTTGCCCTATGCCGAGTTTACCTTCATAATCTTTTGTCATATTAAAACTCCTTAAATTTTAAATGTTTTTAAATATTGTTTTTTCTCTTCGCCGATTCTGAAACTGTCGCGCGATTTATCTATCGCTTTGTTCTGTACAAATTTCGGTAAAGTTTTGCTTTCGATAAGTTTTATGTAATCGTCATAATTTTTTACGAGCATAACGCTAAGTAGCCAAGCGAGCGCCATATTTATATAATATTCGTCTGTTTGCATTTCTGAAATTATTGCTATAATTTTATCCGAATATTCTTTTTCCGTAAAATACGCTAAAAGGCAAACTATTCCGAACCTTACAGTATAAACCCGATCGGATTTTAGCCATATTAAAATATGTTCGTAAAGGGTTTTCTTATCTTTCGCGAGTTTTTTTATAGACATCGCAACCGTGTCGCAAATTGCCCAGTTATCGATTTTAGGCAAAAAATCGTCAAGCAGGGCATACGTTTCTTCTTTATCGCCGATTTTTGATATAAGAAGTCCGTGCGCCAAGTATTCTTCGTAATAAAAGTGTTCCGCTTTTAAAAAGGAGTACGAATCTTCGCGCGAAACAACGGTTTTAACGATGTTTCTTATTTCGGGAACACGAACGCCTATCATTTCGTAATTAGTGTCCGATACAATTTTCCCGTTGAATTTTTTATAATCGATATCTTGTTTTGATAACAGTTCTTTTGTAATTCGATGCATTTATTTCTGAAAAAGTTTTACTAAAATATCGTAAAATCCTGCGCAGACGCGGTTTAAATTTTCATAAAAAGCGTTTGCGTCGTTCCCACTGCCATGGGTGTCGGTTACGCCTTTAAAAACATAAAGGGGGATGTTGTTTGCCGCGCAGGTCTGCGCGATGGCGCCGCCTTCCATATCGAATATTTCGCAATCCAGATGGGTAATCGTTTTGATGTCCGAAAGTTTTTCTGTAAATCTGTCTGACGTTGCAAGCCCCGCAAAGGGTAAAAAATTCAATTTTTCGGTTTTAGGGTAAAAGTAAACCGTATTAAAATCCTGAATATAACCGACCGAAACGTTATCGAGCGCGCTTAAATCGAAATCGTACTGACAGCATTTGTTTACCGCGTAATATCCGAGAATTTCGGTTTTATCAGCAAGACCGCCGACAGAACCGAAATTGACTATGTAATCGACAGGGTAATTGTCTATTAAAAACTGTGTTGCCATAGCGGCGTTTACCTTGCCGATGCCGCTTATTATCAACTTAAACGGCTTGTTGTTTAAAGTTCCGCTGTAAATCTTTTTACCGTTTTTGGCAATTGTTTCCGTTGCGGACGTTTTATTTATAACATCTTTTGCTTCGTTATATAACGCTACTACTATACCTATCATTATCATACTCAATCTTTTTTAATATTTTAACATTGCCTATAATATTTGTCAATCGACTTTTTACAAAGAAAAAAAATTTTTATTGAAATACTTTAAACCGTTAAAAATATATACACGTTTTTATTTTTTTATGTATATACTACTCATAAATGGGTAAAATTTAGGAAATTTACCCCAAGATTTTAAAATCACGTTAATCGCAAAAAATGTCAAATTAGGGCTTTTTCTTGTCAAAAAGTTGCGTTTTAATAGGAAAGTTAATAAAAAAAAGACTTGACAAACGGTATTTTTTACCCTAAAATATGAAATCGTGAATACTTAAATAAAATAATTAAATCGGAGAATAAATAAAATGAAGTTTTTACACGGTGAAAATTTGAAAATTTTAGATAAAAAATCTGTTTTTATAGATAAAACCGTTAAAATAGGTAAAAACGTAATTATTTATGAAAACAACCGCATAGAAGGCGATACCGTTATCGGTGATGACGCCGTTATAATGCCTAATTGTTACATTAAAAATTGTAAAATAGGTGGCGGAACGACGTTTAATTATTCACAAGCGGAAGACGCTACCGTTGGCGCAAACGTTTCGGTAGGACCGTTCGCAAGACTTCGTCCGAAAGCCGACGTTCGCGATAATGCTAAAATAGGTAATTTTGTCGAGATAAAAAACGCCGTTATAGGCGACGGAACGAAAGTTTCGCATCTTGCTTACGTCGGGGACGCGGAAATCGGTAAAAACTGCAATA
>CAJOMP010000057.1 GCA_905235785.1 uncultured Clostridia bacterium | reverse complement strand
GTTTGTGTTTATTATTTGTTAAGCGCTTTTTCAACCGCAACGGCAACGGCAACCGTCGCCCCCACCATCGGGTTGTTGCCCATACCGATTAACCCCATCATTTCCACGTGAGCGGGTACGGACGAAGAGCCTGCAAACTGCGCGTCGCTGTGCATTCTGCCCATAGTGTCGGTCATACCGTAAGACGACGGGCCTGCGCCCATATTGTCGGGATGCAATGTTCTGCCCGTGCCGCCGCCCGACGCAACCGAGAAATATTTGACGCCGTTTTCCACGCACCATTTTTTATAAGTGCCGGCAACGGGATGCTGGAATCTCGTGGGATTTGTAGAGTTGCCAGTTATCGAAACGCCTACGTTTTCGAGTTTCATTATAGCAACGCCTTCGGGAACGTTGTCCGCGCCGTAGCATTTTACTTTTGCGCGCGGCCCGTCGGAATAAGGTTTTTCGTATACCACTTTAACCGTTTCGGTATAGGGATCGAATTCCGTTTCCACGAAAGTAAAGCCGTTAATTCTCGAAATTATCATTGCCGCGTCTTTTCCCAAGCCGTTTAAGATAACTCTTAAAGGTTTGGTTCTTACCGTATTAGCGTTGAGCGCGATCTTAATAGCGCCTTCCGCCGCGGCGAAAGATTCGTGCCCCGCTAAAAAGCAGAAACACTCCGTTTCGTCGGATAACAGCATGGACGCGAGATTGCCGTGTCCGAGACCAACTTTTCTGTTTTCCGCAACAGAGCCGGGAATACAGAAACTTTGAAGTCCGATACCTATCGCCGTCGCCGCGTCCGCCGCTTTTAAGGTGTTTTTCTTTATCGCGATCGCCGCGCCTACGGTATAAGCCCAAACAGCGTTTTCAAAGCAGATGGGTTGGGTGCTGCGAACTATATCGTCGCAGTCGATACCCTTTGCAAGACAAATGTCTTTACACTCTTCCACCGACTTTATGCCGTACTCAGCGAGTACGCCGTTTATTTTATCTATTCTTCTCTCATAGCCTTCAAATAATGACATAATTATTCTCCTTACTCTTTGCGGGGATCGACGTATTTAGCGGCGTTTTCAAATCTGCCGTAATGTCCCATTGCCTTTTTATAGGCTTCGTTCGGTTCTAAACCTTTCTTAATAAAGTCAGTCATTTTGCCGAGCGAAACGAATTCGTAACCTATAATCTGTTCGTCTTTGTCGAGCGCAAGGCGGGTAACGTAACCTTCCGCCATTTCGAGATAGCGCGGACCTTTTTTAAGCGTTCCGTACATAGTACCTACCTGCGAACGGAGACCTTTGCCGAGATCTTCGAGTCCCGCGCCGATGGTCAGACCGTCGTCCGAAAAAGCCGACTGCGTTCTGCCGTAAACTATCTGTAAGAACAGTTCGCGCATAGCGGTGTTTATCGCGTCGCATACAAGGTCGGTATTTAACGCTTCGAGAATAGTTTTACCGGGCAGAATTTCCGCCGCCATAGCCGCGGAGTGCGTCATACCCGAACAACCTATCGTTTCGACAAGCGCTTCCTGAATAATGCCGTCCTTAACGTTTAAAGACAGTTTGCAAGCGCCCTGTTGCGGCGCGCACCAACCTATACCGTGAGAATAGCCGGACACGTCCTTAATCTCTTTGGACTGAATCCACTTGCCTTCTTCGGGAATAGGCGCGGGGCCGTGATTAGGACCTTGCTTGATACAAGCCATATTTTCCACTTCGTTTGAATATTGCATAAAGCACCCTCCGATTTTTTTTCGAGTTTAAAAATTACGGTTTTATTTGTAAAAACTCATAATTCCATTGTAAAGTATACCACATTAACGCGGAAGTTGACAATCGTTTTCGAGAGATAATTTACGTTATAATTCCTGTTTTTCAAGACTTCTTTTATAGTAAAAAAGATATTGTTGGAAGTACCCTGCGTTTTCCCCGAACTTATCTACGAAAAAGTCGGCAATCTTCGCCCTGTCATGCAGTTCGCCGTTAAAATTTTCCTTATACACTTTTTCTATCCACGTATCCACGGGAAAACTGTCCGATCGGTGAAATCCGAAAAGCGACGCGCAGTCCGCAACTTTCGGTCCTACGCCGTAAATAGACGTGAGTTTCTTTTTAAGGTCATTAGTATTCAGCGCGGAAAACTCCGACGCGTCGAAAGTCCCGTCAAAATTATCGGCAAGGCGTTTTATATAATCCGCTCTGTACCCTAAGCCTATTTCCTTAAAGAATTCCAAGGGTTTTGCCGCTAATTCTTCCGCCGTGGGAAAAGCGTAATATTCTTCGCCGTAAAATTCGCGCTTTTGCCCTGCGCCCGCAGAAAGACGCTCGATTATCCCCTTTATTCTCGGAATATTGTTGTTCTGTGAAACGATAAACGAAAAAAGCGTTTCCGTCCTGTCCTGATTTAATATTCTTATGCCCTTGCCGAGACGTGCCGCAACAGATAAAATCCCGCCTTCTTTTTCCGCCGCGGAAACTATCGCGCCGTAATCGCGGGAAAGATCGAAATAATTTTCAAAATACGCGCGGTCAACTTCTTCGCACTCTATAACGGCGTTTTTCCCTTCGTTATATAACAGGCAACGCTTATCAAGGCTGTTGACAAAATACGCGTCTTTTTTAACGCCCGCAGAAAAAAAACGGAACAGTTGCCCGCAATTAAGCGTATCTTTCGCGTTAAAAAACTCCCCGTCCAAAACGATTTTTTCCATAGTGAAACCTTGAATAACGATTTAAAAAAGCGGGGTTTATCACCCCGCTTTCAATCAATTTTCTTTGGCGTAAACGCTGACTTTTTTGCCGTCTTTACCAAGTCTTTCAAACTTGACTACGCCGTCTATAAGCGCGAACAACGTATCGTCGCTACCTAATCCCACGTTGTTGCCCGCGTGGATTTTAGTGCCGCGCTGACGAACGAGAATACTACCTGCGGATACAACCTGTCCGTCCGTTCTCTTGATGCCTAAACGCTTTGAGTTGCTGTCTCTGCCGTTCTTGGTGCTACCGCCGCCTTTGTGGTGGGCGAATAATCTAAATAATATCATAACTCTCCCTCCTTATTTTGCGGCGATTTCGGTTATTTTAACCGCCGTGAAAGGCTGCCTGTGTCCCTGCTTTTTCCTTTCGTTCTTCTTGGCTTTGTACTTGAAAACAATGATTTTCTTGTCCTTGCCCTGTTCTACGATCTCGCCTACCGCTTTGAACGCCGCTGCGTCGCCTGCGGTTTTGATACCGTTTTCGTCGGAAACCATCAATACGGGAAATTCGACTTTCGCGCCGACTTCGCCGTCGAGTTTTTCGAATCTGATGATCGAACCGACTTCCGCTTTGTACTGTTTTGAACCGTTTTCCACGATTGCGTACATTTTTCGTTACCCTCCTGAAAAGACTCGCCGACTTCGGGCGGCGCGAAGTTGCGCGCTTAAAGACCCCGTCGAGCGGTACTTTGTTATTTTACAATATTATACAGACTTTGTCAAACGTTTTCAGTACAAAAAAAGACAATTTAAATCTATTCCGCGTATAATAAGCCGAAAACGGCAAATACTCTTTACATAACTGTTAAAAAGGAGCGATAATGTTAAACGATTATAACGTAAAAGCGGTAAACGACGCATATAAAAACGCGCATATTGCTATGCAGAGTATTTCGGACTTACTCCCCGACGTCAAAGACGAAGGGCTTAAAAAGGAACTCTCCGGCGAATTTAAGGGCTATGAAACACATATAAACGACATATCCGCATTTATGAAGGAACACGACATAAAGCCGCATGATATAGGCGCATTTAAAAAAGCGATAATGAAAGGCAGTATCAAAATGAAAACCTTATTCGACGACAGCAAGAACCAAATAGCCGATATGATGCTTAAAGGCACGGTAAACGGCATAAACGAACTTTCGCAGATGAAAAACGAACGCGAAAATCTCGACGAAAACGTTGAAAATCTGATTTCGGAACTCTTAAAAACGGAAGAAAGTTACGAAAAACGTTTGAGAAAATATTTATAATTTTTGATATTTTGAAACCACGCGGGCGGGGCAAATTTTGCCCCGCCCGCAGCCCGTTACCGTTTATCGGTTTTTATCGCCTAAATTTTTTTCTTATTTAACTTCAGGGTTTTTTGTTAAATCAATACCCCTATCCGTCATTTTACTTAAAATTTCCGCTGCGCATGCTGTTGGGTTTGTCGCATCAAAAGTCGAACCGTCTCCGTCGCTCCAGATCCACCCGTTCGGGTCTTCAAAAGTTACGCTTGCAAGAGAAGTACAACCGTCAAACACACCGTATGCTATATGCAGAACGGAAGCGGGTATGGTTATTTCCGTCAAAGAAGTGCAACCCATAAAAGCGCAAGCCCCTATATTCGTAATTCCTTCCGGCAAAGTTATCTCCGTAAGACCGGTAGCGCCGCTGAAAGCGAATGACCCTATTTCGAAAAGCGTCGTCGCGTCATCAGTAAAAAACACTTGGGGTATCACGCTGTTTTTGCACCCTAAACGTAATCTGAACAACCCATCTGACATAACCTGGAAAAGGCAATTACCCATTGCTTTAAAACCATAAGCGGAATAACACTCTATACTTTCGAGAGCGGGTAAATCGCAATCATAAAAAGCCGAATACGCTATATCATACACGTTTCCTATAACGAGATTTTTAAGTTCAGGACAACTTGTAAAGGCGTAATCTCCTATTCTTCTAAAACTGCTACTCTCGGTAAACACGCTCGAATTGCTTGCGAGAATAAGCGTTTTTTCGTCATACTCGTTGACTTCGATAAGACTGTCGTTTTCCGCATAATAATGCCCGTTATCGGCGGAAACGGTTATAGACGAAAGTTTTTTCAGTTTATAAAAGGCAAAATTCTCTATTTCGCTTACGTTTTTGCCGAGCGTAATGCTTTCAACGTTATCGCAACCGTAAAAAGCGTAAGAGCCGATTTTTTCCACACTGTCCGGAATAACTATTTCGGTTATACCTTTCCTGTTTTCAAACGCCCCGCTTTCTATCGTGCCGACACCGTCCGGAATAGTGCCGCTATTGCCGCCTATAACCAACACGGAAAGTGTTTTTTTCTGTTCCGACGAATAATATCCGCGCGTATGGTCTAAAAGGCATCCGTTTTCCACGGTGAAATAGCCGCTGCCCGCGCCTTCCGTTTCCGCCCAGTTTATCGTTTCAACGGGGCATTCATAGAATACTTTTTCTCCGAGAGCGCGCAGATAATTGCTTAAAGTAAGTTCTTTCAGACTTTCACAATAATAAAACGCTTCTTTACCGATACTTGTAGCGTATTTTAAATCTGCCGATTCTAACGCCTTGCAATACATAAAGGCACCTGTGCCTATATTCACCGTCGCGTAAACAGTTTGCGAAGGATCCATAGGATTTGTTATTGCAACGTTTGCAAGTTCTGCGGATTTAAGTTTTTCACAACTATAAAACGCTTTTTCGCCGATACTCGTAGCCATAGGCAGAGAAACGGTTTCAAGTTCCCTGCACTCATAAAAAGCCTGCTTCCCTACCGTCTGAACGTTCGGGAAAGAAACGGATTTAATGCGGCATTCGTAAAAAGCGTTATCGGGGATTGTGCAAACCCCCGCGGGAAGGCTGATTTCCTTTAAATTAAAACAGTTCGAAAAAGCGCCTTCGCCTATTGTAAAATATTGATCTGTCCATTCGGAAGATTCAACCGTTATTTTGCCTATATCGCCCGCATCCTTAAACGCGGCCGCCTTTATACCCGTAACAGGTATGCCTTTATAGGTCGCGGGAATAGTAACGGTGTTCAGGTCGCTGTAATACACGTTCGGTTTTTGATATTCGCTGACGACGTAAGTGCCGTTTTCTTCTTCGTAAACGAGTTTACCGCTACCGCCGCTACGACCGCAAGCGGTAACACCTATCGCGCAAAAAGCGCAAGCCAAACACAAAAGTAAAATTGCCAACGATTTTTTCATAGTCATCCATTTCTCCTACG
>CAJOMP010000056.1:2404-10952 GCA_905235785.1 uncultured Clostridia bacterium | reverse complement strand
TTTGCAAGTCTAATTCGGTATTAAAGCCTTATCGCTTGTCGGGCATTTATCAATATATTTTAAATTAAAAAATATTCAAAGCCCCGCCTCGTAACCAAGTGTGTGGGTCACAAGGTTGAAGGTAGTGGGATTTGAACTTATATATATTGAAAAATAAAATAAAATATGGTAAAATAAAACACGTAAGGAATTCAAAAATAAGATAAAAAATCTAAAAGAAATAAGTACAAGGAAGAAATAAAATGAAAAAAGAGCAATACCTGAAAGAGCTTCTTAACGTTGAAAACGAGTTTTTTGATTTAGACCATAATAAAAAAATCGCATATATGCACCTTGAGTTCGATAAACCGAGCAATATTTTCGATTTGAACTCCAAAACCAAGTTGCCTGTTTTAAGCGACGATTTTATGGAGTGGATAGCCAGTGCGTTTGATTACGCTCCAAAAAAGTATAAAATTGATTTAGACGTAACTTTTACCGATATGGAAGGCTTTGATAACGACACTTTGCAAGCAGTTTTTAAAAAGAATATGATGCTTGAATTTAAGAAAAACGAAAGCAAGGCAAGAACCAAAAACAATATAGCGTTCAGCCTTATAGGGATAGGCGTTATGTTTTTTATTACAATGATACTGATAAATAATCTTTGGATAAACGGCGGACTTATTAAAGACATTTTTAAATATGTTGCCGATATTGCAACAACGGTTACGTTTTGGGAAGCAATGACAATACTTGTTGTGGAAAACAAAGAACGCAGAAGTTATATGAAAAACCTTATCGAAAGATTTTCTTCAATCAGGTTCAGCGTTACACAACAAAACGCATGACTAATCGTGACTTAACAAATGATATTTTTAAAATAGTAAAACCAAAAAAACACTATGGCAGAGACGGGAACTTTAAAAATTAAAAACGGTGAGTTAGAATTTATAAAATTCGGGCGCGGAAAAGCTGCTTTTGTAATCTTGCCGGGGCTATCATACGACGGTTTTTTTACCCAAGCGGAAGAAATCGAGCGGGCGTACGGTGTTTTTGCAGAAAAGTACACCGTGTATCTGATAGACAGAAACCTTAAACCGAAAACGGGTTATTCGGTAAAAGATATTGCGGACGATACGGCGGAAGCGTTCAAACAACTGGGCATTGTAAAAGCCGACGTTTTAGGGGTATCGCTTGGCGGTATGGTTTTACAAAAACTTGCGATAAGTTACCCGAAACTTGTAAAAAAAATAGTGCTTGGTTCTACGCTGTCGCGCCCGAACGAAACGTTTTTAAATGGGTTAACGCGGTGGGAGAGCCTTGCGAAAAACAACGATATATGCGCGCTCACGTCGGAGTTTAACGCAACGATATATTCGCCCGACACGTTAAAAAAGTATGCCGCGGAGTTTTCCGCGATGAAACTCGTTGCGAGCGAAGAAAAAACAGCGCGTTTTATTGCCTACGTTAATGCCGCAAAACACTTTGACGAGTTTATTTCGCTTAAAAAGATAAAGGCGGAAACGTTCGTTATCGGCGCACTAAACGATAAAATTACGACGGCGAGCGCTGCGCAAGAAACGGCAAAAGCGTTAAATTGCGGATATTACGAATATAAAGATTTCGGACACGCCGTTTTCGACGAAGCGCCCGATTATAAAGAGCGTGTGTATAATTTTTTAGCGGAAAAGTAAACAAAGTACGCTACCGTACAATTTTTTTGCGACAAAATCGCATCGGCATTTGTGTTTTAGAATAAAATGTGATATAATCGTAAAAAAGTGAAAAAGGAGAAAACTTATGCCCTTATTACAAGACCTTGAAGAATTTCAAAACGTATCGCCCGCTCTTCAATGGGCGATATTTATCGTTGGAGCGCTTATCGCGGTAGTTGCGGTTATCGCGATATGTATTTCCATTTGGCTTGCCATCAAATATATAGTTTATAACAGAAGGCAGAATTCGGCAAAACTTACGGGTGGCGAAGCGGCGAGAAAGGTTCTCGACGCGAACGGGTTAAAACACATTAAGGTTTCCACTATCGGCTCGCTACTGTTCGGCAACAGTTATTCGCACTATTTTAAAAAGGTGAGAATAAGAAGGCTTACCAAAAACAAGACAAGCATCACTTCGCTTGCTATCGGCGCGGAAAAGGCGTCCCTTGCGGTGCTCGATAAGGAAAGAGACCCCGATATGGTTACAAGAGTACGGCTTACGCCGCTTATCTATTTCGGGCCGATTGCGTTTATTCCCATTGTGGCGATAGGCATTGTCATAGACATTATAATGTTCAACTTCTCCGGTGTTGCTACCTTTATAGCGGCGGCGGTAGGAATTTTGTTATACGTAATTTCTCTCGTGTTATCTATAAAAGTTTTGAAAACCGAAGTCAAAGCCCAAAAGCGCGCGCTGGAAATTTTACAGGCGGAAAACCTTGCGACAGACGAAGAGCTCGATATGATGAAAGAATTATATAAAATTTACAATATTCAATACGTAAACGATATTATTATGGGAGTTTTAGAAATAATTGCAAAAGCGCAGAACAATTTTTCGAAAAACGGCGACTGATTGATAATTTAAAACAAATATTCAACAAAAAAAGACGGCAAAACCGTCTTTTTTATTTTGGTGACCCCAACGGGATTCGAACCCATGATACCACCGTGAAAGGGTGGTGTCTTAACCGCTTGACCATGGGGCCATGTCGTCGCTCGCCCAATTAGTCCAAAACAATCTGGCGATTGTTTTTTGACATATGGGCGGCTCCTCCTTATCCAAAAAAATCTTTGTAGACAAATCTTTTTTTGGAGCCTTGTCTTTTTTCACTCCGCCTTTTTTACTCGAAATAAGATAAATCTTATTTCTTCGTCTTATAGGCGGGCTCCTTCTCTACAATAAAAATCTTTACTACGTAAATCTTTTTATTGTTGTTTTTTAATCACTCGTTTTGACGCTTGGCGGGGATTGGTAGCGGCGGGTGGAGTCGAACCGCCGACCTGCCGGGTATGAACCGGCCGCTCTAACCATCTAAGCTACGCCGCCATTTATGTTCCGCCAAAACATATAAGAGCAACTAAATGCTTTTGTATTATATCTAAAATGCGCGATATTGTCAATTTATTTTACCCTTTTTACGCAAAATTTTCAAAAAAATTTATTTTAACGATTATAGCCTGATTAAAGTATTGAATTTTTCATGGAAATTACAGTATTAGTGGGATTATTAAAGTATAAAAATTTTTTCAAAGTCTTTCTTTTTTGCTCTGAATATGTTATTATACTATTAACCTATAAACAGAGAAAAAGGAGAAACACAATTATGAGTAAATATTCGGGCACACAGACGGAAAAGAATTTGCAAGCCGCTTTTGCCGGCGAATCGCAGGCGAGAAATAAGTATACTTATTTTGCGTCCAAAGCGAAAAAAGAAGGGTACGAACAGATAGCGGACATATTCTTAAAGACCGCCGATAACGAAAAGGAACACGCCAAACTTTGGTTTAAGGAACTTGACGGCATAGGCGATACGGCGGAAAACCTTGCGGCGGCGGCGAACGGCGAAAATTTCGAGTGGACGGATATGTATAAAGAATTTGCCGAAACTGCGGAAAAAGAAGGTTTCCCTGAACTTGCGGAAAAATTCCGCGGCGTTGCGGCGATAGAAAAGCGCCACGAAGAACGCTACCGCGCGCTGTTAAAGAACGTTGAGACGGCGGCGGTGTTTGCCAAGTCGTCCGTAAAGGTTTGGGAGTGCAGAAACTGCGGACATATCGTCGTCGGCGAAAACGCGCCGGACAAATGTCCCGTTTGCGCGCATCCGCAAGCGTATTTTGAGATAAAAGCGGAAAATTATTAAGATTTCGTTTTGCGGGGGCGGAAATTATCCGCCCCCGCAAAAGTATTACATTTACATTAAAAGGGGCGGCGCAATGGATATATTAAAATTGATGGAACAAAGACACTCCGTAAGACAGTATAAAGATATTCCGATAGAAAGCGAAAAACGGGAAATTTTGGATAATTATGCGAGAGAGCTTTCGCTTAAAGGCGGGCTCGCGTTTAAAATAGTTTACGACGAGCCGACGGGCTTTGATTCAACGCTTGCGCGTTACGGTAATTTTACGGGAGTGAAGAACTATATCGTTCTTTTAGCTGAAAAAAACAAGGATGAAGCGGTAGGCTATTACGGGGAAGCGCTTGTGTTAAAAGCGCAGGAGATAGGTCTTAATACTTGTTGGGTAATGCTTACGTTCAATAGAAAATCGGTTGCGAAACTCGCCGCGGGCGGACTTAAACTGTACGGCGTTATTGCGCTCGGTTACGGCGAAACGCAGGGCGTTCCGCATAAGGACAAGCCGAAAGATAAACTCGTGGAAATTAAAGGCGAGCCGCCTGAAAATTTCGACATAGGCGTAAAGGCGGCTATGCTCGCTCCGACTGCCACTAATCAGCAAAAATTCAAAATAATCTGCGAAAACGGCGCTGTAAAAATTGTTAAAAGCGGAATAGGGTTTTACGCTGACCTTGATTTGGGTATAATAAAATATCATTTTGAAACGGCGTCGGGGATAAAAGTATTCGGAAAATAAAAACGGGCGCGGGAAAATATATGGCTCTCGGCAAAACGACAAGAAAATACGTTATAAACGCGGCGATAATTGTCTTCGTCGCGCTTTTAACCTGTTTTTATTTGTTTCGTAATAAAAACGTAACGGCAGACAGCGTCAGGGCGATAAAATGGTATTATTTTTTAATCTGTTTCTGTCTGTTTTTCGCTTGCGTTCTGATAGAAGCGACTATCGAACGATTGATTTACGGCACGTTTACCGACGAAATGAATTACGGTAAAAGCCTGCTGAACGTGTTGTTCGGGCGGTTCGGGTCGGGCATAACGCCGTTTCGCAGCGGGCATTTTCCGCTGAAAGCCTATTATCAGTACAAGGCGGGTATTGCCGCGCAAACGACGGTAACGGGGTTTTTAAAGTGCCAGATAATATACAGCGCGGTTTCGATTATAGTGTATATTGCCGTGTTTGTTTATCTTCTTGTAACGGGGATATCTGCGGAAGTTGCGGGTATAAACGTAAAACTGTGGACGGCGGCGGCGATAGGCCTTGCTTTTCACGTTGTTGTGTTCGCCGCGGTGATAGTGCTCGCGTTCAGCGAAAGGTTTCAGCGCGGAACGCTTAAACTCTGTTGCAAGGTCGCTGAAAAAATCAAAAAGACTTTCGACTGCGAAAAGTTTTACACCGAACAAACGGAAAAACTCGCAAGATTTAAAGAGCAGGTAAAAATCGTCGGAAAGTCGTGTGAAAAATATTTGTTGCCCGCCGCGCTTTACGCGTTATATATGGTTTTGAGCGGAAGTTTTCAGTACGCGGCTTTTTTGCTGTTATCGGGAAAAACTTTTACGGCGGCGGGTTTATTTATGTTTTATATACTTAATCTCACGTCCACGTATATAGCGAACGTAGTTCCTTTGCCCGGCGGGGTGGGGACTGCCGAAGTGCTTTTTTTACTTGTTTTCGCAAACGTAATAAGCGACCCTTTGCTTGGCGAAACGCTTGTTTTATGGCGGGTTTCGACCTATTATATTCCGATAATAGCGGAATTTTTGCTCTTTATACCGATTTCGCTGAATAAAAGAAAAATGCAAAATTATAGTTGACAACCGCATAAAAACAATGTATAATGTACCAAAACAAGGAAATTTTGCGGGCGAAATTGAAAAATTCGCTTTTAAGGAGCAAAAGACAATGAAATTCTTTACGGTTAAAATTCGTCGAATGTTAACATCCCGGGCTGATAGGTGCGGGAATATTGCCGTTTAAAAATATTTAAAACGGTCGTTGTTTATCCGTAATATCCAGCCCCCGAAAGGTAATTGCTTTCGGGGGCTATAATTTTAAATAAAATTTATAACTTCGGGAGCGGTGTATGATAGAACTCAAAAAAGTATGTAAGACGTATAATTCGGCGAGCGGGCAGGTCGTTGCGCTGAAAGACATTGACCTTACGGTAGAAGACGGCGATATTTACGGGATAATAGGTTTGTCCGGCGCGGGGAAAAGCACGCTTGTCAGATGTATCAACGGGTTGGAAAAGACGGACGGCGGCGAAATTTTATATCGGGGCGCGCCCGCGAAATTCGACGCGGAATACAGGCGTAACGTCGCAATGATTTTTCAGCAGTTTAATCTTTTGCAACAGAGAAACGTTTTAAAAAACGTGGAACTTGCGGGAGAGATCGCAAAGGATAAAAACCGAAAAGCCAAAGCGTTAAAACTTCTTGAAACAGTGGGGCTTAAAGACAAGGCGAACGCATATCCTTCGCAACTGTCCGGCGGGCAGCAACAAAGGGTGGCGATAGCAAGGGCGCTTATGACCGACCCGAAAGTGCTTTTATGCGACGAAGCGACAAGCGCGCTCGACCCCGAAACCACCGCGTCGGTTTTAGAACTTTTAAAAGATTTAAATAAGACGATGGGGCTTACTATAATAATCATTTCGCACCAGATGTCGGTCATCGAAGCGGTGTGCAACAAAGTCGCCATAATCGACAATGCGGAGATTGTAACGAAAGGTTATCTTTACGACGTGTTTTTATCCCCGCAAACTGACGCGGCGAAAAAACTCGTATACGCGGGGCGGGTTTCGACCGCGTTCGACGATAAGAAACTCATTAAACTGAAATTCGACGGACAAGTGGACGCTCCCGTCGTGTCGAATATAATCAGGGATTGTAACGTAGAAATTTCGATACTGTTCGCCGAAACAAAGGTGATAGACGGCAAAAGTTACGGGCAGATAATTTTCAGGTTGCCGAGTTTTGAAAAGGATATTAAAAAACTCATAAAATACTTACAGTTACACGGAATAAATTACGAGGAGATGATGATTGATGAACTTTGAAACTATATTGACTATGACGGTCGAAACTATCGCAATGACGGCGCTTTCTACATTTTTTGCTTACCTTATCGGGCTACCCGTGGGCGTTATTTTAAACATAACTTCCGCAAACGGATTAAAGCCGTGCAGATGGCTTAACCTGATTTTGGGCGTAATAGTGAATTTTTTGCGTTCTGTGCCGTGCCTTATCCTGATAGTGGTGTGCATCCCTTGGACGCGCGCTTGGTTCGGTACGGGAACGGGCAAGTGGTATACCGTTTTGATTCCGATGACGGTATGCGCGTTCGGGTTTGTGTCGAGAATGGTAGAGCAGTCGCTTGCCGAAGTCCCCGCGGGGGAACTCGAAGCGGTAAAATCGCTCGGCGCGTCTGATCGGCAAATCGTCTTTAAGGTGCTTATTCCGGAAGCAAGGGTTTCGCTTGTAACGGGGGTTGCGGTGGTTGCCGTAAGCATTTTAGGCTATACGTCTTTCGCGTATAACATAGGCGCGGGCGGATTGATTTCGGGGATATATTCTTTTTATACCAAAAATACCGGCGATTATCTTAACTCTTGGTTTTTCTGGGTACTTATAGCGGTCGTCGTTTTAATCGTACAACTTATTCAGGAATTAGGCTTAAAAATCGCCAAAAAAATAGATAAAAGGAGTGTGTTGAAAAAATGATAAAACATTGTAAAACTATCCGAATGCGATAGCGCAAATTAAAACTGTTTAAATTAAATAAAATCAAAAAAAGGAGATAAAAAAATGAAAAGAACTTTGAAAAAACTTTTGGCAGTTGCGCTTTGCGCGCTTATAGGCTTATCGGGTGGCGCTTTCGTCGCTTGCGGCGGAGACGGTAACGAGATAAAAGTCTGCGCTTCCGAAATTCCCCACGCGGAGATACTTAACGGTAAAGTTAAAGACCTGCTTGCGGAAAAAGGTTACAAACTGACCGTAACCGTTCTCGACTGGACGATTCAGAACGATTCGGTGGCGAACGGAGATTACGACGCTAACTATTTCCAACATATTCCGTATTTAAGCCTTTACACCGGAAGAACGAGCCTTTCCGCGACATGTAAAGTGCATTACGAGCCGCTCGGCATTTACTACGGCAAAGCGGCAAAGGGAACGGAGGTTACCGACGGTACTTCCTTTATTATCTGCGCCGACGAAAGCAACGGCGTAAGGGCGCTCGAACTCTTAAAAGCAAACGGAGTGTTTTCCGAAACGAGCGAAGGCGATAATTATCCGATAACTTCGGACAATAAATTTAATTTCCAAGGCGAAACGTGGACTTCGGCGAGCGGCGTTACCGTAACGCTTATTCCCGAAGAAAATCTCGCGGGGGCTTTATTAGATTACGATTTTGCGTGCTTGCCTTGCAACACGGCGCTTACGGGCAAAATCGGTTCGGATAAAAGGGCGGCGGTCGAAAGCGATCCCGCGCAAGTCGGCGGAAAAGCCAACGTCCTTGCGGTGCGTACCGAAGATTATAAAAACAATTCCGCCTATAAAGCGAAAATAGACGCTTTAACTGACGCTTTGTTGTCGGCAGACGTCGCCGCGTTCGTCGCAAAAAAGTACAGCGGCATAATTCTTTGCAACGAAAGTACTCAAATCGATTTAAGACAAGACATTAAATAACGTAATTATAATATTAACCCC
>CAJOMP010000056.1:0-2398 GCA_905235785.1 uncultured Clostridia bacterium | reverse complement strand
AAAATTCACGCCCCGCAAGGGGTTTTAAAGTTTTTTATAAATAACATCGTTTTTTTCTTGACAAAAGTTGTCGGGAGTGTTAAAATACTATCAACCTATCTGATAAATAGGTTGATAAATTTTTTAAGGAAGGTAGTTAAAAATGGCAAAAGTGTACTCTTCGGCGGCGGAACTTGTTGGCGGCACTCCGCTTTTGGAACTTAAAAATATCGAAAAGGAATTAGGGCTTAAAGCGAAAATTCTCGCGAAGTTGGAATATTTTAATCCCGCGGGTTCTGTTAAAGACAGAATCGCAAAAGCGATGATAGAAGACGCCGAACAAACGGGCAAATTGAAGAAGGGTTCGGTCATAATAGAACCGACTTCTGGCAATACGGGCATAGGCTTAGCGTCGGTTGCCGCGGCAAAGGGTTACAGAATAATAATAGTTATGCCGGAAACGATGTCTGTTGAGCGTAGGCAAATAATGAAAGCGTACGGCGCGGAACTTGTGCTTACCGAAGGGGCGAAAGGCATGAAAGGCGCAATCGCGAAGGCGGACGAACTTGCGAAGGAAATTCCGAACGCATTTATCCCGGGGCAATTCGTAAATCCCGCTAACCCCAAAGCGCATTTTGAAGCGACGGGTCCCGAAATTTATAAAGATACCGACGGCGCGGTAGATGTTTTCGTTGCGGGCGTAGGCACGGGCGGCACGGTAACGGGCGTAGGGCAATATCTTAAAAGCAAAAAACCGAGCGTAAAAATCGTCGCCGTAGAACCCGAAACTTCCGCCGTTCTTTCTACGGGTGTTGCCGGCTCGCATAAGATACAGGGCATAGGCGCGGGGTTTGTTCCCGACGTACTCGACACAAAAGTTTACGACGAGATAATCGCTGTGTCTAACGAAGACGCCTTTTATTATGGCAAACTCGTCGGAAGAAAAGAAGGCGTGCTTGTCGGAATATCTTCGGGCGCGGCGCTTTCCGCGGCGGTAAACCTTGCAAAGCGCGAAGAAAACGCGGGTAAAACAATAGTGGTTTTATTACCCGACACGGGCGACAGATATCTTTCGACTCCGCTCTTTGCCGACTGATAGAATTATATGATTTGTAAAGGCTTGCCGAGCGCAAGCCTTTTCGTTTTATCCGTTTGACAATTTTATATATTGTTGTTATAATTTATTTACCTACTTGATTAAGGGGTAAATATGACCGACAGATTTTCTCGTACCGAACTTTTAATAGGCAAAGCGGCGCTTGACAGGCTTAAAGCCGCCCGCGTGGCGATTTTCGGCATAGGCGGGGTTGGCGGCTACGCGGCGGAAGCGCTCGCCCGTTCGGGTGTAGGCGCGATAGACCTTATCGACGACGACAAGGTATGTATAACTAATATAAACCGACAGATTTTCGCTTTGACTTCCACCGTGGGAAAGTATAAAGTCGACGTAGCGGCGGAGCGGATAAAAGATATAAATCCCGAATGCAATGTTACGACCTATAAAACGTTTTATATGCCCGACAAGGCGGATGAATTCGACTTTGCCGCATATGATTACGTTGTGGACGCGGTGGATACGGTAACTGCAAAACTTTCGATAGTGTGTCAGGCGGAAACTTACGGCGTACCGGTGATATCCGCTATGGGGGCGGGCAATAAACTCGATCCTACCGCATTTAAAGTTGCGGATATTTATAAAACTTCGGGTTGTCCGCTCGCACGGGTTATGCGTACCGAGTGCAAAAAAAGGGGAATAAAGGGCTTTAAAGCGGTGTATTCCGAAGAAAAGGCTATTCGTCCGCCTGCGGGCGCGGTAATAAGTTGCAAACACCATTGCGTATGCCCTGCCGGTACGGTAAGAAAGTGTACGGCGCGTCGCGATATTCCCGCAAGCATTTCTTTCGTGCCGCCCGTCGTAGGGTTTATAATGGCGTCGGAAGTAGTAAAGGATATAATAAAAGGGGTAAAAAGGGAACAATGAAAATTTCAACGCGCGGAAGATATGCGGTAAGGGTGCTTGTCGATATGGCGGAGAACTACAACGGCGGGTATATTCCGCTTAAAGACATAGTAAAGCGGCAGGAAATTTCGCAGAAGTATCTCGAAGGGATAATGCTGTTACTGTCTAAAAACGGTATAGTGGAAGGCGTGCACGGCAAAGGCGGCGGGTATAAACTTAAAAAGTCGCCCGAAGACCTTACCGTGGGCGAAATATTGCGCGCGACGGAAGGGACGCTTGCGCCCGTTGCCTGTTTGGAAGAAAACGCCGCGCCTTGCGACAGAGCGGGGTGGTGTAAAACCGTCGCGCTGTGGCGGGAGTTTTACGGGGTGATAAACGACTTTTTCGATAAAAAGACGATAAAAGACCTTATGAAAACGGTAGGCGGCGGAGAATACGTTATATAAAAACACAATAAAA
>CAJOMP010000055.1 GCA_905235785.1 uncultured Clostridia bacterium | reverse complement strand
GTCATTGTTCTTCCGAACGCCGCCGCCGCTACGGGCGATAACTTATGAATTTTGATGCTCTCGTTCACCATATCGGCGGTATCCATAACCGTAACGGAAATTTCACCGTCAAAAGCGAGCGCTTTTAACATTTTACCCAAAATTTTTCACCTTAAAAACTTTATAAAACCTTTAATCGAAATGCCCTTCTTCAAGTTCGGGTTTAGAAAGAAGGGGCGGAGTGTCGTCGTTTTTATACAGCACCTTTAACAGTATAGGCGCAAGAAGCGAACTCACAAGCACCAAAAGCACGACTATCACACGGTATTTCGCGTCAATAATGCCGCCGTCTATTCCCTTTTCCATAACGATAAGAGCGACTTCGCCGCGCGCAATCATACCGATACCCGTTCTTAAACTGTCTTTGGCGCTGAAACCGAGAAGTTTAGCCATCCCGCCGCAACCTATGATTTTAGTTAATATAGCCACGAGCGTAAAGGCGGCGGCAAACAGCAGAGTTTCGGCGGTAAAACCGTTAAAACTCATTTTTATGCCTATACCCGCGAAAAATATGGGCGCGAATATCGTGTAAGAGTTGATAGAAACTTTTCTGTCAACGTATTGCGCGGACTTATGGTTGGTTGAAAGCACAAGCCCCGCAATGTACGCCCCCGTTATGTCCGCCACGCCGAAAACTCTTTCGGCGATAAACGCGTATAAAAAGCACAGGGCGATGGATAAAATCGGAATTCTTCTCGTGTGCGGCGATTTTTTCTCTATGAACTTGAAGAGTTTGGAAAATCCTATCCCCGCGCCCACCGCGAACACGAAGAACATCAGTATCCACAAAATAGAAATAACAGCGCTGCCGTCGGGATTTATAAGCCCGAGCACCGTGTTTTCGGCGGTTTTCGCGCCGGACAGCGACAGAACTATGGCGAGTACCATTATTCCCAAAACGTCGTCGATTATTGCGGCTGAAAGAATTACCGTGCCGACTTTTGTCTGCAATTTGCCGAGTTCCCTTAAAACTTCTACGGTTATGCCGACGGAAGTCGCCGTCATTATAACGCCTATAAACAGCCATGTAAAAAAGCCGTGTTCCGCGTCGGGCAAAAACAGCGCGCCTACACCCGTTCCCGCGGCAAGCGGCAAAACCACACCGCACGCCGCCACGGCAAACGCCGCGACACCCGTCTTTTTAATGTCTTTTAAATTAGTTTCGAGTCCCGCAGTGAACATTACGAAAATAACGCCCACTTCCGCAAATACTTTAAGATATTCGCTCTGCTTTATGGGAAACACGTTCAGCCCTTCGAGCGAGAAAAACTGCTCCCAAATCGCAGGGCCTATCAAAATCCCCGCAACGATAAAGCCGAGCACTTGCGGAAGCCCAAGTCTCCGCATTAAAATGCCTATCATTTTAGTCGAAAACAGTATTATCGCTATTTGGCATAAAAAATCCGTTATTTCCATTTTTCAATACGCTTTTTCTGTTTTTATATATTTAAGCCCCGAAAACGCAAACCCTTCGATTTGCGTTTTCGGGGGTTCGGTCAAAAGAAAATTTCCGTTATTTGTTTTTGCGTTTCATCAGTTCTTTTTTGGCTTTTTCTATCCGCTCTTCGCGCGCCTTTGCCTGCTTTTGCAACTCCGCTTCTTCTTCGGTGGGCATAAATTCGGGGTCGTTTTTATGCTCTTCGACATAGCGGGCGTAATCGTCGTAGATAGCCTGTTTACTCTCGTTGAGTTTTACTATATCTTCCCTGTTAAACGAAGTCGGCAGTTCGGCGACTTTCAGTTCGTCGTCGGTAATGGGCTTAATAGGTCTGCTGTTTAACGAAGAACGCGTCATGGCGATCTGACGGCGGTACTGCTTTAACGCTTCGGAATTAGATTCTTTCACCTTTTCGTAAATACCCCTGTTCTTCTTTGCGCCCGGAACTTTGTCGTTTACGAATCTATCGTACGCCCATTGACAAAAATCCGTCCATATGAGAAGTATAAGCGAAAAGCCCATCAAAAAGATAACCATTATCCCTATCGCCATAAAGAAACTTCCGAACATAATGAGCAAAAAGGGAATAAAGCCGAGCAATAAAAAGAACGCGTTTTGCGGCAAAAGTCCGAGCGTAAACAAAAAGGAATTTTTGATGAGCGCGCCGAGTTTAAGGTCGTAAGTAACGCTCATAGTTATCATATGCATCGTCATAACCGAATAAAATATAAGGAATATAACGGAAACTATGTTCGATACGACAAAAAGCCATTTCGGACCGGTACCCGTAGCGATACTGTATTCCGCGACCGAGATAGCGAGCCTTGACAGATAGAATACTATCGAAAACAAAAGCGCTATGATAAGCATTTGTTTGATATTCTGTCTGATTCCGCGCCAGAAATCGTTGGCGACGAAAATACCTTCCGTCCAAACCATATTCCGTATTACGTACGCGCCGCCGGATACGCCGACAGCCGCAATCATAAGCGCGACGGGCAGAAAAAGATAAACCATAAGGTTTACGTTTATAACGATTTGTTGTTCGTAACCGATAAGCGACACAGGCGCCTGATATCCTACCCCGAGCCCTTGCGCGAAAGGATAACTCGCGCCAAACCCCGCGATAAAGGTAGAACGGAAAAACAGCAGCAAAAAGAGCGGAACGAAGAAAAGCAGCACCAAAAGGTTTATGATGACGAGTTTCCAGAACCTGCCTTTAAAGATGTCCCAGAAAAGTTCCCAACGGTTAGACGGTAGCGACGCCCTTGCATAGCCTTCCGACTTTTCCGAGCCGACTATAAGTCTGTTTATAAATCCGCTTACTTTATTTGCCATATTATCACCTTGACCCCGAACGCCCTTAAAAGACGTATTCGGGTACAGAAATTAAAATTATCCCTATATAATAATAAACTAATTTTAAACTTTTATCAAATAAAAAGCGCCCTTTATCGAAAAATAACTTTACTTTTTTTACCGCGTTTGTTAAACTATAAAAAAGAACTGAAAAAAATTTATTTCTCGGAGATGAAAAAAATGAAAAAGTACAACGTGGCAGTAGTCGGCGCAACGGGCATGGTCGGCAGAAAATTTTTACAGGTTTTAACGGAAAGACAACTTCCCGTCGAAACCTACTATTTATTCGCGTCAGCAAAGTCCGCGGGAACGGAAATAGACTTTATGGGAAAGCCGCATAAAGTCATAGAATTAAAGGAAGAAAATATCGTCGAAAAAAAGATAGATATCGCGCTTTTTTCGGCGGGCGGAGACGTCAGCCGCGAGTTCGCGCCGATTTTTGCCAAGCACGGAACGCTTGTAATCGACAATTCCAACGCGTGGCGCAGAGAAAAAGACGTTCCGCTCGTAGTCCCCGAGTGCAACGCGAAAGACATATTATGGCATAAGAACATAATCGCGAACCCCAACTGTTCGACGATTCAGGCGGTAGTCGCGTTAAAGCCCCTTCACGAAGCGTTTAAAATAAAGCGCGTTATATACTCCACCTATCAGGCGGTTTCGGGCGCGGGCGTCAAAGGGTTTAACGACCTTAAAGGCGGCATCTGCGGCGAAAAACCGCAAAAATTCCCCCATCCGATATTCGGGAACTGTTTGCCGCATATCGACGTGTTTTTGGATAACGGCTACACGCGCGAAGAAGACAAAATGATTTTCGAGACCAAAAAAATTCTCGGCGACCAAAGTATAAAAGTAACCGCGACATGCGTTCGCGTTCCCGTGTACTACGGACACAGCGAATCCGTGAACGTGGAATTTGAAAAGCCCTGCACGGTGGAACAAGTAAAAGAAGTGCTTAAAAACGCGGATGGAATAGTTATTCAGGATGACCCCGCTAACAATCTTTATCCTATGGCGATCACCGCCGAAGACCGCGACGAAGTGTTTGTCGGACGCATTAGAAAAGACGATACGGTAGAGAGCGGCATAAACTTCTGGGTCGTTGCCGACAACATCCGTAAAGGCGCGGCGACTAACGCCGTAGAAATCGCGGAATACGCGATAAAAATGGACGCCGTTAAAGATCAGTTAAACAAATAACGGAAAGCAAGATTTAAATTCCGCAAAAAAAAAATTTATCGGAGAAAATTATGAATAAAATTATTTTCGAAGGGGTCTGCACCGCAGTTATCACCCCGTTTACAAAAGACGGCATAGACTACGCTGCTTTTGAAAAACAGATAGATTTTCAGATAGCGAACGGAATTTCCGCGCTCTGCGTTTTAGGTACGACGGGCGAAGCGCCGACGATTACCGACGAAGAATACGAGAGTGTGGCAAAATTTGCCTACGACAAAATCGCGGGAAGAGTTAAATTTATTCTGGGCTCGGGCAGCAATTGCACCAAAAAAGCGATAGAAAAGAGCGTTCTCGCGCAAAAACTCGGCGCGGACGGACTTTTGGTCGTTACCCCCTATTACAACAAATGCACGCAAAAAGGACTTGTAAAATATTACAACGATATTTGCGACAACGTGGATATCCCCGTCCTTTGCTATAACGTGCCCGCGCGTACGGGGGTCAATATTCTTCCGCAAACGATGGCGGAAATTGCCGAACACAAAAACATAGGCGGAATAAAAGAAGCCTGCGGAAATATGGAACAGATCTGCGAAACCGCAAGGCTCATAAAAGACAAAACCGCGCTGTACTCCGGCGACGACAATCTTAACCTTGCAATGCTCGCGATAGGCTCGAAAGGTCTTATTTCGGTAGTCTCTAACCTGCTCCCGAAAGAAGTAAGCACGGTAAACAACCTGTTTATGAGCGGCAAGCCCATAGAAGCGAACGAACTGCACGAAAGGCTGTTGCCCGTTATCGACATAATGTTCTGCGAAGTCAATCCCATCCCCATAAAACGCGCAATAGAACTCGTGGGGTTAGGTCAAGGCATAGTCCGCGCGCCGCTTACGGAATTAGAGCCGGAGCACACGGCGGAAATGATAAAGATATTTAAAGACTTCGGCATAAAATTAAAGGAAAACGTATGAAAATAATAATTTGCGGCGCGCTCGGAAAAATGGGCGCGAAAATAAGGGAAAACGCGCAGAAATCAGGCGATATTACGGTAGTTTGCGGCGTTGACAGAACTTCCGCCGAAATAAACGGCGTTAAGGTTTACGACGGTTTTGATAAAATTACCGAAAAAGCCGACGTAGTAATAGATTTTTCCGCAAAAGCGTCGCTTAACGCCATTTTAAACTATTGCGTAAAAACCCATACCCCCGCTGTGCTATGTTCCACGGGCTACGACGAAGAAGACGTTAAAGCGATAAAGGCGGCGAGCGAAAAGACGGCGTTTTTCCGTTCGGCGAACATGTCGCTCGGCGTAAACGTTTTGATAGAAGCGGTAAAATTCGCCGCCAAACGCCTTTACGATTTCGATATAGAGATAATCGAAAAACATCACAATAAAAAGGCCGACGCGCCGAGCGGAACGGCTTTAATGATAAAAGACGGAATAAAGGAAATTTTGCCCGACAAAACCGAAGTCTACGGCAGACACGGATTAGTCGGCGCGCGCGATAAAAAAGAAATAGGCTTGCACGCCGTTCGCGGCGGCACGATCGTCGGCGAACATCAGGTAATATTTGCGGGCGATAACGAAAGCCTTACGTTTACCCATAACGCAGAATCCCGCGACGTGTTTGCGGCGGGCGCTATTGCCGCGGCTCGATTTATCGCCGCAAAAGACAAAGGGCTTTTCGATATGAAAGACCTTATACTCGGCAATGCTTAAAGATAACGTTAAAAAAGTTCTCGACGAAATAGCGGACGGCAATAATTTCGGTGAAAAAATAACGCTCGTCGCCGCGACTAAAATGCAAAGCGCAGAAACGATAAACAGCGCGATAGACTGCGGTGTAACCGTGGTCGCGGAAAACAAAGTACAGGAATTCCGAGAAAAAACAGCCTTGCTTTCCCCTTGCAGACAACACTTTATCGGGCATTTGCAAACCAACAAAGTAAAATACGTAGTCGGAAAAGTGGAACTTATCCACTCGGTAGACAGCGTGAACCTTGCGTCGGAGATAAACGCGTACGCCGAAAAGCGCGGCGTAGTTCAGGATATTCTTCTTGAAATAAACGTGGGCGGCGAAACGTCTAAAAGCGGCTTTCCTTTTTTTGATACGGAAAACGCCGTGAAAGAGATTGCCGATAAATTTAAAAACGTTCGTATCAAAGGACTTATGGCAATGATGCCTATATCGGAAGACAAAGAATATCTTGCAAGCCTTTTCGATAAAATGCGCGCTTTGTACGACAAACTGAAAAACGAAGGTCAGCCTTTTACCTACCTTTCAATGGGTATGAGCGAAGACTATAAAACGGCGATAGCGCACGGGAGCAATATGATAAGACTCGGCACGGCGCTGTTCGGAAAAAGGAATTACGGAGGAAACAACTGATGGGCGTATTCGACTTATTCGGAAGGTCGTCTAAAACGAAAGAAGACCGCGGGGCTACAACCTTTTCAACCGCGGGCGGACAGAGCGGCGGTATGCATAAAGCGGGCCCTGTGTCTGTTTTTGACCCGACTTCTTACGACGACGTGGCTAAAATGATAGACTCGCTTAAAGAGAGCAAAAATATCATAGTACACCTTGAAAAACTCAAAAAAGAAACGGCTATGCGTATTCTCGATATGCTTTCAGGCGCTATTTACGCGCTCGGCGGCGGCGTGTACGAAATGGAAGACAATATCTTTATGTTCTCACCGAACGGTGTGGAGATTTTATAAAACGTTATATTAAATGTAAAAGAAT
>CAJOMP010000054.1 GCA_905235785.1 uncultured Clostridia bacterium | reverse complement strand
CAAGTTTTAAGGGGTTGGAACGGTAAGACGAAGTTTCTCCCGACGGTATAAGTTCGTCGGTCGTAGTTACCGCGTCTTTTAATACCGATACGACTTTAAGTAAAAGGTCGTCTTTCAGTTCTTCCATCTTGGGCCAGTCGGCTATATTCGGACCGTAAACGAGATTTGCCGTTTCGTCGGCTTTACCTACCGCGCCGAACACTCTCGCTTTATAAATCTTATCGTCGAATTTGTACTTTTTTATTTTCCCCTTATATTTTATATCCAACGCGGAAGTTATCGCGCCGCCGTTTCTCGCCGTAGCGGCGATACTTCTCGCGTCCATCAAAGCGACGGCGGAAAGTTGACCGTTTGCGGGCTTACTGCCTTCTCTGCTCTCGAAGTTGCGGGTGGTATGTCTTATCGAAAGCCCGTTGTTCGACGGCACGTCGCCCGCGCCGAAACACGGTCCGCAGAACGCCGTTTTAACGACAGCGCCGCTTTCCATAATTTTACCGATATACCCGCCGTCGATAAGTCCTTTATATACGGGCTGGCTGGACGGATACACGTTAAGCGTAAAATTCTCGTTATCTATCGCCGCGTTTTCAAGAATTTCCTGCGCTTCGGCGATATTCTCATACGTTCCGCCCGCGCATCCCGCGATAACCCCCTGTTCAACGTAAACTTTGCCGTCTTTTATTTTATCTGTAAGGTGAAATTCGCCTTTACCTTCCGGCAGAAGTTTTTGCCCCGCGATTTCGCACTCGCGCAAGAGTTCATACGGGCGGGATAAAAAGTCGCGGATTGTGTAAGCGTTAGACGGGTGGAAGGGAAGCGCGATCATAGGTTCGATTTTCGCAAGATTTATCTCTATCGCTCTATCGTAATACGCGCCGTCTTCGGGCAAAAGTTCTTTATAGCCGTCTTCGCGGCCGTGCGTCGCAAGATAGTCGCGTGTTTTTTCGTCCGTCTGCCATATAGAAGAAAGACAGGTCGTTTCGGTCGTCATAACGTCTATGCCGTTGCGATAGTCCATCGACAGGTTTTTAATGCCGTCGCCGATAAATTCCAGCACCTTGTTTTTCACGAAGCCTTTTTTGAAAGTCGCGGCAACGAGCGCCAGCGCAACGTCGTGCGGGCCTACTCCGCGGCGAAGTCTGCCTGAAAGTTTCACCGCAACGATTTCGGGATAATCTATATCGTAAGTTCTGTTAAGCAATTGTTTTACGAGTTCGGGGCCGCCTTCGCCCACCGCCATTGTTCCAAGCGCGCCGTAACGCGTGTGCGAATCCGAACCCAAAATCATAGACCCGCATTTCGCGCGCTCTTCTCGCATATATTGATGTATGACGGCAAGGTGCGGCGGAACGTAAGTTCCCCCGTATTTTTTAGCGGCGGAAAGTCCGAAAACGTGGTCGTCCTCGTTGATAGTGCCGCCTACGGCGCACAAAGAGTTGTGGCAGTTAGTAAGCGTGTAAGGGAGCGGAAATTCCGTAAGCCCCGACGCCTTCGCCGTCTGAATAATGCCGACGTAAGTGATATCGTGCGAAGTTATTTCGTCGAATTTGAGTTTGAGTTTAACGTTGTCGCCCGAAGTATTGTGCGCGGAAAAGATTTTATACGCCATTGTCTTTTCTTTGCCGCTTTCGGGAGCGGACTTGACCTTAACGATTTTTCCGCCCGAATAAACGACGCCGCTGTTAATAAGTTTTATCATAATGTATCTCCGTATAAAAGTGTAAAAAATTTATATTTCGTTTTTGGTCATTGAAGTCAAAACGCAAAGCAGAAACGCCGCATAACGACGTTTATAAACCGTTTAACGACCGAATTTTTTATATAAAAGCGATAACATATCGTCTTTCGACATTTCTTTGTTCTGTTTTTTCTTTTCGGCGTTTAATCTGCCGACTTTACGTTCTCTGTCGGTTTTGTTTTCGCCCGTCGCAATACCGTGCGGGAGCGCGGAAGTTTTAAGCGTTAAAGAAATCTTTTTCTTTTCCTTATCCACGCCCAAAACTTTGACTTTTACTATATCGCCGACTTTAAGCACTTCCGACGGGTGCTTTACGTAGTTATCCGAAATCTGAGAGATATGCACCAAGCCGTCCTGATGCACGCCTATATCTACGAACACGCCGAAGTCTATAACGTTTCTGACCGTGCCGTTAAGTTCCATACCTTCTTTTAAGTCGGAAAGGTCAAGCAGGTCGCTGTACAAAATAGGTTTCGGCAAACTGTCCCTTATATCGCGCCCCGGCTTTAACAGTTCGGTTATAATATCGATAAGCGTAGGCTCGCCGACGCCGCATTTTTCCGCGACTTGTTTTAGTCCTATACTGTCGACCTTAACGCGTATATCGCCGATTTTTCCCGCCGCCACGTCGGCAAGCGTATATCCCGTAACTTCCAAAAGCGTCTGCACCGCGCCGTAAGAGTCGGGGTGAACGGCAGTATTATCGAGAACGAACCCGTCCGTTATCCTTAAAAATCCCGCGCACTGCTCGAAGGCTTTTTCGCCGAGTTTTTTGACTTTCAAAAGGTCTTCGCGTTTTTCAAAGCGCGCCGCTTTTCTGTATTCTACAATGTTTTTGGCGATTCCGCTGTTTAATCCCGCTACGTAAGACAACAGACTTTGCGACGCGGTATTTAAATCCACGCCGACGCTGTTAACGCAGTCTTCGACAACGCCGCCAAGCACTTCTTCTAACCGAGTTTCGGGCATATCGTGCTGGTACTGCCCGACCCCTATCGATTTAACGTCTATTTTTATAAGTTCCGCAAGCGGGTCTTGAAGCCGTCTTGCGATAGACACCGCGCTACGTTCCGTTACGTCGAAATCGGGAAATTCCTGCGCGCCGAGTTTAGACGCGCTGTACACCGACGCGCCCGCTTCGTTTACTACCGCGTAAGAAACGGGACGGTCGCATTTTTTAAGCGCGTTAGCGACGAATATCTCGCTTTCCTTGCTCGCCGTGCCGTTGCCGATAGAAACGACGTTTACGTTGTATTTTTTGATAAGCGCAAGCATTTTGGTTTCCGCTTCTTCCACCTTGTTTTGCGGTGGCGTCGGGAAAATCTTGTCCGTCGCGAGTACGTTGCCTTTTTCGTCTATAACCGCGAGTTTGCAACCCGTGCGGTATGCGGGGTCAAGCCCCAAAATTATACTGCCTTTAAGCGGCGGTTGCAAAAGAAGCGGTTTTAAATTCACTTCAAACATCTTTATCGCCTGTTCGCTCGCTTTGTCGGTAAGGTCGCTTCTCACTTCCCTTTCAACCGACGGGAAAATAAGCCGTTCGTAAGCGTCCGCCGCCGCGGATTTGACTATTTCCGCGGACTTACAGTCGTTTTTAACGAATACCGACTGCACCGCCTCGATAAAATTCTCGGTATCGACGGCTATATCGACTTTCAGACACTCTTCCTTTTCTCCGCGGTTAATCGCGAGTATCCTGTGCGAAGGCATCTTGGATATCTTTTCGCTGTATTCCGCGTACATATCGTAAGTTTTGGCTTTTTCGTTTTCTAAAAGTTTACAGGAAATTTCGCCCGTTTCCATGATTTTAGCGCGGAGCATTTTACGAAGTTCTGCATTATCCGAAACGCGTTCGGCGATTATATCCGACGCGCCCGCTATGGCGTCCTTAACGCTTGCAACTCCCTTTTCTTCGTTTATATAATCCTTCGCTATTTCTTCGGGAATAACTTCGGGGTCTTGCGCTTCTATAATGTCCGCAAGTGGCGATAATCCCTTTTCGATAGCGACGGACGCACGCGTTTTTCTCTTTTGTTTATAGGGGCGGTAAATATCTTCCGCCTCGGTCATCGTTTCCGCGCCGGCAAGGGCGAGCGCGATTTCGTCGGTCATTTTGCCCTGCTCGGTAATAGCGTCCGCTATTTCCTGCTTTCTCTTGTCCAGATTGCGGAGATATTTCAGTCTGTCCGAAAATTCACGCAGTACCTGATCGTCCATAGACCCGTGCATTTCTTTTCTGTAACGCGCGATAAACGGAATAGTATTTCCTTCGTCTATAAGCGCGATAACGTTTTTTGCGTATTCTTCTTTGATTGAAAATTCTTTTGCGAGTTTTACCGAGTAGTCCATAAATTGCACCTTATTGTTTTTTGCCCTTTCTTTTTCTTATTTCTTTGACGGTTTTTTCATAACCGTTGTCTTTCGGAATATAATAAACCCTGTCTTTAAGTCCGTCGGGGAGATATTGCTGTTCCACGTATCCGCCGTAGTCGTGCGGATATTTGTACCGCCTTGCCATATCCTTATCTTCTTTACTTCCGTATACGGCGTTTTTGACCCACGGCGGAACCGTATCGTCTTTGTTTTTGACGGCGTCTTCCGCGCTGGCGTTCATCGCCGTTACGACGGAGTTGGACTTTTCCGCTTCGCACACGTAGATTATCGCTTCCGATATAGGCAGAAGCCCTTCGGGAAGCCCCATACGCTCGTATGCAAGCAGCGCGCTCGTCGCGACGACTAACGCGTTCGGATCTGCCATCCCCACGTCTTCCGCAGAATGCGCTATAACCCTGCGTATTATAAGTAGCGGGTCGCAACCGCCTTTGACGAGCCGTTGCATATAGTAAAGCGCGGCGTTCGCGTCGCTACCCCTTAAACTTTTACAAAACGCGGACAGCATATCGTAATACATCTGTTCGTCGTAAGACAGCGCCTTTTGCTGTATGGATTCTTCGGCGTCTTTAAGCGTAATATGTATTAAACCGTCTTTCGCTTCGGTAGTAAGCGCCGCAAGTTCCAAAGCGTTGTACGCGACCCGAAGGTCGCCCGCCGCCGTCCTTGCTATATGGTTTAGCGCGTCTTCGTCGATCGCGATATTCATATTGCCGAGCCCTTTTTCTTTATCGATAAGCGCCTTTTTAAGCGCGCTCAAAACGTTTTCGTCTGAAAGCCGTTTAAGTTCGAACACGCGGCATCTCGAAACTATTGCCGGCGTCATTGCGGCATAGGGGTTTTCGGTAGTCGAACCTATAAAAATTATATCGCCGCGCTCTATCGCGGGCAACAGACTGTCGCTTTGCGCCTTATTAAAGCGGTGGCACTCGTCCAAGAGAAGATAGGTCTTTTTGCCGAACATACGGAGATTTTCCCGCGCTTCGTCAACGACCCTTTTAACGTCCGCAACCCCGCACGACACGGCGTTTAACTTAACGAAATTGCCGTCCGTGTTATTTGCGATAACGTTTGCAAGAGTAGTTTTGCCGCAACCGGGCGGCCCCCAGAAAATACAACTGCCGAGCCTATCGAGTTTTATGGCGCGGAACAAAAGTCCGGTTTCGGAAACTATATGCTCCTGACCTAAAAAATCGGCAAGAGTATTAGCCCGCATCCGTTCCGCAAGCGGCGCGTTGTTTTGCGTGTTTTTGCTTATATCAAACAAATCCATAAAAGTATTTTAACATAACGGGCATTTTTTTTCAAGTGTAACGATATGTTATTATAAGAACTTTTCTCTCGGTTATGACAAAATTATCATTAAAAAAAGAAAACGTAAAAGAACTTTTATTTTTCACTCTGCTCGTTTTCGCCGCAATCGCCGTTTCGGTCGACAAAAACTCGCAAAACGCGGTGAAAGACGGTATTTTTCTGTGGGCGGCGGCGGTTTTGCCCGCGCTTTTCCCTTACCTTGTAATAACTTCGCTCGTTTCTTCGCTGAAAATTACGGGCAAGATTGCCGCCGCGCTCTCGCCGTTTACCGAAAAAGCGTGGGGCGTAAACGGAAACTGCGGTTACGCCCTGTTTATAAGTCTTATGTCGGGATATCCGGTCGGCGCGAAGTGCGTTTCGGATTTAAAGATTAAGGGACTTACGGGCGACGCGGAAAGCGTCCGCGCAGCCGCGCTTTGCTCTTCTTCTTCGCCCGTGTTTTTGATAGGCAGCGTGGGTAATCTTACTTTTAACAGCCCCCTTTTCGGGCTTTTGCTTTTTATAACGCACATCATATCCGTGTTTAGCGTAGGTTTTTTCTTTTCTTTTTATAAGCGCAAAGAACGCCCCGTCAAAGCCACTCCCGCCCCGCGCGGCGGTTCGGATAACGTGTTTTACGAAAGCGTGTACCAAGCGGTTATTTCCATTTTGGTTGTCGGCGGCATAATCACCGTATTTTATCTCTTTACCGAAATACTGTCAGGGCTCGGCGTTATAAATGCCGTCGCAAAAGTTTTCGGGCTTATTTCCGACGACCCCGCCGTATGCTATGGACTTACGAACGGGCTTTTCGAGTGCACAAAAGGGCTGAAAATCCTTGCGGGCGGGGGCATTTCTCTTTTTACTCTGCCCGTCGCGGCGGCAATATGCGGTTTCGGCGGACTTTCCGTAATAATGCAGTCTGTTGCCTATCTTAAAAAAGCGCAAATAAAAACCGCCCCGTTTTTATTGTCAAAAACGTTGGCGGCTGTGATAAATTTCTGTATCGGGCTTATTCTGTCAGCGCTCTTTCTTTAATAATGCGGGCAAAAGTTTCCCTTGCGCTTTCGGGAATAAATTCCAAGGCGTTCCCGCCCTTTTTTATAATACTTTTGACTTTCGTCGAACTTATACCTTTCTCCGCGTCTTCGCAAAAAATATACGCGGTTGTAATATACGGATAAACCGCGGAATTTTTCCGTTCCGCCTTTTTCTCGTATCCGAAATCCTGTGTATTCCGTATCCCGCGGACGTAATATTTAACGCCGTTAGTTTTAAGATAGTCGGCGTACTCTTGTTCGCCGTTAAAATCCGAGAATTTCAGCACCGTAACGCCTAAACCCGTAAACGCCGCGCTTACGAGTTCCGCGCGCTCCGTTTCGGTGAAAAGCGGCGCCTTTTTAGCGTTTTCGCCGACGACAACGAATACTTTTTTAAATGCTTTGACCGTTTCTTTCACGGAAAGATAATGCCCAACCGTTACGGGGTCGAAAGTCCCC
>CAJOMP010000053.1 GCA_905235785.1 uncultured Clostridia bacterium | reverse complement strand
AAAAAGAAAAATAATTCTTTTTTTGGGGGGTGGACTTTCCCCCTTTTTCTTTTTTTAACATAAAGGTATAAAACCCGAACGGCTCGGCAATAATCGATAACGGCTATGAAAATTTCGATAAATTTAAATAAAAACGTCCGCGCGCTTAAAACCGCGCTCGATTCCGACGACGTAAAATTCAAAGAAATCAAAATAGGCGACAAAAACGGTTGCCTTGTTTTTTCCGCCGATATGACCGACAAAGCGGCGCTCGGCGAACTCGTTTTGCGCCCCGCCGCGCATTTTAAGGGCATTGCGAACGAAAAAACGTTATCCGAAACTTTTTTAAGCCCCGAAACCGAAACTTCTTGCGACGTAAAAGAAACGGCGCAAAAAATAGTCGGCGGCGAATCCGCGCTTATAGTCGACGGAATAAACAAGGCGTTTTTATTCGGACTTAAAAAATTCGATAAACGCGCCATAACCGAACCCCCTACTTCCACCGTTATCAAAGGTCCGCGCGAAGGATTCGTGGAAAGTCTTGCGGTCAACGTGAGTTTAATGCGCAGAAAACTCGTTACCCCCGACCTGCGTTTTAAATATCTTACCGCCGGCAAATTTTCCGAAACGAAAATCGCCGTATGCTATATAAAGGACGTGGCGGACAAAGGACTTGTCGACGCGCTTATTAAAAAAATTTCCGACATACAAATAGACGCGTTGCTCGATTCTTCATACGTGTCGAAATTTTTAGGCGAACATAAAACGTCGCTTTTCAAGCAGATAGGCAACACCGAAAAACCGGATATTCTGGCGGCTAAAATTCTCGAAGGCAGAGTGGCGGTTTTAGTCGACGGCTCGCCCATCGCTCTCACCGTGCCCTACCTTTTAATAGAAGACTTCCAAAGCCCGAGCGATTATTACAACTCGTCTTACAGCGCCACGCTCGCGCGCATGTTAAGGCTTTTCGCCGTGTTCATTTCGGTACTTTTGCCCGCGTTTTACGTTTCGGCGCAACTGTTTCACCTGCAATTTATACCGCTTTCTTTTTTGCTGACCATTGTCAACAGTATAAAAGGCATACCGCTGTCGCCGAGTTTCGAAATGTTCTTTACGCTCTTGATTTTCGAGATATTAAACGAAGCGAGCGTGCGTATGCCGAAATACGTCGGTATGGTAGTGTCGATAGTCGGGGGCTTGGTACTCGGCGAAACGGCGGTAAACGCGGGAATAATTTCAGCGCCCGCTCTTATGATAATCGCGCTTTCGGGCATCTGCCTTTACACCGTGCCGGAACTCGAACAGACTTTTTCCGTGCTTCGGCTTTTGTTTTTGATAATAGGCGGCTCTTTCGGCGCTTACGGGCTGATAATCGCATCTGGTATTCTGCTCACCTATCTCGTGTCGTTTGAAAACTATAAGACTCCTCTTCTCGCGCCGTTTTCGCCGCTTATCATACAAGATCTTAAAGACGGGATATACAAAGGATTTTTGACGGAACAAAGCAGACGCCCGCTCTCGCTTAAAAACGCAAACAAAAGGCGGTCGGAAAAATGACTAAACCGCTTAAAACAAGACAGATATGTTTCTTTTATATCGCGCTTTTGCCCATAATAAAATTTTTTTCGGCGCCGAGCGTCATTTGCGGATTCTGCGGCGAGGACCTTTGGATCGCCGCGCTTATAAATTCTGTTGCCGACATCGTTACGATCGCCGTACTGTATTTTTTGCTGAAAAACGAAAACTGCGATTTTTTTACGCTTACCGAAAAAACGTTCGGGAAGGCGTTCGCCAAAACGGTCGCTGTGTTTTATATCGTCTTTTTTCTGCTTAAATCCGTAATGCCGGTCAGCGAAGTGAAAAGTTACGTAGAACTCACGCTTTACGTAACCGCGCCGAATATCTCATCCTTTATGCCCGCGTTTATCGCGATAATTTATATTTGCGTTCAACGTCTGAGAGTGTTGGGAAGAATAGCGGACGGAGTGATTATAGCGGCTATAATAGGCTATGCGTTCACGTACGGGCTGTCATTGTCCGACACTGACTTGGGCGCGATACTGCCGATCGGAGCGTCCGGCGCAAAAAACATATTTCTCGGCGCGTATTCGTCCGTAACGTGGTTTTCCGACGGCGCGTATTTTTTATTCTTCGTCGGCGAATACGTCAAAGGCAAACACGACGGATTGAAAATAATATTGTCCGCGGCTATATCTTCGCTTGTCGTTCTGGTCTTTTTGGTGATATTTTACGGTACGTTCACCTCTATATCGGCAAGGCAGAATTTCGCAATGACGGAAATATCCAAATACACGACGTCTATAAACAATACCGAAAGATTCGACTATCTCCCGATAATCGCTTTGCTGTTCGTTTCCCTGTTCTCCCTTGCCCTGCCGTTTTATTTCGCCACGGAACTCGTTACGAGAGTCTTACCCGTAAAGCGTTTAACCGCGGCTGTCGCGGTAAGCGTTCCGTCAGTCGCGCTGCTTTTATTTTTCGACGATTATTTCGCCGCCATAGAACGGTTTATACTTAACGCGGCAAGCGGATATTGTCTGTTTTTCGGATGCGTGTTTCCCGTTGCAATGGCAATACTGATAAAATTGCGAAAAAAGGAGAAAAACAATGAAATACAAGAGTGTTAAATTGATGTTTGCGGCGATAGCGGTCGTGTTCTTTATATTTTTTTCCAACGACTTCGGGCTTATCGACATAGAAAAAACCGCGATAATCACCGCTTGCGCCATCGACCTTGAAGACAACGGCGAATATAAAGTTACCGCGCAGATCGCCGTGCCCGAGGCGTCCGACGCGAACACCGAAAACGAGCGCGCGCAGATATCCGCAACAGGCTCTACCGTAGGCGCCGCCATTAAAAATATCGGCGATACTTCGGGCTGGTTTCCGCAACTGAGTTTCTGCAACCTTATAATAGTCGGCGGCGGATTTAAAGACTATAACCTGATAGATATTCTGGACTACTTTTCAAAAACTCTGCGCATACACGATTCCGCGCTTATCGTAATGACGGAAGAAGACGGCGCCACGCTTTTGAAACTTTCAACTCCGCTCGACAACATTTCTTCTTTCGCTCTGCAAAAAATAATACTTAAAAACGCCGGACTTAACCGCGATATCGCGGTATGCGACGTTAAAAGTTTCTGCACGGGCTATTATTCCGACTCCGGCTCGGCTTATATGCCGTTGATAAAAATCATATCGCAAAAAGCCGAAAACGAAAAAGCGTCGGCGGAAGATTCCGGCGGTAAATCGGGCGGCTCTGCCGGAAACGGCGGCAGTCAGTCGGGTTCCGAAAACGGCGGTGCGAAAGGCGACGCGATATTCAACGCCAACACTACGGCGCTTTTCCTGCACGGCAAAAAAGTCGGAGAATTAGACGAAAACCTGACTTTGGCTTTCAACGCGCTGACCGAAAATTTTTCCACTACCACCTTTGAAGTAAAAAACGTGGATACGGATTCGGAAACGCGCAATTATCTTCTGACCGTTTTTTCGTGCGACACCGAAAAAAAATTACGGGTTTCGGAAAACGGCTTGTTCCTTGACGTAACTCTCGATATTTACGCCAAAATAAGCGACGTGAACGGGCAGACTTCTTACGTAGGATACACTGAAAACGCTCCCCTGCCGAACGCTTTGAAAGAACGCGCGGAAGCGGATTTTACCGAACGGATAAACAACCTTATTCTCACCGAAATACAGACAAAATGCGACTTTCTCGACATAAAAAAGGAGTTGTACCGAAAGCACCACTCCTTTTACGACAAATACAAAGATAATTTTACCGAAAAACTTACCTATAACGTAACGGTAAATTTTTCCGGTCAGAAATAAACGCGAAAACCTTGTTTCGCCGAACGATATTACGAAAAAAGTTGTTCGACGATCTCGCCTGCGGTCGCGCCCTTAATATAATCGCCGACTTGGGAAAAAGCCGCCGACGCATCTTCCTTCGTAAATTTTACGCCGTTTAACGAAGCGGCAAATTTTTTTACGTCGCCGACCGAAAAAAAGTCACCGGAAATATCGGCGTTTTTGATTTCCCCGTTTTCCGTATCGAACGAAAACGTAAAAACGCCGAACGGAAATTTGTATTCGAACAGGTTTTTGCCCGTCGGCGAACGCCCGATATTCCACTCGTAACGCGAATATTTATCGCGAACGAGTTTGTTTATCTCGTTTATGTCGCGCTGCGTAAGCCGATATTCGTCGCAAGTCTTTCTGAAATATTCCGACAGCCCTTTTTTCAATTCCGTAACGGTAAAATCAGGCAAATAATCTTTTATATTCGCAACGCGCGCGCGCACGGATTTTATGCCTTTGCTCTCTATTTTAAGTCTGTTCGGCTTTAAAGAAAGAGTAAGCGCAGTCATATCTGTATCGAATAACAGCGTTCCGTGATGCATTATTCTGCCGTTCACTACCGTTTGCGCGTTGCCGGAAATTTTTTTACCGTCTACCGTAATATCGTTTCTGCCCGAAAATTCGGCTTTAACGCCGAGCGAATTAAGATATTCTATTACGGGCGCGGTGAATTTTTTGTAATTATCCACGTTTTCGTCGTTTTCGGCAATAACCGTGTAACATATATTGTTAAGGTCGTGATAGACCGCTCCGCCGCCGGTCTGACGGCGAACGACCTTTATCCCGTGCGACGACGTGTAATCCAGATTTACTTCTTGCAAAGTATTCTGATTTATCCCGACTATAACGGCGGGCGCATTTATCCAGATGTAAATAAAATTTTCCGTTCTGTGTCGTAAAAAATACTCTTCCGACGCCAGATTGAAATACGGGTCGTTAAAGTCGTGAGTTAAAAATAAAAACTTTTCCATAATCCAAAAACCTTAATCTAAACTTTTCGGGAGCAAAAATGCTCCCGAAAAGTAATTTCACATATCGCAAACCGACCGATCAAACGCCTTTCTTAGCCGTACGGAGCATTTCCGCGTCGGAAGTATTAACCGTCGACACGTGTCCTTTTAAAGGCAACATCTTGTCGTTGATAAAGTCGATTATCCAACTTGCCTGCGGGAAGAATTCTTCGTCGAATTCGTGCGGAGGCGTGATCCAGTTATGCGCGCCGCAAACGACGGGCGGAGCGTCAAGATAATCGAAGCAAAGTTCCGTGATGTTTCTCGCAAAGTCGTTAAGGATAGAACCCCTTGCGCAAGCGTCGGACGCGAGAATAATTCTGCCCGTCTTTTTAACGCTTTCCACAACCTTGTCGTAGTTGAAAGGAACAACGCTTCTCGCGTCGATAATTTCCGCTTCTACGCCGTATTTTTCGGAAAGGATCTTAGCCGCTTCGACCGCTTTATAAAGCGTTGCGCCGATAGTCAAAATAGTAACGTCGCTACCAACTCTCTTGACGTCGGGTTCGCCGAGCGGAATTTCGTAATATCCTGCGGGCACGCCTTCTTTACGGAATTCTTCGCCCTTGCCGTAAATTCTCTGACTTTCGAAGAAGATAACGGGGTCGGTGCCGTTCAACGCCGCGTTCATAAGACCTTTCGCGTCGTAAGGCGTTGCGGGGAAACAAACTTTGAGCCCCGGAACGTGCGCGGGGAGCGCGACCCAGTCCTGCGAGTGTTGCGCGCCGTACTTACTGCCGACGGAAACGCGGAGCACAACGGGCATTTTAAGAATACCTGATGACATTGCTTGCCATTTTGCGAGTTGGTTGAATATTTCGTCGCCCGCTCTGCCCATAAAGTCGGCGTACATAAGTTCGACAATTACTCTGCCGCCGCAAAGTCCGTAACCGACTGCCGAAGAAACGATAGCCGCTTCGGAAATAGGCGAGTTGAAAAGCCTGTGATACGGGAGCGCTTCGGTAAGTCCTTTATACACTGCGAACGCGCCGCCCCAATCTCTGACGTCTTCGCCGTAAGAAACGAGCGTCGGGTCTTTGTAATATCTGTCTATAATCGCCTCGAACAAACCGTCGCGGATATTATATGCTTTCATATCGGAAACTTTATTGCCCTTATCGTCGAACGCGTAACGGAGTTTGCCCGCGATTTGTTTAACGCGCGGATTTTCTTCCATCGGCATTTTAACGTCGGGAGTTCTGTCTTCCATTTTTTCGACCGCGCCGTTACTGAACATAAGATTTTCGATATAGTACGGATCTTTCTTAAAGTCGATATACGGCGATTTTTCGGGGTCAGCCGCCAACTTGCATAATTTAAGCATACGTTCTTCGATACTCGCGAGAATTTCGTCGAACTTGCCGTCGGATTCGACCTTCGCGTCGACAAGCGCTTTTCTGTACGTAACGATAGGATCGTATTCCTTCCACGCGTTGACTTCTTCTATGGTACGGTAACTCATAGCGTCGGACGGAGAGTGTCCGCCGTAACGGTACGTTACCACGTCGAGCATTGCGGGACCTTTGCCTTCCAAAAGAAGTTTCTTTTTTCTGCCGACGGCGTCGATAACCGCGAGCGGGTTAAACCCGTCGACACGTTCCGCGTACATCTGCGACGGCGTAACGCCTGCGCCGAGACGCGCAAGGAAGTCGTAAGCCATCGTTTCGCCGCGGGTCTGACCGCCCATGCCGTAATCGTTGTTGAAGAAATTGAAAAGGATGGGAAGTCCGCCTTTCTTTTCCCAAAGCGTGCGGTACTGATCCATCGCCGCGAAGTTCATAGATTCGTATACGACGCCGCAACCGACCGCGCCGTCGCCGACGTTAGAGATAACGATACCTTTTTTATCGTTGATTTTCTTATAGAGCGCAGCGCCGAGCGCAACGGGAGCAGCGCCGCCGACTATCGCGTTGTTCGGATAAATGCCGAAAGGCAAGAAGAACACGTGCATAGAGCCGCCCATACCCCTGTGGAAACCGGTACGGCGGTCGAAAATTTCACTCATAAAGCCGTAGAGCAAGGTCTTTTACGTTGCCTGTTTTATTGAGCGCTTCGACGGGCGCGAGAGTTTCTCCGCCCATAAAGTCTTTCATTATCTGATAAAGTTTATCGTCGGGAAGTTTATGGATGGACGCAAGTCCGCGCGCCAGAACTTCGCCGTGACTACGGTGCGAACCGAAGGTCATATCGTCAAGGTCAAGATTATACGCCTGACCGACAGCCGCCGCTTCCTGTCCCATCGAAAGGTGCGCGGGACCGGGATAAGAGTGCTTAAATCCCTGATATTCGCCCTTTATCTTTATCGAGTTGATCATACTTTCAAACTCGCGAAGAACTGCGATATCGTTGAAAATTCTTACGAAATCGTCTTTAGTGTAATTCTTTTTCTCGTCTTCGATCGTCTTATCGTACTGATTTACGGGGATATCTTCGAATTTGATACTGCCCGATTTTCTGAGTTCGATAGGATCTACAAATAATTGTTTAGACATATATTTTTCTCCTTAAATTTTTAACTTTGATTATTTTATTTACGCTTGGAAAATCGCTTCTCTTACGATTTCGCAGACTGTCGGGTGCGGGAATACGAGTTTTTTGATATTTTCGATATCCACTTCGAGATCGACCATAGCGGAAACCGCGACGATAAATTCGCCCGCATAAGAGCCGATTATGTGCGCGCCGATAAGCGTGTTGGTCTTGTTATTTATTACGAGTTTGCAAATGCCGTCAAGGTCGGTATTTTCGGCAACGTATCTTCCCGAATAAGTCATGGGAATAGACACGCATTTCACGTCTATCCCTTTCGCCTTCGCGCTTTCTTCGGTTTCGCCTACGGAACCGACTTCGGGGTTGGTGTAAATGACGGACGGAATTACGTTGTAACGCATAATGTCCTTTTTGCCGAGCATATTGTTTACGGCAACTTCCGCTTCACGGTACGCCGTGTGCGCGAGCATAACCTTGCCGTTCACGTCGCCGGCGGCGTAAACGTTAGCGACGTTGGTCTGCATTTTGTCGTCGGTAACTACGGCGCCGCGCTCGATATTCACTCCGATATTTTCTAAGCCGATATTCGCGCTGACCGCTCTTCTGCCGATAGATAAAAGCACTTTGTCCGCATGTACTTTTTCCTGTTTGCCGTCTTTTTCGTAAACCACGCCGTCTTTTTCGACCGCGACGACCTTGCAACCGAGACGGAAATCGACGCCCTTTCTTTCAAGCGTTTTCTGCAATATAGAAGAAATTTCCTTTTCGGTAGGTCCTGCTATCTTGTCGAGCATTTCGACGACGGTAACGTGTACGCCTACCGACGAAAAATAACTCGAAAGTTCGAGCCCTATTACCCCGCCGCCGATAACGACGAGATCTTTGGGGAGTTCCGTCATATCGAGAATTTCTTTATTCGTAAGAATATAACCCGCGGCAACGCCTTCTTTTACGCCGGTGATAGGCGGAACAACGGGCATAGACCCCGTCGCGATCATAAGGCGCTTTGCGATAAACTTTTCTTCGCCCGCCTTAACGACGTAACCGTCGCCGTCTTTACCTTCTATAAACGCGGTAGCGGATTTCATTGTAACTTTGTTCTTTTTGAGCGCGGCTTTAATGCCCGAAACGAGCATTTTAACGACGCCGTTCTTTCTTTCGACAACGAACTTTTGGTCGACGGTCGCCGTACCTTCAACTTTAACGCCGTATTTTGCGGCGTGGTTAGCGTAGTCGACTACCTTTGCCGAATTTAAGAAAGTCTTACTCGGAACGCAGCCTTCGTTTAAGCAAACTCCGCCGTATTCGTTCTTTTCGATGACCATCGTTTTAAGTCCCGCGTGTCCCGCGCGTTCGGCGGTGAGATACCCCGCAGGGCCGCCGCCTATAACTATTAAATCAAAAATTTCCATAAGTTTCTCCTTGATATATTGAATTGAATAACCCTTATTTTAGACTAAATGCATTTAGCGTCCGCCAAAAGATTGAAACTGAAATTTTCAAGATATTCTTTCAGTTCTTTAAGGAAACGCGACGCCGGCGCGCCGTCGAGCGCTCTGTGGTCGTAAGAAAGCGACAGACTCATAGCGGTATACGGGATAATTTCGCCGTTCTTGCCGAGTTTTACGCGTGTTTCCAAAGTATTGACGCCGAGTATTCCCGTTTGCGGCGGATTTACCACGGGCGTGAAACTTTCAATGCCCATAGTTCCGACGTTTGACACCGTGAACGAACCGCCCGTTAAAAGGTCGGGCGACAACTTTCCGTCGATTGCGTCGGAAGAAAGTTTTTTGGATTTAACGGCTATTTCGGATAAACTCATAAGGTCCGCGCCGAAGAGCGTGGGAACTAAAAGTCCGCGCGGCGTGTCGGTAGCAATGCCGATATTCGTGTGTTCAAAGTAACGCATAGTATCGCCGTTTATCAGGTTGGCATTTAAATCCCTGTGGTTTTTAAGCACCCTTGAAACCGCGAACACAATGATATTGTTGACGGTGATATTCGGGAGTTTAAGTTTTTCGGCGTTATCTTTAAGATACTTTCTGAATTCCATAACGTTGGTGCAGTCGAAAGAAAGCGTGTGCGTAAGTTGCGCCATCGTAGAAAGGCTCATAACCATATTCTTCGCTATGACTTTTCTGATGTTCGACATCTTTTCGTCTTTGAACGCTTTTACGTCCGCGCTTTCGGCTTTTGAAACCGCAGGCGCGCTTGTTTCGGGCGATGCAGGCGCAACTTTCGGGTTAACGCTCGCTTCCCTTACGTCGCGTTCTATAATTCTGCCGTTCGGTCCCGTGGGCGTTGCGGTCGCAAGATCAACGCCGAGTTTTTCGGCTAAATTCTTTGCTCTCGGCGACGCGAAAATTCTGCCGTTATCGGACTTTGCCGCGGCGCTTGCGCTTGCCGCAGTCGCCGCGGGCGCGGAAACCGTAACAGCCGCAGACGTTGCCGCGGGTTTTATTTCTTCCGCTTGCGGAGCGGCCGCCCCGTCGGGCGCGAAACAAGACGCGTCTACGCCGTGTTCGCCGATAACCAAAACGTTAGAACCTACGGGCACTTCGTCCCCTTCGGCATAGAAAATCGCAAGGACTTCGCCTTCTGTTTCCGCTTCCTGATCGAAGGACGACTTGTCCGTTTCGTAAGAGAAAATATTGTCGCCTTTTTTTACTTTGTCGCCGACCTTTACGCTTATTTTCGTCAAAATGCAACTTTCGACCGTAATGCCCGATTTCGGCATAGTAACGGGGGTCGCTTTAATGTCCGCGGGAATAACTTTCGCCGCAGGCGCGCTCGCCGCGGGAGTTGCCGCGGGCTTAATTTCTTCCGCTTGCGGAGCGGACTTTCCGCCCGAAACAAAAGAAGAAATATCTTCGCCTTTAACGCCTAAAACCGCAACGGTAGAAAGAACGGGAACTTCGTCGCCTTCTTCGCAAAGGATAGCAAGAACTTCGCCCGCCGCTTCCGCCGCGTAGTCTATCGAAGACTTGTCCGTTTCAAACGAAAAAAGCACGTCGCCTACTTTGACGGTATCGCCGACTTTAACGTTCCACTTGGTCAGAATACAACTTTCGACCGTAATGCCCTGTTTCGGCATAGTTACAGGATTTGCCATAAATTTACTCCTTATGATATGATTTTATGTTTTTCCGTTAAACGCAAAACAGCGCAATTATACGATTGCGCCATTTTGCGGATAATTTAAATTTTCTTCGCGTTTTTAAGAATATATTTTTCCGCTTCGTCCGACCAGATACCGTTGTGCTTTTTGCAGATATCCGAAAGGTCTTTGAAGAACGGATCCGTCTCGCCGAGTTTTTCAAAGTCCGCGATAGCCGTCATAGGCATCGAGATATGCGTGTAGACGAGTTTCTTCGCGCCCTTTATATTCGGCAGGTTAAGCGTGGTATCGACAACGCTGTCAAGTCCCCCGACGTGGGATATCATAATGGACGGATTGATTTTGCCTTCGCCCGCTAAGCGCAACGCTTCTTTCAGATCGGCGGTGTTGCCGCCCGAAGTTCCCGTAATTCTGTGGAACGCGTAATGCACGTCGTAGAAATTGAACTTTGCCGAGAAATCGGTTTTGATAGGACCGGCAAAGAAGTTCAGGCATCCGCCGTCGCCGAGAAGAGCGTCGCCCTGTTCGACGAGCGAAGTAACGGGCGCGTAAACGAACACGTCGTCAAAGCCCTTGCCGCCGTTTAAATCTTTCATATATTTTACGGGGTCATCTATTGCGGAAGTGTTGACGTAAACGAGTTTAACGCCGTTTTTCGCCGCTTCTTCAACGGTCAAAAGAGTCGCCGCCCTGTCAAGACGGGCTTGGTCGATATCGGTAACGACCATTAAAGAAGGTTTCCTGTCATTATGAATACCGTAATCTACGCAACCGAGTCCCATAGGTCCGACGCCCGCTAAAATTGCGACAGCGCCGCCTTCTTTAATGCCCATTTCGTGGGTATGGGTTTCGTAATGCGTGTGAAAATTTTCGTGATAACCCGCGATAATGCAGGACATAGGTTCGGCAAGCGACGCTTTAAAATAACTTTCGCCGTTATACGGGATAAGGCAGTCCGATTCCATAACTTCGTTGGGAATTATAACGTACTGCGAATCCCCGCCGATAAATCTGTACGAATATCCGGGGGCGGCAAAAGGATTTTCGGGAAGGTTCATAGCGGGCTGAATACCGAATTTTTCGCCTTCTTTGAATTTGTGTTGCCATTTTTTGCCGACCTTTAAGATATCGCCGCAAAATTCGTGTCCGATAATGACGGGATTTTCCGCAATATCGTTCGGAACACGCTTATGGCTTGCGCCCTGTTCCGCCGCTTTAAAAGACGACATACAAATACTGTCCGAAACTACGCGCGCGAGAATTTCGTCGTCCTTGATTTCGGGCAAATCGAATTCTTCTAAACGCAAATCGTTTACGCCGTAAAGTCTTACCGCTTTGGTTTTCATAAAATATTCTCCCTATATAATTTTTCCTTAATATAGTATATCATATAATTGTCGTTTTTGAGTAGGTTGTCAAAAGGTTGCAAAATAAATTTTTTTGTGTTACAATATAAACACAAATGAACACAAATGAACATTTATTTTTGAATTTTTCTGAAAAAACGTATCGGGGGCGTAACTGATGCTTTCGTTAAAAAGACAAGACGATATCTTGGAAATACTTACCAAAAACAAGTCGGCTACGGTAGAAGAGTTGGCGGCGGAACTTTTCGTTTCGGGCGCTACGATAAGGCGGGATCTTGCGCAAATGGAAAAGCAAGGGCTGGTTCGTCGAACGCACGGCGGCGCGATGCTTTTTAAATCGAGCGCGGAAGAATCGGCGT
>CAJOMP010000052.1 GCA_905235785.1 uncultured Clostridia bacterium | reverse complement strand
GTGGACGGTCCGACCGGTAGCGGAGACGCTTCAATAGACGCCGACGGGAAAATTCTTATAAACGGCGGTTACGTCGTGGCGGTAGGGTCTTCGGGTATGTTGCAGGAAGCAATCCCGGACACGAGTTCTTCGCAATACACGATAGTATACGCGGGTAGCGCTATCGCCGCGGGAACGACGTTAACGCTTAAAGATTCGAGCGGCAATACGGTAGTTTCTTTTAAGACCGGCAAAACCGCGCAATCCGCTGTAATAAGCGCTCCCGAAATCAGCGCCGGAACGTATACCTTAAATGCCGGAAGTAATACGCTTGCCACGTTTACTGTAAGTTCAAAGGTAACTACTTACGGAGTTAACGGCAGTATGGGCGGCGGCAATATGGGCGGTCCGAACGGCGGCGGTATGCAAGGCGGGCCTTCGGACATGGGCGGCAGAAGACCGTAACGAAAAAAAGTTTTCTTCATTTTAATAAAACCTTGGGTCAGCCCCGAAAGAAAAATTCTTTCGGGGCTGACCTTTTTGTTCGCGGAATTTATCTTAAATTTTTTTTGTAAGCGCGGTCATAAACCTATTGCAAAATACGGTAGCGGCGATATAATGCGCTTGAATTTCGGGGGGAGAAAAATGAAAGAAGTAGTCGGGCGGATACTTGAAATCGAAAGAGAGCAAAAGCGCCGCGCGGCGAATAATTTTCTCGCGGAATACAATTCGGGCAAAGTGAAACACTTAAAACAACTCGCCTTTCACAAGTGCTTAAAGAAAAACCGCTGGGTGTTCGGGGGAAACAGGAGCGGTAAAACCGAGTGCGGGGCGGTCGAAACGGTGTATATGGCGCGCGGCGTTCATCCCTATCGCGAAAACCGTAAAAATACTTTCGGGTGGGTGGTTTCGCTTTCGAGAGAAGTGCAACGCGACGTGGCGCAGGCAAAAGTTTTGCATTATATCAATCCTTCGTGGATAGCCGATATCACTATGGTTTCGGGCAAAAAGGAAAGCCCCGAGTACGGCGTTATCGATCAAATATTGATAAAAAACGTTTTCGGCGGTATTTCCGTTATAGGCTTTAAATCCTGCGATCAGGGAAGAGAAAAGTTTCAGGGGAGTTCTCTTGACTACGTGTGGTTCGACGAAGAGCCGCCGCGCGACGTCTACGAAGAGTGCCGCATGAGAGTCGTCGATAAAAACGGCGATATTTTCGGCACTATGACGCCGTTAAAAGGGCTGACCTTTGTTTACGAAGATATCTATCTTAACCCAAAAAATTCGCCCGATATCTGGTGCGAATTTATGGAGTGGGCGGATAACCCTTATCTTCCCGAAAGCGAGATAAAGGCGCTTACCGAAACCCTTTCAAGAGAACAGTTGGAAGCCCGCCGTTACGGACGGTTCAGGGCGGACAGCGGGCTTGTTTATACCGAATTCGACGAAAATATTCACGTCATAGAGCCGTTTAACGTGCCTAACGACTGGTATGACAATATTTCCATCGACCCGGGGCTTAAAAACCCGCTTTCCTGCCACTGGTACGCGGTGGACTTCGACGGCACGGTCTACGTTATAGCAGAGCATTTCGAAGCGGAAAAAACCGTCGACTATCACGCGGCGAAAATCAAAGAAATATCCGCGCGGCTCGGATGGAAAAAAGACGGCGGCGGCAGAATTTGCGCGCTTATCGATTCGGCGGCAAACCAAAAAACACTCGCCGCGCAAGCAAGCGTAAGCGAGTTGTTCTGCGAACAGGGCATAAACGTTAATCCGAACGTAAACAAAGATTTGTTCAGCGGAATCGCGCGCGTCAAACAGTATTTGATGCCCGCGAGCGGCAAACCGAGACTTTACGTTTTCAAAAACTGCGTAAACCTTATCCGCGAACTTAAAAGTTACCGCTGGGGCGCGGGGGATAACGACGCGCCTAAAAAAACCGACGACCACGCTTTGGACGAACTACGCTACTATATAATGACTAAACCCGATAATTCGCCCCCGAAAAGAGAAAAAACGCTTATAGAGAAGGACAAGGAAAGACTTTTCAGGAAAATTTTAAATGAAAGAAGGTAAAAAGTGCATTGACGGAGATATCAATTCGGCGCTTTTGAAAAAGGCTTTGGGATTCGACGCGCAGGAAGTCGTTGAAGAGTACGCGTTAGACAGCGAAGGGGAAATAAAACTTTCCAAGAAAAAGGTAACGACAAAGTGCGTGCCGCCGGACGTTTCCGCGCTGAAAATGTTGATGGAAGCGTCCGAACCGCTATCTTCGTACACCGACGAAGAGTTAGAAACGGAAAAACAAAGGCTGCTTAAAATTCTCGGTCAATCGGAAAAAAAGAACAAGGAGAAAACAAATTGCAAAAAGAAAAGAAACCCGTAAAACAGAAATCGCGGGAAAAGTTTTACGAAGAACTCGTAAAAAACGTCGAAACGGATTTTGCCGAACGCCAGAAAGCGCGGCTTAAACTCGAACGGCAATGGGAACTCAATATGAATTTTCTCATAGGCAATCAATACTGCGACATAAACCGCCGCGGCGACATAGTAGGCGTAAACAGCGACTTTTTCTGGCAGGAAAGGGAAGTGTACAATCATATCGCGCCCATAATCGAAACCCGTCTTGCGAAGTTTGCGGAAATAAATCCCGTATTCGGGGTGCGCCCGAAAACGGACGACGACGGCGACGTGAAAGGCGCAAACCTTTCGGAAAAACTCTTGACTTCGGTGTTCGATAAGAACGAAGTGCTGTCCGTCGTGCAAAGAGTTACCGTTTGGAGCGAAACGTGCGGTACGGGATTTTATAAAATCGTATGGAACAATGCGGGCGGCACGTCCGTCGGCAGCGTAAACGGCGAAGAAGTGTTCGAGGGCGAGGCGGAAGTTTTGCCGGTATCGCCGTTCGAGATTTTTCCGGATAATCTTATGGCGGAAAATCTCGACGAACTCGGCAGCGTTATACACGCCAAAGCCGTGCCCGTTTCGGAAATAAAGAGAAAATACGGCGTAAGCCTTGCGGGCGATAAAGTCGGCGTTTTCAATCTTACGGGGGCGGGCGGCGTCGGCGGCTCGGACGAAATCAAGGGCGTTTTAGACGACGCGGCGATAGTTATCGAAAAATACGAACGGCCTACCGAAGAATTCCCTTGCGGCAGGCTTATCACCGTCGCGGGCGGCAAGATACTTTATTACGGCGAATTGCCGTATAAAAACGGCAAAAACGGGTCGCGCGTTTTTCCCTTCGTAAAACAGGAGTGCATAAAGACGGCGGGCAGTTTTTTCGGGCGTTCGGTTATCGAACGGCTCATCCCCGTTCAGCGCGCGTTTAATGCGGTGAAAAACCGCAAACAGGAGTTTATCAACAGACTTTCGATGGGTATTATGACCGTGGAAGACGGTTCGGTCGACGTGGACGCGCTCGCGGAAGAAGGACTGTCTCCCGGCAAAATTCTCGTTTACCGTCAGGGTGGGAAAGCGCCCGAACTTATGAACGAGTTTACTATGCCCGCCGAATTTGCCGAAGAAGAAGAAAATCTTGTCAACGAATTCGTGAGAATAAGCGGAGTGTCGGACGTAACTTCTTCGACGTCTAAAAGTATGGTGCGTAGCGGTACGGCGCTTGAAATTCTTATCGAACAGGACAACGCGCGCATGGTAGTACACGCGGATATCATAAGAAAATGTATTATCGGCATAGCCAAACAGATATTAAGGCTTTACGCGCAGTTTACTGCGGGTATGCGCGCGGTTATGATTTCGGACAAGGCGGGAAAATTACATACCTATTACGTCGACAAAACGGCGCTTTGTTCGGACGACGCTTATCTCGAAAACGAAAACGAATTGCTGTTCAGTCGAAAACAAAAGCGCGAAACTATTATGAACTTGTATTCGAGCGGGCTTTTGACCGACGAAACGGGGGGACTTCGTCCCGCCACAAAGGAAAAACTGTTGTCGCTTTTCGGGTTTAAAGATTTGGATTACCGTAAAGGCATTTCAAGACTTCAAGAACAGAGAGCGGAACAGGAAAACGACATTATACGCTTAAAAGGGCTCGAAATTTCCGAAATCGACGACGACGCTATTCACGCGGACGAACATATCAGGTACGTGCTCAGTGAATTCGACGAACTTTCCGACGCGGAAAAAGAAAGATTATACGGGCACATCAAAGCGCACAAAGAAAGAATAAATCAACAAAAAATTAAAGGAGAAAACGTATGAACGACACCATAAACGAACAAACGGAAGAATTATTGCAGAGCCCGAAGGAACAAAAATCGGGCGGCGAAGAGACTTCCGTCTCTCTTGGCAAGTTTAAAGACGTTAACGCGTTGCTTGCCGCATACAATTCCTTGCAATCCGAGTTTACCAAACGCTGTCAGAGAATCAAGGAATTAGAAACGGAACGCGCCGCCGTCGACAAGGACGCCCCGACGGAACAATCGGATAAAACCGTAAATCAGACTTTAAGTATAACCGACGAAGACAAGGAAAACTTTATCAAAGGCTACTTAAAAGAGATTATGGGCGCGAAAAGCAAGGCAATAGTTATGGACGTTTCGGGTACGGGTGTGAAAGCGCCCGTAAACAAGCCCAAAACGGTAGAGGAAGCGGGTAGACTCGCCATAGAATTACTCGCAAAATAAAAACAATTCAAGGAGAAACAATGGCAGTTAATTTAACGAACGCGGATAACGCGCTCAAATCTTATTATTTAGAAGCGGTGTCGGAACAACTCGACAACAGCGTTAATCCCTTTCTCGCGCAAATCAAAAAGACCAGCGAGAACGTATGGGGCAAAGAAGTCAAAAAACTCGCGATTCACGGCTTAAACGGCGGTATCGGCGCGGGTACGGAAGACGGCAGTCTTCCCGCGGCGCGCGGCAATCATTACGTGCAGTTTACTTCTTCGCTCAAAAACCTTTACGGTACGGTAGAAATTTCCGACAAGGCTATACGCGCTTCGGAAAACAATTCGGGGGCTTTCGTGTCGCTTTTAAATTCCGAAATGGACGGACTTATCAAAGCGTCGTCTTTTAATCTCGGCAGAATGCTGTTCGGTAACGGCTCCGGCATTTTAGGCACTATCTCGACGGTTGCGGCGAACAATGTATTCGTGCTCGACGAGGTAAACGGTTTTATCGAAGGTATGATAATCGATTTCCGCGACGATACGGGCGAACTCGTCGAAGGCGCGACCGAAAGGGAAGTTCTTGTCGTCGACAGAATAGCAAACGCCATCAAAGTAAGCGGCAGCGCTCTCACCGAAGACGATATCGAAGAAGATTATGTCATCACAGTACACGGTTCTTACGGCAACGAGATAACGGGGCTTGACGCTATTTTTAACAACAATATAACCGATATATACGGCGTAAACAAAGCGGCAAACCCGTGGATAAAACCGAGAGTTAAATCGAACGTCGGCAATATTTCCGAAACGGCGATGCAGACCATACTCGATTCTATCGAAGAAGCGGGCGGCGAACCGGCAAACCTTATCGTAACTTCTTTCGGCGTGCGCCGCGCGCTCATCAATATGCTTTCCGCAAATAAGCGCGTTATCGATACCGTGGATTTAGCGGGCGGGTTTAAGGCGTTGTCTTATAACGGCATACCGATAGTTGCGGACAGATTCTGTCAGAAACACACTATGTATATGCTGAACACCAAAGACTTTACGCTCAACCAACTCTGCGACTGGCAATGGCTCACCGGCGACGACGGAAAAGTACTCCGCCAAGTTCCCGGCAAACCCGTTTACACCGCTACGCTCGTCAAATACGCCGAACTTATGTGTTCGCGTCCGTACGCGCAAGGCGCGCTTTTCGACATCACCGAAGCGTAATTTTTTCGGACTTAAAAAACAAAATTACAAGCGTAATAAAGCGCCGAGCCGCGCGTTCGGCTCGGCGCTTTTACCTTATAAGGGGGAATTAAATGATATTAAAAGACGTATTGAAAACCGCGGCGGTTTTTTTAAATCTTACGGACGTAACCGAATACATAGACGGAACTTCCGCGACGCCGACGCAAACGACGCTTGCCGCGGTCGATTCTCTTACGAGACTTACGAATCTCGTCATATCCGAACTTGCGGCGTCTTATTCGCCTATGGTGTGTTCGGAAACGGTGGCAACTACGGACGGGAAAATAATTTTTGCCGACCTTTCGCATAACGTTACGCGCATATTGTCCGTAAAAAATCAGTTCGGGCAGGACGCGGAATTTAAATTGTATCCCGAATATTTAAAGGCGTTCGGCGGAGAGTATTCGGTCGAATACGAGTACGCGCCCGAAAATTACGGGATGAGCGATACAGTCGGGTTTAACGCAAAAATCACAGCCGCGCTTTTGGGCTACGGCGTCGCCGCCGAATACTGCGTAACGCAGGGGCGGTTTGAAGAAGCGGTTTTGTGGCGGAAGAGATACACTTTCGGCGTGGAACGGGTAGTTTTGCCGAAAAGCGCCACAGTTAAAGGCAGGTGCTGGTTATGAACGGATTTGCGGATATTTCCTATAAGGTTCGCGTTTTTGAAAAGGAGTTTACCGAAAAAACCGCTTCGATTGCGAAAATTTTTTTCAGCAGAACGCCCGTCTCTTTATCGGGGGCAATGCCGATTAAGTTTTACGTAGCGGACGGCGAAACGTACGCATATCTTACGGATAAAACGCTCGTTAAAATATCGGATAATACGGTTGTTTCAACGGGCTTTACGAGCGATGAGATTCCGCTCGTTACGTCCGTGATAAGAAACGGCGTAAAATCCGCGCTTTTTATAGGCGACATAAACGCGAAAGTCGGCGACGCAACGGTGAGCGGTATTCCTTACGGCAATTCCTGCGCTTTGTGCGCGGGCAGACTGTTTATCGCGTGCGGAAATAAAATAAAGTTTTCGGGCGAATTCGATTTTACCGAGTTTAACGTCGGGCTTGCGTTCGGCGGGTTTATTCAGGTCGGCGCGGAAGACGGCGAAGTGCTTTTCCTTGCGGAAGAAAACGGCAAACTGTCGGTCGTATGCGAACATGCGGCGTACGT
>CAJOMP010000051.1 GCA_905235785.1 uncultured Clostridia bacterium | reverse complement strand
CGTAGCCTTCGTAACAAAACTACCGGAACACGAGATAGGACAAGCGGCGGTCAACTCACTTCGTAAATTCGGAGTAGATACGAGTTTAATAACCCGCGGTGGCGAGAGAGTAGGCATATATTACTGTGAAAAGGGCGCAAGTCAGCGCCCATCAAAGGTAATATACGACAGAGCGTATTCCGCTATATCACAAGCAAAGTCAGCAGACTTTAACTGGAATAAGATATTTAAGGGCGCCACATGGTTTCACTTTACGGGTATAACACCGGCTCTTTCTGACAATATGGCAAATATAACCTTAAAAGCGGTAAAGATAGCCAAAGAGAAAGGTATAACGGTATCTTGCGACCTTAATTTCAGGAAGAAACTTTGGAGCAAGGAAAAGGCAAGCGCAGTAATGGGAGAACTGTGTAAGTACGTAGATTATTGTATCGCGAACGAAGAAGACGCGAAAGACGTGTTCGGAATAGAAGCGGATAATACGGATATAAACACGGGAAAACTCGATAGAAACGGATATATATCGGTAGCGAAGAAACTGACGGATAGATTTAATTTCAAGGGAGTAGCGATAACGCTGCGGGAAAGCTTTTCCGCAAACGACAACAACTGGTCGGCAATGCTTTATACGAACGGGCAAGCGGTATTTAGTAAGAAATACGCAATGCACATAGTAGACAGAGTAGGCGGTGGAGACAGTTTCGGCGCAGGGCTAATCTACTCTCTTATAAATAACTATGACAGTCAAAAGGCGATAGAGTTTGCGGTAGCGGCAAGTTGCTTAAAGCACAGTATAGAAGGAGATTACAATATGGTATCCGTAAAAGAAGTGGAAACCTTAGCGGGCGGAAACGCTTCGGGCAGAGTGCAAAGATAAGACACCATATGAATACAGTCATAATATATAATTGTTCCCCACAAAAGACTGTAACGATAAAATAGCGTGTTAAGGTGATAAAATGAAAGAATTACTTTTTCAGGGTAAAATAATAGAAACAAAAAATTGCGAAAACCAAAGTGCGTTATTACGGAAAAAGCCGTTACAGATAGGTCTTTCCGAAAGCGATACAGCGTTATTTAGAGAAGGCGGATACGTTATATTAGATTTTGGCAAAGAACTTCGCGGCGGAATAAGGATATTAACTTTCCGTGCGAAAGATACGCCGGTAAGAATACGTTTCGGCGAAAGTTTAACAGAGTGCTGCGCGGAACTCGGCGGCAAGCAAAACGCCACTAACGACCACTCGCTAAGGGATTTTACCGTTAATTTGCAGGATTACTCGGATATGACTTTCGGCGGTACTGGTTTCAGGTTCGTAAGGCTTGATTTTTTCGGAGACGCGCAAATAAAAAGCGTAGTCGCCGAAAATTATATATTACGTAAAAAGCCGCTATATGTTTACAAAGGAAAAGACAAGGAAATAGCTAAGATTTTTTCTACCGCAAAACGAACTGTCGATTTGTGTGCCGCGGGAGATTATCTCTGGGACGGGATTAAGCGGGACAGGCTTGTCTGGATAGGAGATATTCATCCCGAAATGCTGGCTTTAACTATGCTTTACGGGCGTATGGACATAATAGAAAGGTCTTTGGATTTTGTTAAAGAGCAAACGCCGCTGCCGAATTTTATGAATAACTTTCCTACGTATTCTATGTGGTGGATAATAATAGTAGCGGATTATTTAGCGGCAACAAACGCGGAAGATTTTACCGAAAAGCAAATAGGATATATTAAAGGGCTTATAGACCTGATGTCGGACAACGTGTCCAAAGACGGGGAATTATGTTATCCTTTCTTATTTGTGGACTGGCAAACTCACGGGAAACCCGATGAAATACAGGGTTCAAGGGCAATAAATATAATCGCGGTAAAAAAGGCGATAGACGTATTAAAGCGATTTAACGAAAACACGGATAAAGCCGAAGATTTGCTTAAAAGGTTATTAAAAAAAGAAATAACGGTCGAAAGCAGCAAGTCCGTTCTCGGATTAAAGTATTTTGCCGTGGGGCTAACCGAGAGCGATAAGAAAAAACTTTTAGAAAACGGAGTAAGCGGTTTTTCGACCTTTATGAGTTATTATATCTTGAAAGCGATAGCGTCTTTTGACAAAGAAAAAGCCGTAGAAATGCTTAAAGAGTATTACGGCGCGATGCTTAAAAAGGGTGCTACGACTTTCTGGGAAGATTTTGATATAAGTTGGGCGGAAAATTCCTGCCGTATAGACGAGATGCCGAAAAATGGCGAAAGGGATATACACGGCGATTTCGGTGCGTATTGTTATACAGGATTTAGACACAGTTTGTGCCACGGCTGGTCTGCGGGTGTGATTAAATTTATTAAAGATGAAATATATGAAAAAAGTTGAGAGTATATATAAATGCGTCCCATTTTGGTCATGGAACGATCATTTGGACGAAAAAGAATTATGTAAACAAATAGAGTGGATGCACTCTGCCGGTGTCGGCGGATTTTTTATGCACGCGCGCGGCGGACTTAAAACCGAATATCTCGGCGAAAAATGGTTTTCCTGCATTAAAGCGTGTTCCGAAAAGGCAAAAGAACTCGGTATGCAGGCTTATGCTTACGACGAAAACGGCTGGCCATCTGGTTTTGTCGGCGGTAAACTTTTGGAAGATATAGAAAATCACGATAAATACATAGAATATAAAATCGGCGCTTATGATAAAACCGCCGACGTTTCATACGACCTTTCGGGGAATAAACTCGTAAAGGCGACGGACGGCAAAAACTGCCTTAATCTATATATAAAATATTCAGCGTCTACGGCGGATATATTAAACCCTGAAGTTGTGGATAAATTCCTTAAACTTACTCACGAAGAGTATAAAAAACGCGATACTTACGAATTAAAAGGCTTTTTTACGGACGAGCCGCAGTATTTTCGTTGGGGCACGCCATTTACGAAAGTTTTACCGCCCTATTATAAAGAAACTTACGGCGAAGATATTTTTGACAATTTAGGACTTTTATTCGTTGAAAAAGAAGGTTACCGTGAATTCCGTTATCGCTATTGGAAAAGCATGCAAACTTTAATGCTTAAAAATTTTGCCGAAAAAGTTTATTCGTGGTGTGAAACTAACGGATATAAACTCACGGGGCATTACATTGAAGAAACGTCTCTCGGCTATCAACTTATGTGTTGCGGGGGAGTTATGCCCTTTTACGAATACGAACACATACCCGGCATAGACAAACTCGGAAGGAGCATAGAAAACGAACTTGCGCCCAAACAGTTAGGGTCAGTTTGCTCGCAATTAAATAAAAAGCAAGCGCTTACCGAAACTTTCGGGTGCGTCGGTTGGGATGCAAGCCCAAAAGAGTTAAAGCATATAGCGGAATTTCAGTACGTAAACGGTGTAAACCTTTTGTGCCAGCATCTTTTGCCTTTCACAGAACACGGGCAGAGAAAGAGAGATTATCCCGAACATTTCTCGGCGGTCAATCCGTGGGTGAAAAAAGATTTCAAGACTTTTAACGACTATTTTTCTGTACTCGGCAAAATATTATCCGAAAGCACGGAGATTGTAAACGTCGGAGTTTTGCACCCTATCCGTAGCGCGTATTTAGATTATAAACGGGACAAAGAAGATTTTAACATTGATAAACTCGATAAGTCTTTCGCGGGACTTATAGAAACGCTCGGCACTAAACAGATACCGCATCATTATATAGACGAAACAATCTTAGCAAAACACGGAAAAGTCGACGGCAAAAAACTCGTTTGCGGAAAATGCGCTTACGAGTACCTTATTATTCCCGAAATTTATACGATGGATAAGTCAACCGAAAAACTGTTGAAAGAATTTGTTATAAACGGCGGTAAAATGTATCTTGCGGGGAGCGTTCCCGAATATTTAGAAGGCGAAAGACATAATTACGACTATCTGAAAAGTAACATAACGCTTGAAGAAATAAAAGCGGCGCAAAAAGTTATAGGCGAAGAAAATGAAAATATTCGCTTTACGCACAGAATATCGGACGACGGCAGAGAATTTATTTACTGCGTAAATCTCGGCGGGGCGACTAAGTGGAGCGTTTCAGCAAAAGGCGCAAAGTCTTTTAAGTCTTACGATATATTAAAAGACGAATACCGTCCGATAAGCGGCGAACTCGACTTTAAGGAATATCAGTCGTATTTACTGTATTTCGATAAAACTCCCTATGATTGCAAACCCGAAACAAAAGCGGAGATAAAATTAAACGACGTATTTACAGTAAAAGGAAAAGCGGATAACTATATTACGCTTGATTATATTCGCTATTCTACGGACGGGGAAAATTACGGCGAGCCGCTCCATCATATGGGCGTATTCAGCGAAATGCTTGAAAAACGCTATAAAGGCGAACTATATTTAAAATACGAATTTACTGTAAAAGAGAAACCGGAAAAGTGCGAACTTTTAATTGAAAATACTAATCTATTAAGCGTTACGGTAAACGGCGAAAAAGCGGTAAAAACAGGCGTTTCAGACGTAGAAAAAGAACTTTTAGTTTACGACATAGCGAAATTTATATCGGTCGGTAAAAACGAGATAGTGGCAAAAATAAACTATTATCAGGGTGAAAATGTGTATTACGCGCTGTTCGGTGAAAACGTTACCGAAAGTCTTAAAAACTGCCTTGCTTATGACACCGGTATAGAGGCGGTGTATTTAAGAGGTGATTTCGGCGTTTACGGTGATTTTTCGCAAGGGAAAGCGGAAAACGTTTTACTCGGCAATAATTTTTATATTGGCAAACAGAAGGGAGAAATAAAAAGTCTTATAAAAGACGGTTTTCCGTTCTTTAAGGGCGACATAACGCTCACGCAGAAAATAACCGTAGAAGATACGAAAGCAAAACTCATGATTGACGGGCGTTTTCATTTGATAGAAGTAAAAGTGAACGGCAAGTACGCGGGCAAAATGATGTTCGAAAACGAACTCGATTTAACGGGTTATCTTAAACAGGGCGAAAACGAAATCGAACTTACACTTACCGTCGGCAACAGGAATCTATTAGGACCGTTCCACGCGCCGGAAGAAGAACCTTTGGGCGTCGGCCCGTACACTTTTGAACGATTCGGCACTTGGAAAGAAGGTAAAAGTAAATTATTACGCGAAAGTTATGCTTTCGTTAAAACGATAGTATAAGACGAAATTTAATACATTATCAATAATCGCGGAGAACAAGTAATGATATCAAGTGATGCAAAATGGATTTGGGATAAAGCAAAACACGATCAAGACGAGTATTCGGAGTTTTTTGTAAATTTTCAATGTCTATCGGATAAAAAAACGATGCTTAAAATCTCTTGTGACGGGATATATTCCGTATATTTAAACGGAATACTCGCCGCATTTTCCGCTTGTGCGGATTATCCTTGGTATAAGTTTTACGACGAGATAGATATATCGAAGTTTTGTAAAGAAGAAAACGAAGTAAAAATTGTCGTTTGGCATTTGGGGATAGACAATCAGACTTATATAAACGATAAAGCGGGCGTGATCTTTGAAATTTCTGCAAACGGAAAGACGATAGCAAAAAGCAACGAGAAAACTTTATCGAGAGTAATGAACGAATATAAAAACGGTTACGAAAAAATGATAACCCCGCAACTCGGACAAAGTTTTTTATATGATAATACGGTCGTTAAAAACGGTTATTCAAAAAGTGTAGAAATAGACAAGACCAACGATTTGCATAAACGCGAAATTAAAGCGCTAAAACTTTGCGAAAGATTGCCTATAAATATAATCAATAAAGAGAATTCGGTAATTATAGATATGGGCAAAGAAGTAGCGGGATTTTTGGATATGGATTTTATAAGCCCAAAGAGCCAAAAACTTTTAATCGCTTACGGTGAGCATCTTAAAGACGGCTGTGTAAGAAGAAAAATAGGCGTTCGTGATTTCAGTGTGAAATTCGTCGCTAAAAAAGGCGAAAACAAATATCTTAACGCTTTGCGTAGGTTTGGGGGCAGGTATCTTCAAATATATTCGGATTATCCCATTAAAATAAATTATATAGGAATCCGCCCCGTAGAATACCCCGTAGAAGAAAAGAAGAAGGAATTTTCCGACGCGCTTATTCAAAAAATTTACGACATATCGGTATACACTTTAAAATGCTGTATGCACGAGCATTACGAAGATTGCCCGTGGCGGGAGCAAGCGTTATATACGATGGACAGCAGAAACCAGATGCTGTGTGGATATTACGCTTTTGAAGACGGGAATAAAGAATATGCAAGGCATAACCTTATACTTATAGCGAAAGGACTGCGTAAAGACGGACTTTTAAGTCTATGTTTTCCGACCGGAATAGATATACCGATACCTTTTTTCTCACTGGTTTATTTGATACAGGTTTATGAATATATACAATACACTAAAGACGAAAGTATATTACGGGAAGTAGGTGAAGTTATTAAGATAATATTCAGAACATGTACGGAAAGGATAGCAGAAAACGGGCTTATACCGACCTTTCCGTACCCATGCTGGAATTTTTACGAGTGGGCTGAAGAGAGCAACAACGAGTGGCAGATAACGAGAACAAAAGACGATAAAGAAATTAAAAGTTACGACCTAATACTTAATTGTATGTACGTTTATGCTGCGGGATATTACGAAAAACTGTTTAACGAGAAGGTTGAAGTAGAAAAAACTAAGAAGGCGATAAAGGAGACCTTTTATAACGGGAAAGCGTATAAACTATCCGATATTACCGAAAGAACAAGTCAACTCGGTAACTCGCTTGCGATACTAATAGGGCTTGGAAATGAAGACCTTGCCGAAAGGATAATAAAAGAAAAAGAAATGATAAGCGCAACGCTGTCTATGCGAGCTTTTTTATATGATGCACTTTTAACTTTCGGGGATAAGTATAAAGACTTTATACTGCAAGATATACTTGATAGATACGGGAAAATGCTTAAAAGCGGAGCGACAACGTTTTGGGAGACGGAAAAGGGCGCGGAAGACTTTGACGGTGCCGGAAGTTTATGTCATGGTTGGAGCGCTTTACCTATCTATTATTTTCAATTATTAAAATAAGTGATAAAGGATAAAACTGATATGCACCCCGAAAGTTAGACACTCGGGGTGTTTTTATGTATAAAGGAAAAAGAGTTAATAAAAAGTATAGCGCTGAGTTCAAAATATGTGTTATA
>CAJOMP010000050.1 GCA_905235785.1 uncultured Clostridia bacterium | reverse complement strand
ATTTTTCGGTTATTGAATATTGCCCCACATTTCGGTTACGGCAGTCCTGCCTGCGCCGAAGTCTTTCATAACACCGCAACGGTTTAAAGTAGCGGCGCTCGGGAACATAGTTTCCATAAACATTTCTTTCCAGCCTTCGGGAGTGCCTTCAAACATACCGTCTTCGTCGGTCTCATATCCTTCATACAACTCGTCGTACGCGGCGGCAACGGGAGAAAGACAACCCGCGTATTCTCCCATTCCGCTTTGGCGGCGTTTTATCGAGTGTGCCCAGTTGTTTAAAATTTAATTTTCACTTTTTTTAATTTTAATAACGCTTTTAACGGAAACACACACGCCAAGTGCAAGTAAAAGAATTAATATTCCGGAATCCCCGTTTATCGCAGAACCACAGCCGCCGCCTTTAATATCCATCCACAGGGTATTTATTCTCTCGTTTGCTTCGTCGTCAAAATAACTCATAACTGCGCAGCGCTTAATAACCTCTTCCGACGGATACTGTGCCGCAAACTGGCGCACTGTGCTTGAAGAACGGATTATATATTCTTTCTCATCGCCTGCTCTTTTGAAAAAGTAAGAAAGATCTACGGGGTCTCCGTCTTCTTCGTCGTATATTTCCACCGCCCTATCGAACACGTCGTCTCCGGCTATACAACTAACGTATCCGATGTAGTCCATATTTTTGATGGCATTTTCGGGTTTAGAAAGATATTCGATAAACTCTACCGCTATATCGGCGTTTTCCGAACCCTTCGGAACACACCAGCCGTCAAACCATACGTTAGAACCTTCTTCCGGAACGGAATAATTTAAGTACACGGGAGTTTCTCCATCTTCTACGTCTTCCGCAGCGTCCATAGCATAAACCGCATCACCGCTCCATGCAAAATAAACGTCTATTTTACCCGTTACTATATCGTTTTTACCGCTGTCGACTTCCATACCGTAAGATTTGTTCTTTAAGTCGGTCATTTCTTTTCTGACTTTTTCCACGGTTTCCGCGTCGGTTCTGTTGAAAATTTCCGAAAGTTTTGCATTATAGTCGTCAGATGCAGGGTCGAGCGCTTTTAATTCTTCCTTATAAACTTTTGCAAGCGTCATAAAATAAGTATCCCTGACGCTGTCTTTAATAGAAAACTTTTTATCGAATTTGCCGCTCCAAAGCGCGTCCCAAGAAATCATCTCCTCATCGGAAACTTTTTCCGAATTGTATACAAGACCCAAAGTGCCCCACATATATCCGGCAGCATAATCGGAAAGACTTACCGAAACGCCGTTTTCGTCCCACTTAATACCGTTAAAAATGCTCTCGATATAAGGCGATACGTTGGTTCTGTATTCCCCGTTATCGGGAAGTTGGATTTTTTTGAGCATACCTTCACGCGCCATCTTCTCTATCATATAATCGGAAGGACTCATTACGTCGTAAGCGTTAGCGTCGATTTTAAGATTATTGTAGAGATCTTCGGGAGTGCCGAACGTCGTGTATTCTATATTGATCGTTTCACCCGTTTTGGTCTCGTAATAATCCTTGAAATCGTCTATCATAGAACGCTGATCAGCCGACTCTTCATCAATATAAATATAATCTTCCCAATTTGCCACACGGAAAGTCTTACCGCCCGCCGCGCCCGTCTCGTTCTTACATGCTGAAAACGGCACGAGTGCAATCATCGTTGCAAAAATGCATACCATTATTTTTTTGATTTTGCTTTTTACCATTGTTCTTCTCCTTTTTTGTTTAACTTTATTTTACGGTACTTTTTACAGCACTTTTTTTAGAAGCCCTTAAATTTATAACTATTACGACAATAATCATCACGAAAAAGATGACCGCAGAAAGCGCACGCAAAGCCGGTAGCATACTTTTATTCTGATTTTTAACTGCCTGATATACGTAAGTACTTATCGTATCCAACGTGGTTGGCTTTGTGTATGCGCTTATCATATAGTCGTCCAGCGAAAGAGTTATGGCAAGCATAAAACCGGAAAATATTCCGGGCATTATTTCGGGAATAATAACCTTAAACAGCGCCTGCGTAGGCGTTGCGCCGAGATCCAGCGCCGCTTCGTATAAACTGCCGTCCATTTGTTTTAACTTTGGCAGGACGGAAAGCATAACGAACGGAGTGCACAAGACCATATGCCCCATTAAAAGAGCAAAATAACTTCTTCCGATGTTAAACAATGCAAAAACGAGAGCCAAAGATATTGCTGTAACAATCTCTGCATTGATTACAGGGATATGAGATGCGCTTTTGACGTATTTCCCGAGCCATTTCTTGTTGTAAAAAACGCCTATTGCTCCGAGCGTTCCAAGTATTGCGGACAGTCCGCTTGCAAGCACTGCAAGTAAAACGGTATTTAATATTGTTTTACGCAGCCTTTCAACCGTAAATAATTGTTTATAAAGGTCAAATGAAAATCCGTTCCACTTGCCTATGATAGCGGAATTCGTAAAACTGTATATAGCAAGTATTACTATAGGGAGATAAATAAAGAGCAATACTGCGAAAAGAAATATCCAGGAAAGCCACTTTTTCATAAATTCGTCCCCCTATATACCTTTTCATCGGAAAATTTACCTTCTATTAAAGTCGAAATAAACATAATGACGAGCATTATGAGCGCAATTACCGACCCGTAATGCCAGTTATCGCCTGAACCGAACCACTGTTCTATCAGTTTACCGATAATTGTTACTTTTCCGTTAGAAAAGGTGTCGCTTATTACGTAACAAGTCATTGTGGGCATAAAAACCATTGTAATTCCGCTGACTATTCCGGGGAGTGAAAGCGGTAACGTAACGGAAGTGAACACTTTTACACGTCCTGCGCCAAGATCCGCCGCCGCTTCTTCAAGACTTTTATCCATTTTAATAAGAACACTGTAAAGCGGCAGTATCATAAACGGAAGATAATCGTATACCATACCGATAATAGTATTCAGGTAATTAAATTTCCCTAAAATTCCGATAAGATCCAACAACTCTTTCATCGCAAGGGCTCTGAGAACAAAGTTTATCCACATAGGCATAATAAATAAAAGCAATAATATCCCACGCCTTGCCGCAGTCATACGCGAAAGAATATACGCAATCGGATAGCCGATAAGCAAGCACACCACCGTCGTTACAAGCCCTATCAGTACGCTGATAAGAAGGTTTTGTATCATCGTCCAAGACGAGAAAAACCATATAAAATTAGCGAATGTAAAACGTCCGTCTTTTGCGGTAAACGCATAATACACCACCAAAACGAGCGGCAGAATCACGAATAGCGCTAAAAATAAACCGTAAGGCACGCACAAGTCTTTACGTGAAAAAGAAAATCTTGTGCGCGGAGCGATAGTTTCGCTCTTTTCAATAATCTTCACATCTTTCGTCATTTATTATTCTCCGTAACGAGCGATAATCTGATTTTATCCTTCGGAATTATTACGCTTACCCTGTCGTTTTCGTTCCAAGTATCTTCGGTATCGAAAACGTAGTCTTCTTCGTTTTCTTCGGTGCGGACGATAAGTTGATAGTGATCGCCCTTATAAATTATCGAAACTATATTACCGATAGCGCCGCCTTTTTCCTGATCGTCGGATATTTCTATGTCCTTTAATCCGACTTCAACCTTTACGTCGGTATCCGTAAGGTCGATTTTTTCGCCTTCCGCGGTTATAAGATACCCTTCTTCATCAAGCGAAGAACCGGCGTATAACTGAGTAACGTCGCATTCGAATTCTCCGTCCCCGAAACATACCGTATTTTTCTTCGTGATATATCCGTCGTATCTGTTTGAAGAGAATTCTTTTGCCATAATATGAATATTGTTCGGCTTTATTACGATACCTACGGTTTCTCCGACCTTTCTTTCCACAGTATTCTGTATCAGAACTTCGGCTTTTCCGATTTTTACCGTCATCTCGTAATGTATACCCTTGAAAATCGAACTGATTATCTTGCCGCTTACCGTTCCTTTATCCGCATCGGTAATCTCTACGTCTTCGGGACGAACGACCACGTCTACCTTGTCGTTAGGTTCGAAGTCGTCAACGCAATCGAAAGTTTTTCCGATAAATCTGACCTTTCTGTTTCCGACGTAAGTGCCGCTGAATATGTTACTTTCACCGATAAAATCCGCAACAAATGCATTTTTCGGTTCGTTATATATGTCCGTCGGCGTGCCTATCTGTTGTATAACGCCGTCTTTCATAACGACTATCGTATCGCTCATGGTAAGCGCTTCTTCTTGGTCGTGCGTTACGTAAATAAACGTTATCCCGAGTTTTTTATGCATCTCTTTGAGTTCGAGCTGCATATCTTTGCGCATTTTAAGGTCAAGTGCGCCAAGCGGCTCGTCCAAAAGAAGAATTTCCGGCTCGTTGACAAGAGCACGCGCTATTGCCACCCTTTGTTGCTGACCGCCGGACAAAGTGGATACGCTTCTCTTTTCAAACCCCTCTAAGTCAACCATTTTAAGAACTTTATCTACTTTGGCTGAAATTTCGGATTTTGAAAACTTTACTTTCTTTTCAAAACGCTTACCGTTTTTATCTTCGTATACGGTATTTATTCTTTTGAGTTTAAGACCGAACGCTATATTATCGTAAACGTTAAGGTGCGGAAACAGAGCGTAACGCTGAAAAACGGTATTAATCGGGCGTTTATTAGGCGGCAAATCGCTGATATCTTTACCGTTTAGCAAAACCTTACCGCCGGTAGGCTTATCAAATCCCGCTATCATACGGAGAGTAGTAGTCTTTCCGCATCCGCTAGGCCCTAAAAACGTAACGAATTCGCCCTTTCTGACGTAAAGATTTATTCCGTCAACCGCAACAAGTCCGTCTTCGAACTTACGGGTAATATCAATAAGTTCTATTATTTTATCCTGTTTTACGTTTCCCATATCTTATGTCCTTATTGTTTACGATTTAATATTTGTTACTTTAAAAAGAAGGCGGAGAAGATACCCAGATAAATTCCGCGTCCGTATCCTTTTTATTGTAGATACTGTGCACGGTTTTCGGCGTAAAATAAAAACTTTCGCCCTTTTTGACAGTAATCTTTCTCTTTCCGAGTATAAGAACGATTTCGCCTTTTATCACATATCCGAACTCTTCCCCTTCGTGCGGGAAATCGTCGTCCGTTTTCGCGCCGCCGCGCAAAACCATATGCAACGGCTCCATCGCGTTTTTCTGCGCGTTCGGAACTACCCAGTTTAAAACGTAACCGTCGGTTATTTTTTCAATAAATTCGTTCTTGTTAAAACTTACCTTCTCTTCGTCGTCGCTATCTGAAAAAAACTCTTTCAAATCAGTTCCGAGTGCGGACAGAATATCTATCAGCGTCGCTATCGAAGGGCTCGTCAGGTCGTTTTCGAGTTGAGATATGTAGCCCTTCGTGAGTTCGCATCTGTCGGCAAGTTCTTCTTGCGTCAAATCGCACGAAAGCCTTAAATTTTTTATCTTTTCCCCTAATACCATTTTTTACCTTCACAATTTTAAGAGTTTAGACATTTCTAACAAAAAGTTTAATAAATCTAAACTTTTAATAACGGAAAATATTATATAAAATAATGGCGTATTTTGTCAACGATTTACAATACATTTATTATATTTTTTTTAATTTAATTTCATTTTTTTAACTAAAAGGCGCCCCGATTTACTCGGAGCGCCTTAAAATTGCCATTTAACTGAATTTTATTACCAGTCTTCTTTTATATTAGTTTTTATATCGTCGTAAAAATCGAAGTATTTCTCCTTTGAATTTTCTTCCGATTCTTCCGTCCACTCTTCGGGATAAAATGCATCTTCTTCCTTTATATCCGCTTCTCTCATATAGTCGTATTCGCTTTTTCCCGTATTTTGCATAATTTTTCCTTACAAGCACGGCAATTTTTACAGCCGTGTTTATTTTTTATTATTTTTATGCTTATTATAACGCCGAAACCGATTAAAGTCAACGGGATTACGGCAAATATCCGATTTTCTATTAAATACCCTATCCCGTTAATCAAAAACGCCGTAAAGTACGCAACCAAAGTCTGAAACAATATCATAAAATAAAATTCTTTTTTTGATTTAAGTTCTTTTCTTGCGGCAGATAGGGCCGCAACGCAAGGTGGCATAAGCATTATAAAAACCATAAAAGCATAAGCGGAAAAACCCGAACTAAACAATACGCTTTGATCGTTAATCACAACAGTTAGCGTTTGTATTATAGCCTCTTTTGCAAATATTCCCGAAATTACCGCAACTGCAGACTGCCAGTTTCCGAATCCTAACGGAATAAAAATATATTTTAAAGTATTGCCGATAAAAAACAAAAAACTTTCTTTAACGTTTTCAGTATAGCCGTTTATCCCGAAACTTTGCAAAAACCAAACGCAAACCGACACGATAAACACTATTGAACCGGCCTTTAACACAAAGTCTTCGGCTTTTTCTTTTATAGTTCCCACCACCCCGCGAACGGTAGGCAATCTTAAAGGCGGAATTTCCATTATAGTGCCGCTTTTACTTAAAAATTTTTTTGTTTTAGAAAGTACTTTACCAAATACGGAAACAGCAATAATGCTGAAAAGATATAAAGACGCGCTTATAAGCGGATTTCCGCCGAATATTTTTCCTACAAGCCAGGTAAACACCAAACTTTTTGCACCGCAAGGCATAAACGGAGAAAGAAAAATCGTAAGCGTTCTTTTCTTCTCGTCTTCTATACTTCTTGCGGACATTATTCCACCTACCGTACAACCGCAAGAAACGCCTAAAGTTATTAAAGATTTTCCGCTTAATCCGGCAACGTCCGTTATTCCTTCGCAAAGGAATGCTGCGCGCGCGGAATAACCGCTTTCTTCTAATATCGCTAAAAATAAAAATAAAATGCAAATCTGCGGTAAAAAGGAAAGAACCGCCCCCACGCCTTTTAATATAGCGCCGTTTATAAGTGAACCGAGCCACCACCACTCACCGCCGTTATTTAATCTAACGGCTACGGAATTTCCTAAAGCGTTTAATTTATCCGTTATAAATTCCCCTAAAGCACCACCGACGGAATATGTAATATAGTAGATCAAAAACAGTATTAAGGCAAAAATAGGCAATCCTAAATACTTGTTTGATATTACATTATCTATTTTATCGGTTACCGTCGGTTTTGTTTTAGCAGAATTTACCGTAATGCAACTTTCGGTAAAATTACAAAGTTCTTCGTAAAACATACTTTTGGGAATATTGCTTAAATTTATTGCGGAATTTATAACTTTTTCTATATTCCTTTTTTTTCTTGCAGAAAAACAGATAACGGGAACGCCGAAAATATCCGAAAGTCTTTTTTCGTC
>CAJOMP010000049.1 GCA_905235785.1 uncultured Clostridia bacterium | reverse complement strand
GGTGTTCTCGGCGTACGAAACATATATCGACGAAAACGGACTTTCGGATCAGGGGTCGGCGCTCGCGTTGTTGCCCGAAATCGTGGAAAACGACGCAGATATCGCTAATGCGGACGTTTTCATTTTGGGGTATTCCGGATTTACCGTGCAGATAAGAAAGGTTATTTCCGCCGTTTTATCCCGCGCGAAAAGTTGTACCGCCATATTGACGGGCGGCGAAAACAAGTTTGCGTTCGTCAACGAAACGGCGGACATTTTCAGAGCCCTTTGCGCCGAGAAAAATATTTCCGTCGTCGAAAAGACCGTGAAAAGCGAATATTCCGTAGGCGGGGCAATCATTAAAGACGGACTTTTCAACCCGCTTTACAGGCGCGAGAAACCCGCGGGTAAAAAACCCGTCGCGCATTTTCTCGCCGCGAAAAGCGTTTCGGCGGAAACGGAGAGAATCGCCGAAGTTATAAAGCGTAAAGTCATCAGCGGCGAGTGCCGCTACCGCGATTTTACCGTTATTATTCCTTTCGGCGCGGAATATGAAGAAGCGGCGCGAAAGAGTTTTAACAGGCTTTCCGTGCCGTATTTTATCGACGAAAAGAGAAAGCCCGAAAACTTCCCCGTGATATCGCTTATCTACGCGTATTGCGATTTATTTATCCGCGGCTTGAAAATTCCGACGCTTTCCGCGTTTTTTAAAAACCCGTACGTTTGCGCGGATAAAAACTTTGCCGACGGGTTTGAAAATTATCTTTATAAATACGATATTTGTTACGAGAAGTTTAAAAAACCGTTTATTTATCCGACGGTGAGCGGCGACGCGGAAGAACTTAAAAAATTTGACGAGTTCCGCGCGTATATTGCGGGGTTTATTTCACAATTCGACGTTTACGGAATTTTAGACAAGTTAAACGTAGACGGAAAAACCGAAGAACTCTGCGCAAGGCTCGTTTCTATGGGCGAAACCGAAGACGCCGAAGTAAACAGGCAGGCGACGGAAAAAGCGAAAGGCATTATTTCGGAAATGAAGTTTTTGCTTTCGGCAGGCAGGATTGACCCTTCGGAATTTAAAAACGTATTCAAAAGCGGCGTTTCCACTATGGAAATTTCGGTCATTCCGCAGTATAACGACGCGGTGTTCGTCGGAAATTTCAAGCAAGCGGCGATAGCCCGATCGGAATACCTGTTTGTGGCGGGGCTTACGGGCGCTGTGCCGTCTTTTACCGAAGACGTCGCGCTGCTTACCGACGGCGACATCGACGCGCTCGGCAAAGTAAAGGTGCTGTTAGAACCCAAAATCAACGTGGTAAACCACCGCTTGCGCGAAGAAACCGCATTAGGGCTTTCGGCGTATAAAAAAGGGATTTATCTTTCCTACCCGCTGTCGGACTATTCGGGCGGACAGACGACGAAAAGCGATATCTTGAACTTTGCCGAAAAGTTTTTTGACCTTCTCGCCTTTCCGCCGTACGACGGGTATATTACCGAAAAACAAGGCATGCGGAGTTTTGCGCGCGATTGCAGTAGGTTTGCAAGCCTTAAAATCAACGACTTTTCCGCGCAAAGCGGATTTTATAAGGCGACGGGCGGCGCGCCCGAACGCATAATAAGTTACGCCAACAAAGAACTGAAAGTGCGGCTCGAAGGCAGAGAAAACGCGCTTATTTTCGGTATCACGTCGCCCACCGCGATAGAAGATTATTACACTTGTCCTTATCGCTCGTTTTTAATTCATACGCTTAAAATAAAAGAGCGCGACACGGGCAAAGTCAACGCGCTTTCCGTCGGAAACTTAATGCACGATATTTTTAAATCGTTCGTTTCGCGGATAGACGAAGCGACGGACGCCGTTGCCGCGGACAGGTTGTTTGACGCCGTTTCCGAAGAAACGTTATCCGACATAAATTACGCGCGTTTTTCCGACGCCGAAAGTTCGTTCGGCGTGGAACTCGCGCTAAACGAGTGCAGAAAATATTGCCGCAAAATGTCCCGCTGGTATTCCGTTTCCGCGTTCAAACCGACGAAAAGCGGGTTAGAAGTCAAATTCGGCGAAAACGTGAAAAAGGGCGAAGGATATCCCGCCGTCGACCTTTTGGGCGGAAAGGTCAAACTTTCGGGCAAAATCGACAGAGTAGACGAGTTCGGGGAATATTTCCGCATTATAGACTATAAGACGGGCGGGAGCGAAGTCGGCGACGAGAAGATTTTTGCGGGCGTGAAATTGCAACTTTATCTTTATTCTCTCGCCGTAACCGACAAAACGCTCGCGGGGGCGTATTATCTCCGCGTAAACGACGAGTATAAGGCGGAAGACGTTAAAGAAAAACCGCTGTCGGAAGGTAAAACCGCTGACGACGCGGGGCTTTCGTATTCGGGCGAAGAAGAGTTTATCCCGATAACCGGTAAAAACAAAGCGGTAAAAACGGAAACTCTTTCCGCCGTGCAAAAATACGTTAAAAATTTAGCCGAACAGGCCGCGGAACAACTTAAAAGCGGCGTAATAATTCCGTCGCCTTACGGCGGGGTTTGCGAGTACTGCGAATTTGCGGCTATGTGCGGCAGAAAACTCAAAGAACGCAAAGTTTCGGGCGTGGATACCGAGTTTATAGCGGAAAGCGCCGCGGAGACTGCCGATAAAAAAGTTACGGACGGGGGAAAAGAATAATGGCGACGGATAATAACACGCTAAAACCCGAACAACTTAAAGCGATAAATCACGAAGGCGGCAATATTCTCGTTTCCGCGTCCGCCGGTAGCGGCAAAACGTTCGTTATGATAAAGCGGCTTATACGTCTTATCGTCGAAGGAAAAGCGAAAGTCGACGAAGTGCTTGCCGCGACTTTCACCGAAGCCGCCGCCGCCGATATGAAGGAAAAACTTAAAAAAGCGCTTGCGGAAGAGGCGGAAAAGGGCAATACGGAGATAGCCGCCGAACTCAACAAAGTGGCTACCGCGGATATCTGTACGTTGCACGGGTTCTGCGGCAGACTTATCCGCACGTATTTTTTCGCCGCGGGCGTCGCGCCCGATTATAAAGTGGCGGACGAAGCGCAGGCCGCCGCGCTTAAAAACGAGAGCATAGAAGAAATTTTCAGAACTCTTTACACCGAAAAGGACGCGGGATTTTTAAAACTTGCGGAACGGTATCGCGTCCGCAGAAAAGACGACGCGTTTAAAAGCGTTGTTTTGAATATTTACGATTACTGTACTTCCGAAAAAGACCCCGACAGACTTCTTGACGCTTACGCCGAAAACTATACCGCGCGCGGCGCGGAAAGGTTTTTAACTTCTTTCGACGAAAAGGTAAAAAAGACTGCGGGCGACATACTGTCGAAATTTTCCGATCTTAATTCCGAGTGCGAGCGCGCGGGTTATATCGCCGGCGCGAAACAATGTTCGGAATTTTCGGAAATCGCGCGAGAAATAGTAAAAGGCGGCGCAAATGCCGCGCGCGCGTTTAACGGCGAAAAAACTCTGCCCGTTATCACGCGGCAAAACCCCGAAAACGGCAAAGAATATCTTAAAGACAGGCTTAAAACGCTTAAATCCTACGTAAAGTCGCTTTGCGCTTTTGCCGCTAAAACCGATATCGACTTGTCCGCGCTTTCAGGGCTTTATGAAAGCGGGGAAACGTTCTGCCGCATAGTGCGGCGTTTTTCCGACGTGTATGACCGCAAAAAACGGGAAAACAACGTTTTGGATTTTGCCGATTTGGAGCGGTTCGCGATGCGCTCGCTGCAAGATGAAAACGTCAGAAACGCCGTGCGTAAAAAATACAAGTATGTGTTCGTGGACGAGTATCAGGACGTAAACGGCGTTCAGGAAGAAATTATTTCCGCGATAACGGACGGCAATCTGTTTATGGTCGGCGACGCGAAACAGAGCATTTACGGTTTCCGCGGGTGTCGCGCGGAAATTTTCGAGCAAAAGGAAAAGACCGTGGAAAAAAGCGGCGGCGCGGCGATAGGGCTAAACTATAATTTCCGCTCGGCGGAAAACGTGATAAGCTTTGTCAACGAAACGTTCGATTTCTGCTACGTTAAGGAATATACCGGCGTGGATTATAAGACTTCCGCAAGACTTAAAGGCGGCGGCATTTATCCCGAAAACGCGTTGGGTCGCGCGGAACTGCATCATCTTGTAAAAGTCAAGGCGGAAAAAGCCGACAAAGCCTCGCCGCATCTATACAATATTTTAGACGAAGCGTTTAATGCGGAAGAAAAGGAAACCGCGCGGGTATCCGACCTGCTCGCGGAAATTATCGACAAAGAACTTACGCAGGAATATTACGACGTAAAGTCGTCGACTTTTAAACGCGTGAAAATGGGCGATATCGCCGTGCTTACCCGCGCGGGGGATTCCGTATATGTAAAAAATATCGTGGAAGGGCTCGCCGCGCACGGCATACGCGTGGTTTCGTCCGTATCGCAGAACGTATGCGACTTTCCCGAAATAAAAACGCTTATAAACCTATTAAAACTCGTCGATTGTTTCGCGTTGGACGCGCCGCTTGTCGGCACATTGCTGTCGGTTATAGGCGGGTTTACGGAAGAAGATTTGACCGACGTCGCGCTTTTTTATGCCGAAAATGCGGACGTTAAAGTCAAAAACCGCGGCGGATTTTGCGACGCTTTCAATTATTATATAGCAAAACAGGACACGCCCCTTTGCTCTCGGCTTAAAAAGTTCAAGGCGTATATCGACGACCTTCGCTATCTTGCGGACTTTAAGGGCGCGAAAGGCATACTCGACAAGGTGATTATCGAAAGCGGGTACGAGAATTTTCTGCTTGCCGAAACCGACGGGGACGAGAAAATTAGGCGGCTTTACAGATTTTGCGCCGAAACGGTAAGCGGCGACAGACTTTTGACCGTGAGCGAGTTTTTGAACTTAACCGAAACTTCGCCGAAAGCCTTTGAAGTAAAAGGCGGCGGCGAAGAAGACGCTGTCAACGTTATGACGATACACTCGTCGAAAGGTCTGGAATTTCCCGTCGTGATAGTTTGCGGGCTGGAAAAACCGTTCAGCCGCAAAGACGAGAGTAAGCCCGTATTCTGCGACCGCGACGAAGGATTTTTCGCCCTTTCTTTCGACGACGAAAAACGCGTTGTTTCGACGACGGGATACAGAGAGATTTTGAAAATCAAAATGCGCGAAACCGCGGTTAAAGAAGAAATGCGGTTATTTTACGTGGCGCTTACACGCGCGGCGTATTCTCTGCATCTTATATTTGAAAAAAGTTCGGACGACCGCGCGGCGGAATTTTCCGAACTGTTTACCGAGTCCGCCTGTTTTTTGGATTTCGTGCCGAAAAGTATTCCCGCTATCGAACACACGCCCGCGGCGCTTACGCTTGCAAACGTAAAACGCGGGGCGCGGCAGATTCTCGTCGCAAAGCCGGACGATATCCGCGCGGAAAAAATGAAAAAGGACTTTGCGTTTTCCTATCCGTACCTGTCGGCAACTACTCTGCCGCTTAAAAACAGCGTAACGGCGGCGATAAAAAATAAAGAAGAATTTTATCCCGTATATTCGCTCTTTGCAGAGAGTAGCGGCACAGACCCCGAAAAGGGCGTTATAGCGCATAAAATCATGCAACATTACGATTTTGACGGGGAGTTTTATCCGCAGATAAAAGCGATGGAAGAAAATGGCGTAATTTCCGCGGAAGAAACCGCGAAGATAAATCTCGAACGGCTTAAAAAGACCGTTGAAAGCGGTGTTTTTACGGGACTAAAAGGGAAAACGCTTTACAGGGAACAGCCTTTTATAGTTAATATCGCGGCAAACCGAGTGTTCGATACCGCCGCAACGGAAGAAGTGTTGTTGCAGGGGATAATCGACTTGCTTGCGGTTTCGGGGGATATCGCGGAGATTGTCGACTACAAGTATTCGGTTTTAAGCGCGGAAAGTTTAAAGCAAAAATACGGCAAACAGTTAACTCTCTACGCTTTCGCCGCGGAAAAAGCGGCGGGGATCAAGGTCGTTAAAAAGACGCTCGTAAATATTTTGACGGGCGAAACGGTCGCGGTAGATTAGAAAAATCAAGTCAACGGCTAAACGACTTAAAAACAAACTATTCGGCAAAAGATTCCGTTTAACGCGCGGCAATTAAGGTTACTATTGACCCGTGGCGTAAAAATGGATTTTCAATTTTTGAGTAAAATAAGCGCGGGGCTGTTTTTCGCGCTTTCCGCAGGCGCGGTGTTTGTCGGATTTTCGGTGTGTTTTTTGTTATCGGTGTTTAAAATCGGGTACGGGCTTAAAAAACGGGCGTGGTTTTTAATTCTCGTCGCCCTTTTCGGCACGCTTTTAAGGGCGCGGGCGAATATAGTGGGGGAAAAAGATTTTTCCCCGCTTTTGTTTTGTTTCGGACTCGCGCTTGCGCTTTTGCTGTATTTCGTACGGGTAAGAACGGTAAAAAACGACGGCGAAGACCGTTCAAGGCGAGATTTTGTGCGTTTTTTAGACGGAAAAATTAAAAATAACGAATTAGATTACATACAAAAGCCGCCCGCCGCGGTAGAAGACGGCGCGCGGGCAAGGGAAAACACGGAAGAACTTTTCGCTGCGCCGCAAAATCCGCCGCACAAGGAAACTTCGCCCGCGGGACTTGATTTTTCACACGTGAAAAACGTATTACAAAGGTTAGAACCCGCGCTTTTGTCTTATGCCGACAGGCGGCAGATCCACGAACTCGAACTTGCGCTTTTTTCCGCGGAGCGCGGGGATAATTCCGCGGAAACGAAAAGCAAAATAAACGAAGGACTCGGAAATCTTCTCAAAATAATGGCGCGCCACGGCGTATAAAAAGGCAATATCGCCTAAAAAATAAATAACGTATTGACAAAACGGCGACAATGGGATATAATTATTTCGGTTGCGGCTTTTTACGATAAAAAGCCATTGTTGATTCGGGGTGAAAAATGAATACTAAAAGAATTTTGGCGTTGCTTTTGACGTTTTTTTCGGCGTTTTTATGCGTTACGTCTTTCGGTTGCGGGAGAGAAGAAGACGAACCCGTAGCCGTTTATTATACCGTAACGTTTGACTATGGTGATGGTTCGGGTACGGAAACGTTCCGCAGAGTGGAATACGGTGCGGAAGTTAAAAATCTTCCTTCGCCGAGCGAAACGCCTTCGGGTAAAAGTTTTACGGGTTGGCGAACGGAAGACGGCAGGATTTTTGCGAACGGTACGAAATATTCATTTGAAGGGAATATTACATTAACGGCGCAATACAGCGCTGAGATTTATACGATAACGTACAACGTTGCTGGCGGGGGAACATTGTCCGGCGAAATAATTACTTCTTACAGCGTATCGGATGACGAAATTGCTTTACCTATACCGACGAAAGCGGGATATAATTTTTCGGGC
>CAJOMP010000048.1 GCA_905235785.1 uncultured Clostridia bacterium | reverse complement strand
GTTTCCGCTATACAATGCAGCGCGACCGTGGTTTTACCCGAAGATTCGGGTCCGTAAATTTCTATGATTCTGCCGCGCGGAAGTCCGCCCACGCCGATCGCAAGGTCAAGCGACAAGCACCCCGTAGGCAACACTTCTATATTAGTATCGCCCGCGTCCTGTCCCAAACGCATTATAGCCCCTTTGCCGTACTGTTTTTCTATCTGCGCCATAACTCCGTCAAGCGCTTTAATCTTGGTTTCGTCCATTTTTTCTCATCCTTATATTTATAAATTTTTTATCGTTTTAACGGCGTAAAACAACGCCGCGTTGACCCCTTGTTCGGTTATTTCTTCGCGGTCGCCCGTAAAATCGAACTTATACGTATGGATACCGCGTTTTGTGCCGACGGCGATATAGCACCGCCCCACGGGAACACCCGTTCCGTCGCCGTTCGGCCCCGCAAGCCCCGTCGTTGCGAGCACTACGTCGGGATTGCCGGATTTAAAAAGTCCCGCCGCCATCTGATAAGCGACTTTCGCGCTTACCGCGCCGACTTCGTTTAAATCTTTTTCGGAAACGAAAAGCCGCTTTATTTTGCTTTCGTTACCGTACGCGACTACTCCCTCGTTAAAATATTCCGACGCGCCCGAATTTTTAATGATTTCAGTCGCCACCATGCCGCCTGTAAACGATTCCGCAACGGAAATCTTTTTACCGCCGAGTTTCAAAAGAGTAAACAGCGTTTCGGAAAGCGTTGCGTCGGTATCCGAATAAAGCATATCCTTTAACCCGAAGACGATCTCCCGTATTGCCGCGCGGTATTCTATATCTTTTCCGAGCCCCGCCGCCGAATCGAAAAACACGGATATGCTTAAATCACCCGCGCGTTCTTTTATGTTGAAATCGAAAGAAAACTTATCTTTTAATCCGTTTAAAATCGCTTCGATTTCCGCACTTTTACCGAAACATTTAAACAGCAGGCATTTGCCCTTTGCCGTTTTTTCCGCAAGATACGGAAGAACGTACTTTTTACACGCCGTAAAAAACTCGTCTTGTCCGCTCGGAAGAATTACGAGCGTAAAATCGCGTTCTTCGAGCGTAAACCCCTGATACGCGCCTTTTTCGTTGGGAATAAGGGTTGCTTCCGGCGGCATCAGCGCGCCCGAAAAATCCGCCCGCCCGCCACGTTCTACAATATTTCTCGCGTTTTCGTTTTCGATAAGCGTAGTTCCCGAAAATTCCGCAACGGTTTCTTTAAGGTCGAATTCCGCGCCGTCAGCGACTATCAGCACGTCGGCGGTGTCGCGGAACAGTTCGTAGCCGCGTTTAAAACCTATATCGTCCGATACGGAAAGTATCTCTACGGTCTTCCGTTTTTAAAGAAAATTTCGCGCGCTCTTTCCACGTCGAAGTTTTCAAACGCTAAAAGTGCGGTTTTCATTTGTTTTCTTTTAATACGGAAACGTTTTTAACTATCGCTTCCGTTCCCGAAACTACCGTTAAAAGCGTCGCTATACCGAGCGCGACAAGCCCTACGATATTGAGCGCGGTATAAATACCCGCTTGAAATTCCGCGCCGACAAGCAGAATACAAATTGCTACGTCCTGCACGAAAGTTTTTACTTTGCCTACTTTATCAGCGGCGAGTACCTTGCCTTTTGACGCCGCTACCATGCGGAATCCGCTGATTATAAGTTCGCGCGCAAGTATCACGGCAACGAATATCGCGGCGTATGCCGGCAATATCGACGCGCCGCCGTTCGGCACGACGAGCATTACAATAAGCGCCGCCGCAACTAAAACTTTATCCGCTATCGGGTCGAGAAATTTTCCGAGATCGGTAACGAGATTATATTTTCTCGCTATATATCCGTCGAGAAAATCGGTAGACGCCGCAAAGACGAACACGATCGCCGAAATAAGGTAATTATACGGTATTGCCGTTACGTAATAGGTCGCGACGAACACGGGAATAAGTATAATTCGCAAAACGGTAAGTCTGTTCGGTAAATTCATAATCTTTCTCCATATAAATCGTAGCCGTCGGCTTTAAGAATTTTAACGTCGTAAAAGTCGCCGTAAGTTACTTCTTCGCGCGAGAAAAAGCGGATTTTGCCGTCCACGTCGGGCGCGTTGAAATACGCTCTGCCGTAATAGACAAGTTCGTTTTTGTCAAAGCCTTCCGCTTTTACTTTGAAAGTCTTGCCTTTGAGTGCTTTAAGATTTTCTTTAACTATCTGTTTTTGCACCGAATACAGTTTTTTGACGCGCTTTGTTTTTACGCCTTCCGCAATCTGCCCGCTCAGATCGTATGCGGCGGTGTTTTCTTCTCTGCTGTATTTAAAAAAGCCCGCGTTAAAAAGTTTCGCCTTTTTCAAAAACTCTATAAGAATATTGAAATCTTCTTCCGTTTCGGTCGGAAACCCCGCTATAAAAGTAGAACGTATAGCAATGCCCGCCACTTCGCTTTTAAGCCGTTCGATAAGCCGCAAATACTCTTCGCCCGTACCCTTGCGGTTCATAAGTTTAAGTATTCTGTCGGACGCGTGTTGCAACGGTATGTCTATGTACCTTATAAGTTTCGGGTTGTACTGAAATTCTCTTATGAGTTCGTCGGTAACGTTTTCGGGGTAACAGTATAAAAGCCGTATTCCACTGATATTAGGCAGAAGTGAAAGCGCACGGATAAGCCCTACTATATCCCTTTTCGGCGTCAAATCCGCACCGTATTTTGAAGTGTCTTGCGCAACTAATATAAGTTCGCATACGTCGCCTAAATTTTCCGCTTCTTTTATAAGGTCTTCCTGCAAAACGGAACGGTATCTGCCGCGGATTTTAGGTATAAGGCAGTAAGTGCAATGATTGTCGCAACCGTCGGCGATTTTAAGATACGCGTAGCCGTCAGTCGTTACGACGCGTTCCGTCATTTGTTCGTTATAAGGCGCGCCCACGGCGTTCACCCGTTCGCCGCTATCATACAGTCTGTCGATAACTCCTAATATGTTGCCGTAATCCGCAACGCCTATAAAAGCGTCCGCTTCGGTGAGTTCGCCCATAAGTTCGCCGATATATTTCTGCGGAAGACAGCCGCTCACGATTATTTTCTCTAAACTGCCGCTTTTTTTGTACTCCGCTACCGAAAGTATTTCGGATATCGACTCTTTGCGCGCCGCTTCCAAAAACGCGCACGTGTTTATTATCGCTATCTGCGCTTTTTCCATATCGTTCGTAACGGTATGTTTTTGTTTTAATACGGCTATCATCTTTTCGGTGTCCACCCTGTTTTTGTCGCACCCCAAAGAAATTACGCCGATAACTTTATTTTCCATTTGTATCCGTAACCGCGCCTATATCAATAACTGTCGGGCATAGAGCCGAATTTGTTTTCAAATTCTTCGCGCGTGATAAGCACTCTCCGCGCCTTACTGCCTTCGTTGCCCGAAACAAACCCGAGCCGTTCCATTTTATCGACGAGTCCGCCCGCCCTTGCGTAACCTATCTGAAATCTGCGTTGCAACTGCGAAATAGATACCGAATTAGACGTAACGGCAAGCCACAGGGCTTTTAAGAAAAATTCGTCTATTCCGTCGTTTTCTTCTTCGTCGCCGTTTATACCGACAGCCGTTTCGTCCTGTTTCGGACGCATAGATTTATCAAGGAACTCTTTAAGATCGTCGTCGTAATACGCGGCGTTATTCTCTTTGATATAGGTTACTATATTGCTTATTTCCCTGTCGCTTATCCACGCGCCCTGATAACGTTCCGTTTCGGACATTCCGGAGTTTTTATACAGCATGTCGCCGTTGCCGAGCAGTTTTTCCGCCCCGCCTTCCGAAAGTATAGTTGCGGAATCCTGAAAGTTCATAACCTTTAACGCGATACGCGAAGGCAGGTTCGCCTTTATCGTACCCGTTACGACGTCTACCGACGGGCGTTGCGTCGCGAGTACCAAGTGAATACCCGCCGCGCGCGCTTTTTGCGCAAGCATACGGATATTTGTTTCCATATCCTTTTTGCACGTTTCCATAAGGTCGGCAAGTTCGTCGACGACTATTACTATACGCGGCATCTTGGGAACGGTGTCACTCGCAATAAGTTCGTTATAACTCTCTATGTCGCTGACAAGCCCGCCTTCGATTTTCGCAAACTCGTCGTAACGACGTTCCATTTCTTTATACGCCCATTGCAATACCGCGACCGCCTTTTGCGGCTCGGTAACTATTTCGTCTATCATAAGATGCGGCAAATGCTCGTACTTTCTGAATCCTACGCGTTTCGGGTCAATGAGAATAAGACGCAATTCTTCGGGGCTGTAACGCATAAGCATACTTATTATCATTACGTTTAAGCACACGCTCTTACCCGACCCCGTCGCGCCGGCGACGAGATAATGCGGCCCTTTTGCGAGATTATCGGTAATGGAGTTGCCTACGATATCTTTGCCGAGCGCAAACATCAGCGAACCCGCTTTCACCTTTTGTCCCGCAGCGCCTTCGATAACTTCTTTTAAGCCTACTGTTACTTTGTTTTTGTTAGCGACTTCTATACCCACAAGGTCTTTGCCGGGAATAGGCGCTTCTATTCTTACGCCCGCTTTGGACTGTAAACGCATTTTTAGGTCGTCGTCGTACGCAAGAACTTTTTTAACGGTTATGCCTGCGGGCATTTTCACTTCGTACCGCGTTATCGTAGGTCCTTGAACGTACCCTTGCGGCTCTACGCTGATATGGAAATCTTCGAGAACGCGACGTATTATTTCTATGCGCTCTTCGTGATTTTCTTTCGGCGCGTCGGCGGGCGGCGCGTAAGTTTCCAAAAGGTCGAGCGGCGGTTTATAATACGTTCTGTTTATCGGCACGGGCGGTTTTTGCGGCTTCTCGTCAGGCTCTTCCGCCGCCTTTTCCTGCGCTTTCGGCGTTTCCGCCAAAAAACCGCCGCGCGCGTTATTATCCGCTTCTACCCTGCTCGTAAAGGACGGCTTTTCTTCGTTTATCCTGCTTGCAAAAGACGGTTTTTCGTCGTCGAACAAAATATTTCTTACTCTGCCTTCGCGTATACGGGTAACGGGCGGTAGATCGTTTTCGGGTTTTTCGTCCGGAATTTCAGGTTCGGTTTTTATCTCATCTGTACACTCTTTATCTATCTGTTCGGAAGAGTTCAAAGGCGCGCCGTAATCGTTCTCGGTAGTTAAAGGCTCTTGTTCGGTGCTTTCCGCTATTTTCGGAGTTGCCCTGAATTCGGCGTTAGCGTATCTTGAATTAAACTCGTCGGCGCGGCTTTCGGCGCTATCCGCATTAGGTTCTTCGTGCTCTATCATGGGGATATCTTCCGTTTCCGCGAAAATGTCCGATTCTTGCATATCGGTACGCGCGGAGATATAATCGGAAACGCGCGGCTCTTCGGAAGAAACGCTTGTTTCGGTACGCTCTTCGATATTTATTTTAGCGGGCGTTTTTATATACTCGATTTTTTTCTGCAAATCGCGGTTATAGTTTTCCGAGTAACTGCCCGTATAAGAACTGACGTTAAGCGAGTTTACCGTGGAATCCACCTTGAAAGCAGACCCCGTATCTTTGGATATTTCGCGTTTGGTTTTAAATGCGAAATCCGCGCCGTTATTTACGAACAGTCTTTGCGCGGGTTTTTCGGTATTCTTAACGCTCTGCGCGGGTTCGTAATCGGGCGAAAGTACGGGTTCGGTTGCCGTATCCTGAATTTCGGGAGTTTCGTTTTTAACGAAGGTACTCCTGAATTCGCGTTCCGGTTTAACGGTTTTATTGTCTTTTATTATATCGGTCGCGAGAAAATATGCGGCAAGTCCGAACAGAACGCCTACAACAACGGCGCTGCCCACAACGGTAAGGAGCGCTTGCAAAAAATATGCGACGAGCGCGGCTACAACGCCGCCTGCGGAAAACGCGCCTTCTCCCTTCGAATAGGACGCGGAAATATATTCGCCGTACGAAGAATATCCGCCGCCCATCGAAACGATATGCGCGAATAATACAAGCATAGCGACGGAAACGACAACGAGCGCCTTGCGTTTAAAGGAAAGAGAAATTTTCTTTTCCAAAACAAGCATTACGCCTTTAAATATCGCGTACAGGCTTAAAGGAAAGGCAAAATAACCGAAAACCCCCATTAAAAAATCGCCGACGTACTTACCGGGCGCGGAAAAAACCGCGTCTTTGGTAATCAGACATATAAGACACAGAGTTGAAAAAAGAATTATTATAACGCCCAACGTTTCCTTGGTGAAAACTGCGGACGCCGCTTTGTTTTTATTATCGTTTTGCCGTTGACTGTTCAAAACACCGCTCCTAATCCGTTATGGTTTAATTATATCATAAGCAAGGGTTTTTTTACAATGATTTTAAAATATTTTTTATTTATTTTAAAATTATAAGCGTCTCCGTTTTTCTATCGTTCATACTGCATGAAAGGCGGGCGGAACTTATAGTCCCGCCCGCCTTTCACGGTATAATGTTTCTTATTTTACCGCCGTTATTCGATAGAAATATTGCCTGACGGTATCTCTTTTGTTTCTTTCGGCACGCTCAAAATCAGAGTGCCGTTATCGTATTTCGCCTTTACGTCCTTTTCGGTTATACCTTCTCCGACATAATAAGAACGACTGCAAGAATAGTTCCTTTCGCGCCTTACGTAGTTGCGCTTATCTTCTTCTTTATCCTGCTTTTTGGCGTTTACGGTAAGATATCCGTTCTTTAACGTAACGTTTATGTCGTTTTTGTCAAAGCCCGGCAAATCTACCTGCATCTCGTACCCGTTTTCGGTTTCCTTTATGTCCGTGCGCATATCCGCCGCCCTTACTCCGCCGTAGAAAAACGGCTTGAAAAAATCTTCAAACGGATCGTGCCAAATGTCCATAAAATCGTCGTTTCTTTCGTTCCTTCTCGATAAATAGTTTTTCATAAAATTCACCTTCCTTTTTTTATTTTTTTGGCAATCTTAATTTTAGATTGTTAGCAGTCTTTATTTTTAATTGTTAGCACTCTCTTCTCTTGATTGCTAATTTTAATTATACTCGCTATTTTGGGTTTGTCAATAGTTTTTTTCAAAAAAAATAAAAAATTTTTAATTTTTTTACCAAAAAAAGCGGAGACTGTATCTCCGCTTTAAATATTGACTTTTTTAAACTTATTATACGCTTTTTATGCTTTTTACAATATGCTCGGCATAAGCGCGGGCAACGTTTACACCCGTTATACGCTCTATTTCCGTGATAAACGCGTTGGAATTTACTTCGCAGACGTACGGCTCGCCGTGTTCGCCGAACAAAAGGTCTACTCCGCAATAATCGAGCCCTAAAATACGGGCGCATTTTTCCGCCACGGCTATGAACTCGCCGTTCGGCTCGTAAACGCTACCCTTGCCGCCGAGCGCAACGTTAGAGCGGAAATCGCCTTTATTTTCGCGTATCATAGAACAAAGGTATTTCCCGCCGACGACGATAAGCCTTACGTCCGTGCCCGATTTGAACGGTAAATATTTCTGATAAAGGTGCGGTTTCATTTTAAGACGTTCCGCAAGATTTTCGAGTTCTTTAAAATCGTCGGCTTTAAAAACGCCTTTCCCCATAGACCCGAAACTCTCTTTAACGATAACGGGATAACCGAATTTTGCCGCAACCTTTTGCAAGAACTCTTCGCTTATACGCAGATTCTGATTATAGCATACGGGCGCGAAAACCGTTTCGGGAATATTAAGACCGCAATTTGCGAGCGCGATATACGTTTCGCCCTTATCGTCGCAAACGCGTATCGACGCGTGAGAGTTAAAAAGTCTTACGCCCGACTTTTCCAGGCAAGCGGAAAGGTATTTGTCCTTATCCATAAACACTGCAAAATCACAGGAAAGGATGTCGTTTATTTTTCCGCACGTAAGAAAATTATCGGCATACCCGCTACCGATTATTTCTGAGAATACGCCTGAATTTAACAACTCTTCTTTAAGCCGTTCGGCAAAGAACACACTTTCTTTCGGTTCTCCGAACGGGTTTACGCAAATAACGCCTTTCATTTAAAATAACCCGCTGATTTTACCGTTTTCGTCCACGTCTATATTTTCGGCGGCGGGAACTTTCGGTAGCCCCGGCATAGTCATTATATCGCCCGTAAGCGCAACGATAAAGCCCGCGCCCGCGGAAATTTTGACGTTTTTAACGGTGATTTTAAAATCAGTCGGCGCGCAGATTTTATCCTTGTCGTCCGAAAACGAATATTGCGTTTTCGCTATACATACAGGCAATTTGTCAAGTCCCAAAGACTTTAACTTTTCTATCTGTTTTTTAGCGTCTTCGCTGAAATGCGCGCCTGTTCCGCCGTAAATTTTAACGGCTATGTCTTTTATTTTTTGTTCTATCGAAGAGTTTACGTCGTAAGCGTAAGTAAACCCGTTCGGCTCTTCCGCAAGGCGTACGACTTCTTCCGCAAGGGCAACGCCGCCTTTACCGCCCTTTTCGCGAACGTTAGACACCGCTACGCTTATTCCACGGTTTTTACACTCTTTATAAATCGCCTGTACTTCCGCGTCCGTATCGGTTGCGAATCTGTTTATCGCTACTACCACGGGAATATTAAACACTTCTTTTATAATGTGGAAATGCCTTAAAAGATTAGGCATCCCTAACATTACCGCCTGCACGTTTTCTGCGACAAGGTCGGATTTTTTGACGCCGCCGTGCATTTTAAGCGCGCGAACCGTCGCGACAAGTACTGCGCAAGAGGGTTTTAACCCCGCCACCCTGCACTTGATATCCAAGAATTTTTCCGCGCCGAGATCAGCGCCGAAACCCGCTTCGGTTACGCAATAATCGGCGAGTTTAAGCGCCGTTTTTGTCGCTATCACCGAGTTGCACCCGTGCGCTATATTC
>CAJOMP010000047.1 GCA_905235785.1 uncultured Clostridia bacterium | reverse complement strand
ACAACGACGGGCAAACGAAGCAATCTCAAATACCGGATAACTTTTAAGAGATTGCCACGCTCGCTTTGCTCGCTCGCAATGACGATATGATATATGCGGGTAAATTGAACGGTAGTTGTGTTGCTATTACGGAAAATATTAAACCGTTTTGTTTAATTGTATCAAGTCTTATAAGACTTGTCAAGTATTTTAAGACTTGAATTGTATATAATATAAATATGGAATTTAAGGATAGATTAAAAGAGTTGCGGGAGATAAAGGGTATAAGTCAAATGCAACTTGCAAAAGAACTTAAATTAAGTCAATCGGCGGTTGCAAAGTGGGAACTCGGAAAAACCGAGCCTACCGCGTCGGCAATAATTGCGGTTGCAAAATTTTTTAACGAAACTACCGATTTTATGTTAGGGGTTACAGATTAAAAGGCTTATCTTTCCGATAAGCCTTTTAAAGTTTAAATATTGATTGTTAAATAAATAATTTTGTGCTATAATTCTATCATCGACAAATTAAAGGAGTTATTATGAAAACTATCGGCAACATTATTTGGTTCCTTCTCGTTGGACTTTGGTCGGCTATCGGGTATTTTTTCGGCGGGCTTATTCTTTGCATAACGATTATCGGCATACCGTTCGGCACGCAACTTTTTAAACTTGCAGGGCTTATGATTTGGCCTTTCGGTAAAACCATAAACACAGATTTCAATAAACACCCGTTCGCAAACCTGTTCTGGCTTTTGTTCGGCGGACTTATGGAAGCGTTGGGCTTTTTTATCGTAGGCTTAATTTTATGTATTACCATTATCGGCATACCGTTCGGCAAACAATGTTTCAAACTTTCAAGGCTGGCACTTGCTCCGTTCGGTTCTACCGTTTCATAACTTGTTTGTAATTACGAAAAACCCAAAAAGGCTTACCGGTTCGGTAAGCCTTTTAAGGTTTAAAATCAGTTGTTCGCATTATTGCCGAAAAGACAGTTGTGCCCTGTCGTGGTTGATAATAGTGCCAACAATAACAGTAATTGCGTTGTCGTGATAGTATTATTATTGGCTAAAAGAAACATTAAGGCTACTAAAACGATATTATTTGAATTCATATAAAACCTCCTTTTACAAAATACGCGTAAAACGCCGTTTTTATGACGGTCTTTTTTATTTTTCGTGTGCGGCTTTATGTTAACGTATATTCATACAAACATTTTAAGGAGTTTTTTTATGGAAATGCTTATCGACAGAAGATTGCAGGACCTCGTCCGCGACTACGTGCCGCGCGGCGAGATACTCGACGAACTCGTGTGTTTTTTCTCTATCTTTTCCGACTATACGCGGCTTAAAATTATTTCCGCTCTCGCTATCACCGAGATGTGCGTCAGCGATATTTCGGAAATTCTATCCATTAACCAAACTACCGTTTCTCATCAACTCCGCTTACTTAAAAATCTTAACGCGGTAAAAACCAAAAGACAGGGCAAAGTGATTTTCTATTCTTTGCGGAGCGATACTCTATCGGATGTTTTGCTTAAAGGCGTGGAATTTTTAGGTTATTAAAACCGCTTGTAAAAATTCGCAAAGTTTGGTACAATTATTTTGTGAGCGTTATAGAAGATAAACTTAAAAATCTGCCCGAAAACCCCGGCGTATACGTAATGCTGGATAAGGGCGGCGAAATTATATACGTCGGCAAGGCAAAAAACCTTAAAAATCGCGTAAGGCAGTATTTTTTTAACAGCGTCAAAACCGAAAAGGTTATGGCGATGGTGAGTAATATCGCCGATTTTTACTATATAATAGTACCGTCGGAAATCGACGCGTTATCTCTCGAAAATAACCTTATTAAAAAGCATAAACCGCGCTACAATATACTCTTAAAGGACGATAAGACCTACCCGTATATAAAAATCGACCTTAAAAGCGTTTTTCCGACGTTCACGGTAACTCGCAAAATAAAGAAAGACGGCGCAAAGTATTTCGGGCCTTTTATGGGCGGAATAAACGTCTACGAAACTCTTGACCTTATAAATCTTTTATACGACCTGCGTCCGTGCGACAAGGTTTTATCGGCGCAAAAGCCTATCAAACCCTGTCTTAATTATCATATTAAAAAGTGTACCGCGCCTTGCGCTTTTTACGAGAGCGAAACCGAATACGGCGAGCGCGTAAAATCCGCCGTTGCGTTTATGGCGGGCGATACACAACAAGCGGAAAAGACCTTAAAAGAAAAAATGGCTGACGCGGCGAATAACGAGCAGTTTGAACTTGCCTTAAAATATAAGCAGGGGCTTAATTCTCTCGACAAAATCAAGTTAAAACGCATAACTTCCTTAAATAAATTTTTAAGCGCGGACATAATCGCCTATCGCGCGGACGGGATATATTCCGTCGTAAATCTTCTGGTGGTGCGCGGCGGGCGTATGCTCGGAAGTCGTAATTTTTCCTTTGAGAGCGCTACGCTTTCCGCGGGCGAAGCCGTTTCGGAGTTTATCCTTCGCTACTACAAAAAAGGCGAAGAAATTCCCGACGAGATAATTACAGGCGAAGAGATTGACGGCGAAGAACTTTTAGCCGAGTACTTTAAGAAAGAATTTTCAAAGTCGGTGCATATAATTTGCGCGAAGCAAGGCATAAGGCGTCAACTTGCGGACATGGCGGCGGTAAACGCCGAAGAGCATTTATCCGTTGCGGTGGACAGGATAAAGCACAAAGACGATATGACGGTAAAGGCGTGCGAAACTTTAAAGGAAAAGTTAAATCTTTCGCGCTACCCTAAGCGTATGGAGTGTTACGATATATCTCACGTTTCAGGCACGGACAGAGTGGGCAGTATGGTCGTTTTTATCGACGGCGAACCCGCAAAAGCAGAGTACCGAAGGTTTAAAATAAAGACGTTTCTCGGCAACGACGATTTCAGGAGTTTGCAGGAAGTGTTAAGCCGAAGAATAGAACGGCTTTATACCGACCCCGAAAAATTCCCGAAACCCGATCTGATAATTATCGACGGCGGAAAAGGGCAACTTTCTTCCGTTAAAGAGATTTTCGACGAGAAAGGCGTTACGGGTATAGACCTTATATCGCTTGCAAAGCGTGAAGAAGAGATTTTTTTACCCGAAAAATCCGACCCCGTAGTTCTCTCGCACCGCGATTACTGTCTTAAAATGTTACAGCGAATCCGCGACGAAGCGCACAGGTTTGCTATTACTTTCCACAGGAGTTTAAGGGGCAAGCGCGCGCTTTCTTCCGTTCTCGATAAAGTCAAAGGACTTGGAAAAGTAAAGGCGAGCGCGGTTATGGAAAGATTTAAAGACATTTCGGGGATAATCTCCGCTAACAAGGAAGAACTTATGCAGGTAGACGGTATCGGCGAAAGTATTGCCGACGAAATTATAAAAACACTAACGGAAGAAGGACTTAAATGACTTACGATTTATTTATAAGCGACTTTGACGGAACTCTCGGCACAGCGCCCGACATTATCGAGCCGGAAACTGTTTCTGCGATAAAAAGATTTTGCGATAAAGGCGGAATTTTTGCGGTATGTTCGGGCAGGATGATGGCGTCTATTTTGCCTATCTGCCGTAAATACGGGTTAAAAGGGCTTGCGGTAGCATATCAGGGCGCTATGATAAACGATATCGAAACGGGCAGAAATCTGTTTACAGGCGGTATGAGCGCGGATATTTCGGCGGAAATTGCAGAATACTTTTTAAAAAGAAACATAAGCGTTATAACCGAAATAGACGACGTAATGTATTATCAAGGCTCTTCTCATTATATCGGCATTTACGAAAACGGTTGTAAAGTGAAAGGCGTATCTGTCGAAGATATGAAGGACTTTATAATAAAAAACGGACGCGTAGTGCAAAAGGTTATCGGTCTTTGCGGCCCCGAAGAGACAAAAGAAATCACTCCGCTATTACAGGAAAAGTATGTCGGGCGGGCGCTCGTCAATAACGGCGCGGCAATTTTAGCCGAAGCGGTGTCTCCGACGTGCAGTAAAAAGGTTGCCGTTGAGTATTTAGCGAATTTTTACAAAGTGCCGCTCGATAAAGTTATCGCGGTGGGGGATTCTACAAACGATTTGGAACTGTTAAACGGTCCGTGGCACGGCGTAGCGGTGGGCGACGGCAGAGAAGAACTCAAAAAAATCGCGGACGAGATAACCGTGCCGTATAAAGAACAACCCGTAAAAGTCCTGTTGGAAAAATATTGTCTGTAACGCTACATAGCAAGAAAAGACAAAACGATATACATAAGGTGAAGTATGAAAGAGAATAATTCCGATAATTTTAATTTAAATGAAAATAACGAAAGCGCGGCGGTAGATAAAGGCGCGGAAAAAGAAACGAAGGTAATACCCGTTATCGCCCTTCGCGGCAAAGTGCTTTTTCCGCAAACGTTTCTTAATTTCGACGTGGGTCGTCCTATTTCCGTGGCGGCGATAGAAGCGGCGCCGACTTTCGGCAATCTTTTATTTATCGCGGCGCAGAAGAACGCGTTTATCGACGCGCCGCTTAAAAGCGATATTTCGGAAGTGGGCGTTATCGCGCGCGTAAAACAGATAGGTCGGATAAACGGCGGGGCAATGAAAGTCGGCGTCGAAGCGCTTTCGCGCGCGAAGATAGTAAAATTTGTCGACGCGAAAGGATATTTCGCGGCGGAAGTGAAAGAAGCGCCGTATGTTTCGAGCGACGACGAACTGCTTACGGAAGCATATTTCCGTGTGGCGCGCGACGCGTTTTCGGAATTCGTGCTTATAGATAAAAGATTGCAAAAAGACGCGGTCGCGACAATTATGGGCATAGCCGAGCCCGACAGATTTATCGATAGCGCGCTGTCCGTCGCTCCTATAAAAGAAGAGTATGTGTTAAGTATTTTGACCGAAGACGAGACGTTAAAACGCCTTAAAGCCTTCGACGATACTATGCGTCGGGAAACGGAGATATCAAAACTCGAAAGGAAAATAACTTCTTCGGTAAGGTCAAGCATAGATAAGAGCCAGAAAGAGTTTTATTTGAGAGAGCAGATAAAGGCGATTCACAACGAACTCGGCGACGGCGAAGACGACAGAGCAAGTTTAGAGCGCAAGATAAAAGAAGCAAATCTCCCGCAGGAAGTTTTTGATAAAGCAATGAAAGAATTATCGCGGCTCGACAAAGTAAATCCGTCGTCGCCCGATTATTCCGTGATACTTAATTATCTCGACTGGATTTTAGACTTGCCGTTCACTAAAAGCACCGTTGATCGCGAAAATATAGCGGAAGCGAAACAAATTCTCGACGCCGACCATTTCGGTCTCGTTAAGGTCAAAGAACGCATTACCGAATATATAGCGGTATTACACCTTACCAAACAACTTAAAGGTCCGATTTTGTGTTTCGTCGGCCCGCCCGGAGTCGGCAAAACTTCGGTGGTAACGTCTATCGCCCGCGCGCTTAACCGTAAATTCGTGCGTATGAGTCTCGGCGGCGTTAAGGACGAGGCTGAAATCAGGGGGCACCGTAAAACTTACGTCGGCGCAATGCCGGGGCGCATTATTTACGGGCTTAAAAACGCAGGCGTAAACAATCCCGTGTTTTTGCTCGACGAAATAGATAAACTGTCTTCGGATATCCACGGCGACCCCGCCAGCGCGCTGTTGGAAGTGCTTGACCCCGAACAGAATTCTACTTTCCGCGACAGGTTTTTGGAAGTCCCGTTCGATTTATCGAAAGTTATGTTTATAACTACCGCAAATACCGTGGATACTATTCCGTATCCGCTACTTGACCGTATGGAAATAATAGAACTTACCGGCTACACGCAGGAAGAAAAACAGGAAATAGCAAAGCGGTATCTTATTCCCAAACAGATAAAAAATAACGGGCTTACGGAAAAAAGAGTGGAATTTACCGACGATGCAGTTAAAGAAATAGTCGAAGGTTACACAATGGAAGCGGGCGTCCGTAATTTAGAACGGGAAGTCGGTAGCGTTATCCGTAAGGTGGCGGCGAAAGTCGCCGAGCATCCGCGCTTAAACAAACAAATCGTTACGCAGGAAAGCGTTAAAAACTATCTCGGCGCGAGAAAATTCGTTAAAGGCGAAACGCTTGACCGCAACGAAGTGGGCGCGTGCACGGGGCTTGCTTGGACGAGCGTCGGGGGAGTTACCTTAACTATCGAAGTAAGTTTATTGTCGGGTAAAGGCGAAATTCTTTTAACCGGTAAACTCGGCGACGTTATGAAGGAATCCGCCCGCGCCGCGATAAGTTATATTCACGCCAACGCCGAAAAGTACGGCATCGCGGAAGAGAAATTTACTACGAAAGATATTCATATCCACGTTCCCGAAGGCGCAACGCCCAAAGACGGACCGTCCGCGGGTATAACGATGGCGACGGCTATTCTTTCCGCGTTCACCGAAAAGGCGGTCAAAAAAGAAGTCGCTATGACGGGCGAAATAACGCTCCGCGGCAAGGTTCTGCCTATCGGCGGGCTTAAAGAAAAATCGCTTGCCGCTTACCGCGCGGGCATAAAGACGGTCATAATCCCGAAAGGCAATATTAAGGATTTGGAAGATTTGCCGAAAGTCGTTAAAAAAGAGATAAAATTCATTACCGCGGAAACGGTCGATACCGTGTTTAAAAACGCAATCGATTTCGGCGGTAAAAAGGGTAAATAATGGAAAACTTTACGGCTAAATTCATAAAGTCCGTAGCGGTCGGCGGCGAGTTCTATGTTGACGGCAGACCGATTATCGCCGTAAGCGGCAGGTCTAACGTGGGTAAAAGTTCGCTTATCAATATGCTCGCGGGCAATAAAAAACTCGCTAAAACTTCGGCGGATCCGGGCAGAACGCGGCTCGTAAATTATTTCGATTTCGGTGCATTCGTGCTTGCGGATTTACCGGGGTATGGCTTTGCAAAGGTATCGAAAGAAGAAAAGGCAAAGTGGGCGCGCTTACTCGAAGATTTTTTCGCCACGCAAGAAATAACGTTGTCGCTTGCCTTGGTCGATATCCGCCACGATCCGACCGCGGACGATAAACAAATGATAAATTACTTATATCATTATACTATCCCGTTCGTTGCGGTTGCAACGAAAGCTGATAAACTGCCGAAAACGAAAATAAAGCCGCAACTTATGAGCATTGCGGCAAGTCTTAAACTCGGTATAGATAATATTATATGTTCATCTGCGGAAACGTGCATAGGTAAAAAAGAAATATTGACGGCGATAGAACAAGCGATAAACACGGAAAAAGGAAATTAAACAACAACTCCCCGCGGGCGATAGCCCGCGGGGAGGCATTTATAACAAAGGGTCTTGTTTGTGTTTACCTCCACATCTTTTTATTCGATTATGGATCATAGGCAAGGCTTTTATAATGCCGTATTTTTTTATTGCTTGAATTGCGTATGAAGAACAAGTAGGGGTAAATACGCATTTTTCTCTTATTTTCATAGGTGCAAAATATTGATATAAACGGATGGCAAAGATTGCCAATTTGTTAACAAAAATTATAAATAAAAAGACATATACACCAATTAAAATTAAAAAAGAAGAAAATAACGATAAATATTCTTTTAAAAATAATACGCCACCTATAAAAAAAGCCAATAAAAAAACAACAGAAATTCCAACCAAATAAAAATTGATTTTAGGATGTTCAAAGCGGGCATAATATTCTTCTAATTCTTCTTGCGTTGGGGATTTAGGTTTAGGCAACCATATACCTTTGTCTGTTAAAAACAATTCTTCCCCGTCAGAATTATATCTTTTTTCTTGTATCATTATTATGAATTTTTCTTTTCCCTTAACTTTTGTTTCATTCCTTGAATAATCTTTTCGGTAGTATCGTTAGATTGCATAGTGCAGTTAAATTTATCGCCTGGGACAACAATTGAAAAATATGCCATATCAATGCTACCTTTGACACTATTCATAGATGAACCGCAACCGCTTGGCTGGGAAGTGATTATCTCTAAAGATTTTGTTGAACTGGAAAAACTGGTTACATCTTTATAAAAATACTCTTCCGTTCGTTCTTTCGTTGAGTTACTTGTCATATCAAAAAGATAAGAATAGACATAAATTTGTGTATCGCTGAAAAAGATCCAAGTCGATTCGTATTTTGAAGTCAAGTTTCCTTTTGCAAAATAATCATCCTCATAACTAAATCCCACAAATTCCACGGGCTCAATTTCTTGGACTTGTGATTCGTCAATGCCCAATTTTTGCAAAGCTTTTTCTTTTAATTTTAACGAATCGTATTTATTTTTTACTAACGATAAGTATTCGTTTTCAGTCATTTCGCGATTTCCACAACCGCTTTTAAATAAGAAAAATTCCGTTATTATTTTTCTTTGTTCTTTCGTTTTTGTTTGTAAAATTGTTTCATTTACAGCTGTGATTTGTGCCATTTGGTTCTCCTTTTGTGTTTATTATAATAATTTTTAATAATTAAATATTTTTTCCCACTCAAATCCGAGAATTTCATAAATTTCTTTTACATCTTCGGCTCGTAAATTTAAACTAATCGCATTATCAAACAAGTCTTTATAATCGGGAGAAACATTGTACGCTTTTCTATAATAATAATCATAGCGTATTATTGCCCAAAGAAAAAAATATTTTGCAGTGTTTTTTATAGCTATTGCCGATTTTATACAGTTTTCTGCGTTTTCGATATTAGTTCTATTTAACAAAAAAGGCTTTCTACCTTGTAATATTGCCAATGCCTTATAATAATAACTTTCATCATTTAACGTATTGTGTTCTATTGCTTTTTCAAACTTTAATAAAGCAAGTGGATATTGCTTTAATTTTAGATAACATAGACCAGCGCAAAGATTAGAATCTACGATATTATCTTTATTACTGTAAAGCGTAGCAATTTTATTGATAAATCCGCTGTCTATTCCATTTAATTGTTGATATGTTTTTATTTTATAATGTACACCGCAATAGTCACAAATTTCTTTTGATAAATCTATATTTGCACCGCAATTAGGACATTTATATATTTCTATATTCATTTATTGTAACTCACAAGATAAAAAATCAAATTCTATTATAGTATATATTATTTGATATGTCAATGCAAAATTTTAATTAGGTTACGCAATTGTGATTTGATGGGGAAACGCAACAAAACGTAAGGACATTTTATATTTTAAAAGAATTTTTTTATTCCTGTTTTATTCGGGCGTGGGGCAAGGCGTTTTCCGCATCTCCCAAAGGCTTATACGCGTTGCGGTAATCGTGGCTATCGCAGAAATCCTTTAATTCTTTTTGTACTCTGCTAAAATGTTTTTCCTGAACGTTCGATAAAACCGATAAATACTCTTTTGTCATAAATCCCGCGTATTTTGCGTAGGTCAAAAGCGACGCGTAGTGTTTTAAGCAGAAACCCTTGCTCGCAAAAAGCGTTTTATAAAACTCTTTCTCGCGCACGAACATTTGCGCTATGGTTTTGTAGTATTTTATCATGCTTTCGTCTACAAGGTCGCATATTACGCAACGGGAAAGCGCTTTTTCAA
>CAJOMP010000046.1:5356-16341 GCA_905235785.1 uncultured Clostridia bacterium | reverse complement strand
GGCAATTGATATTCATAACCCCTGAATTTTTGATAACGTGGTGCGAGTAGTTCTCTTTATTTATCGTCACAGCGATGCGGTTGGGCGTGTTTGTAACCTGCGTTACGGTGTTCACAATAAGCCCGTTGTCCTTTCTGCCGTCGTTTGAGGTCACAACGTACAGCCCGTAGCCGATGTTGAAAAGCGCGGTGAGGTCGTTTTTGTCTGCTGTTTCGCCGCGTTGTGCAACGTAGTCTTGGCAAAGCTCCCCGGCAAGCGCGTCAATCTCAGCCTTTGATTCGTCATTCAGCGCGGATTTAATATGAACCGCCTTGTCAAGAAGATGGAGATTTTTCATACCCTCTAAGCTCTTGCGCATTGTCTTTTCCGCCATAGGCGCCCACGAACCGTTCTCGATAAATGCCACGGTGCGGTTCTTATAGCCGCGCTCGGTGAGGTGGTTTATAAATTCGCGCATAAACGGGAAAATCTCGGCATTATACGTCGTTGTCGCCAAAACAAGCTTGCCGTAACGGAATGCGTCCTCAACCGCCTCCGCCATATCCTCACGCGCAAGGTCGGCTACAGAAACCTTCGGACAGCCAAGCGATTTCAGCTTTTCAGCCAAAAGCTCAACAGCTTTTTTCGTGTTGCCGTAAACTGATGTGTAGGCAATGAAAATGCCCTCGGTTTCCACACCGTATGACGACCAGATATTATACAAATTCAGGTAGTAGCCAAGGTTTTCCGTGAGAACAGGCCCGTGCAGAGGACAGATTTTTTCGATTTCAAGCGTTGCCGCCTTTTTCAGAAGCGCCTGAACCTGCGCGCCGTACTTGCCGACTATGCCGAAGTAGTAGCGGCGTGCTTCGCAAGCCCAGTCCTCGTCCGCGTCAAGCGCTCCGAATTTGCCAAAGCCGTCAGCCGAAAAAAGCGTCTTGTCAACATCGTCATACGTCACAATTACCTCAGGCCAGTGAACCATCGGCGCGGTGAAAAATGTGAGCGTGTGCGTGCCGAGAGAAAGCGTGTCACCGTCAGCGACAACTATTCTTCTTTCAGCATAATCAGTGCCGAAAAAGTTCTGCATCATAGAAAAAGCCTTTGCGTTCGCCACGATTTGCGCGTCCTTAAATTCGCTCATAAAAAGCGCGATGTTCGACGAGTGGTCGGGTTCCATATGCGTGATAAAAAGATAGTCGGGTGAAAGCCCCGTCGCTTTGATGTTTTTTATCCATTTTTCGCCGTAGCGGGCGTCAACCGTATCGAAAACGGCGATTTTTTCGTCCTTAACAAGGTACGAATTGTACGCCATACCGTTTACATGGTACTGCGCTTCGAAAAGAGTAACGCTTTCGTCGCTTATGCCCACGTTTGTTATGTCTGTTAAATTTGCCATTTTATTCTCCTTGAAATTTTTACAAAGTTAAAGTTATAGTCATACTCTTGCCGTAAACGGAAGTCGCAAAAATATCCCATCTGTTTGCCGTCGCTATGCCTTTGGCGATGGATAACCCTAAACCGTTTCCGCCCGACTCCCGCGAGCGGGAAAGGTCGCCGCGGTAAAAGCGTTCAAATATCTTTTGCGCGTCTTCTTCGGGGATAAGACTGCCGTCGTTATATACCGACAGTTCGTATTTTGCGCCCGATTTTTTAAGCGAAACTTTAATTTCGCCGTTATCCTGCGCGTATTTTACGGCGTTATCCAAAAGAATATTGAGAATTTTTTTAACGTCGCCTTTCGCTCCGTCGTAAATTATATCGGGCTCGATGTCGCAATCGAGCGTTTTGCCTTTCTCGAACGCCACAGCGTCAAAGGTCAGAACGGTTTGCGTTATTTCGTCCGAAAGATTGAAAGTTTCTTTTATGCTTTTAACGTTGCCTTCGTCAAGCCGAGCAAGGGTCAAAAGGTCGCTTACGAGAAAATTGAGTCTGTCAACCTGATTTTTAATGCTGTCAACGTATTGCGCGTTTTCTTCGGTTTTTATTACGTCCGTGTTTGCGGAAATAATCGAAACGGGGGTTTTAAGTTCGTGGCTTGCGTCGGAAATAAACTGTTTCTGCTTGGCGAGAATATATCTTATCGGCTCGAACACTTTTGCGGAAAGCCCGCACACTATTATCCCGAGCGCCACGAAAGACACCGCAAGCAGTAACAGGGTTTTAATCAGCGAAGAGTTGAACCGCGCCGCTTCTTCGCTCATATCCGCGGCGTAAATAACCGATTTTACTCCGATTCGCCGCGTCTTAAAATATACGTTTCCCGAATTGCCCGTTTCCGCATTACGGGAAAACGCCGCGACGATTATTTGTTCCGTTTGTTCCTGCGTGAAATTGTTTTCGCCGTAAACAACGGTATAATTGCTTTCTTTGCTTTCTGCGCTGTACGACGTAACTTCTATGACCATAACAGTCCTGAAAGGTCTGCGGGGCGGGTTAGGGTCGTCGCTTTCCGCGCCGTACTCGCGTTCTATATCGTCAAGCGACATCTGCACTTCGCGCGCGAAGTCGTTGCCCGTTATCGCCCACATAACGCCGAAGATTACCGAAAATACGACGAAAAGTATAGTTAAAGTTATGGCGATAAACCTTTTTTGCGCTGTTTTAATCATTTTTAACGCCCGCCGTATAACCTATCCCGCGAAGGGAACGTATTTCCGCGTCGGAGTTTATTGCCGCGAGTTTTTTGCGGAGAAAGGAAATATAAACTTCTATCGTATTGTATTCCGCGTCGGAATCGTAGCCCCAGATTTTTTCTATGAGCCGTTCCTTTTCCACGAATTTGTTGGCGTTTAAAAGCAGTATTTCCATTATTTGGAATTCTTTTTTTCCGAGAGTAATTCTCTTGTCGCCCGAAACGAGTTCAAAGGTATCGCGGTCTAAAATCGTGTTGCCGACTGTAAGAGCGTTGTCTTTATAACCCGAGCCGCGGCGAAGTAACGCCTTTATTCGCGCTAAAAGTTCCTGCGAATTAAAGGGTTTTGTAATGTAGTCGTCCGCGCCGAAGTTCAGTCCGTCGATTTTGTCGGACACGTCGGATTTTGCGGTGAGCATTAAAACGGGCGTTTCGATTTTTTTCGCGCGCAGGCGTTTCAGGGTTTCGAAACCGTCCATTTTCGGCATCATAACGTCCAAAACTATCACGTCGTAAATACCGGAGAGCGCAAATTCCAACCCGTCTTCGCCGTTATAGGCGCAGTCCACGGTGTAATTGTGCTGAATAAGTATTGCCGAAAGGGCGTTTACAAGATCCCTTTCGTCGTCGACAATGAGAACGTTCATAATATAATCCTTTTACGTCGAAATTTTTTCCGCGATTTTACCGAGCGCTTAAAGATGCTTAAAGCAGGGGAATAGTCGCGAGATATTCGATATCGGGGCGGTCTTTTGCCGCGCCTTCCGCTAAAACGAACAGTTTTTTGTAAATTATACCGCCCGCCTTTAAAACGAGGTCGGTCAGTCCTTTAAGACTTTCGCCGGTAGATACCACGTCGTCGACTATCGCGACTTTTTTGCCGCGGATTATATCGACGTCGTGTTTAGAAAGGTAAAGTTCCTGCGCTTTACCCGTCGTTATAGAAGAGCCGTAAGAGACCGAAATGCCGTCCTGCATATACAGTTTTTTGGACTTTCTCGCCACGGCGTAAAATTCGTGCCCGAGTTCCCGCGCCGTTACGTGCGCGAGTTGAAGCCCTTTCGATTCCGCGGTAATAATTACGTCCGCGCCTTTGGCGAGTTTTGCGAGTTCTTTTCCGCAGTGTTCGGTAAGAGCGGGCGCGCCGTGCAGATTGAAAAAGGCGATTTTAACGCCCGACGGCAAGGTGAGAACGGGAAGTTCAGCCTTAAAACCTTTTATGTCTACATTGAAAATTTCGTTCATAAACCGATAAAAACTCCCGATAAAAATTTTTACGATAAAATTTTATCACAAATTAAAGTTTTTGTCCATTTATAAAATCATATATTCGCCGTCCGCCGCATATTTTTTACCGAAAGGGGGGCGGAATTTTCTGATGAATTATCACGCAAAAAGTACGGCTGACGCAATGAAGGAACTCGGCGCAAGGAAAAACGGACTGAACGCCGACGAAATTTCGGCAAGAAGAAACAAATTCGGCGGCAACGAACTGACCGAAAGAAGCGAACGGGGTTTTTTCGCGCGAGTTATCGCCGCGCTTAAAGAACCTATGCTTTTAATACTCTTCGTCGGGTTTTTGATAACGTTTTTCGCAAATATAGGAAAGCATTTTAAAACGGGCGACGGGGATTTTACCGAGTGTTTCGGAATTTTAGCCGCGATTATTCTTTCGGTGTCTATAACGCTTATTATGGAAGGCAGTTCCCAAAAAGCGTTTAAGGCTTTAAGGGGGATATCGGACGGAGCGGCAGTCAAAACAGTGCGGGGCGGCGAAGTGAAATTCGTACCGCAAAAAGATATTGTTTGCGGCGATATCGTGCTTATAGAAAGCGGCGATAAAATCGTCGCGGACGGCAGGCTGATTGAGAGCGAAAGCCTGACAGTAGACGAATCCGCGCTGACGGGCGAAAGCCGTTCGGCTAAAAAAGACTGTTCGGCGGTATTGCCGTTCGGCGCGCCCCTTGCCGAAAGAGTAAACTGCGCGTACTCCGGCACTTTCGTTACGGGCGGGCGGGGCGCTATGGTAGTGTCCGCAGTCGGCGACAATACCGAAATCGGAAAAATAGCGGGCGAACTTTCGGCAAATATCCCCGAAAATTCGCCGCTTAATCAGAAACTCGCAAAACTCGGCAAAACGGTTACGGCGATAGGCGCGGTCTGCGCCCTGGTGGTATTCGTTATGTCTTTAATACGGCTGTACTTTGCGAATAATCTTTCCTTTGACACAGTTTCGGATTTGTTTATATCCTGTATAGTGCTTATAATCGCCGCCGTTCCCGAAGGACTGCCGACGATAGTCGCCGTATCGCTCGCACTTAATATGATACGGCTCGCGAAGGAAAAGGCGCTTATAAAAAAGATGATAGCCGCCGAAACAACGGGCGCGGTCAGCGTTATCTGCTCGGATAAAACGGGTACTCTTACAATGAACAAAATGGCGGTTGCGTCGGTATGCGGAAGCGATTTCTGCGTAGAGCCCGACAAGGTGTATAAGCGCGTTTTAATTGAAAATTTCGTGCTTAATTCGACGGCGAACGCCGTTACCAAAAAGCGCGTGGAATATTTCGGGAGCGGTACGGAGTGCGCGCTTTTAGCGGCGGCGGCAAAGCGCGGAGCGAACGTAAAAATGCGCGATAACTTTCCCGTGCTGTGCCGCGCGCCTTTTTCTTCCGACAAAAAATTTATGCTGACGGCGGTAAAAACCGAACGCGGCGCGCGGGTATATATCAAGGGCGCGCCCGAAAAGGTCATTGAATTTTGCAAGGTTACGGAAGAGCAAAAGCGCGCGTTTTTTTCGGCGATAACCGGCGAACAGAAAAAGGCGAGAAGAGTATTGTGTTTCGCGCATATCGACTGCGAAGTCGAGCGGGCGGAATATTATAAAGCCGCCGTTTTGTCCGGCGCAACGCGGGAATTTGTTTACGACGGTTTTTGCGCCCTTGTCGACCCCGTTCGTCCCGAAGTCAAAGAAGCGGTCAAAGAGTGCAAAACCGCGGGCATAAACGTAAAGATACTTACGGGGGATAATCTTACGACCGCGCTCGCCGTGGCGCGGGAATTAAAGATAGCGGACGACGACAAGAGCGCGGTACTTGCGTCGGACCTTGAAAAAATGAGCGAAGAAGAACTCATAAAAGCCTTGAAAAAAATAACCGTCGTCGCTCGCAGCACCCCGATAGTAAAACTCAAAATCGTAAAAGCGCTGAAAAAAAGCGGCGAAGTCGTCGCCGTAACGGGGGACGGGATAAACGACGCGCCTGCTATCCGCCATGCGGACGTGGGCATCGCGATGGGCAAAAGCGGCAGCGAAATAACCAAGGAAGCGGCGGACGTCGTGCTTTTGGACGACGGGTTTATGAGCGTTGTAAAAGCCGTGTCTTTCGGAAGAAACGTGTATAAAAACCTGCAACGGTTCATACTTTTTCAACTGTCGGTCAACGTCGCCGCGCTCGCGTTTATAACCGCATCGGCGATAATCGGTATGCCGTCGCCGTTTAACACCTTGCAACTTCTGTGGATAAACGTGATAATGGACGGTCCTCCGGCGCTGACACTCGGGTTAGAACAGCCGACCAAAAACCTTATGCGGCATAAGCCCGTAAAGCGCGAAAGCGGTATCGTCGGCAAAAAGACTTTTTTGCGCATACTTTTTGCGGGCGTGTTTATGGGCGGCATAATGCTCTGGCAGTATACGGGTAATTTTCTGGGTGTTTCCGACGCGGAAAAAGCGTCCGCAACGTTTACGCTGTTTATTTTCTTTCAGTTGTTCAATGCGTTTAACTCTCGGGAACTCGGCGACGCGAGCATATTTGAGAATATAGGCAAAAACAAGATAATGGTGGCGACTTTCGCGGGCACATTTTTAGTGCATTTGTTTATCGTGCAAGTTGCGTATAAACCTTTCGGGCTTAGTCCTATGGGGCTTGCCGCCTGGCTTAAATGCCTTGCGAGTGCGTCCACAATTTTAATCGTTTCGGAACTCGGCAAAGCGGCTTACAGGCTGTTTAAGGCACAATTTGCGGGAGACGCCGATAATTTATCGGAAGAAAATCCCGTCGCATTAAAAACTTTCGCCGTAAAGGTAAATAAAAATCAAAGCAAGGCATAAACTATAAGGGTATGACTGAAATTTGTATAACGGACGGGATAGGCGGGTTTAACGGGCTTAAATATATAAAGGACGCCGTGGCGGAAATTACCGCTAAAACGGGCGCGGAAGCGCGCCTTACCCCGCAGGGCGCGAGAAACCGACTTTGTTTTAACTGCCCCGAATATTATTCGGATATTCTGCACGCGGAAGTTGCGGATAAAATTGCGGAAGTTATCGCCGTGGGATATAAATACGAATATTTTAAAACGGCGGTCAAGGTGGCGGGGCTAAGCGAAACGGAGCGGGAAATATTGCTTGCGAGTCTGATTGCGGCGGATTTAAACGAAGACAAAAAATACGCGTTCGACAGGGTAAAGCACATAAAAGAAGCGGCGATAGACGGCGTGTTCAATTTCAGGCTGAAACCGCTAAAAGCGAAATGGAAAGACATAGCGGAGTATATGCCTTCGTGCTTTGTCGGCGAAGAACTGAAAGCCTTTGTATCCTTCTTAGTCGAAAACAAGAAAAAGCGCGCGTATATAGACGACTGCAAGGTTTACGACAATTATTACCGCAGATTAAAGCGCTGTTCGCTGCTCGGCGGCGGCGAAGGCGAAATAATCCGCGAAGTGTTGCTTTCTAATTGCGGAGAAGTGGAGATTCGCGGCAATCTGCCGGAAACCGACGAGAAATATTTAAAGGAATTTTTCGGCGACAGAGTGTATTTTACGCAAAATTCGTATTTGTGATTTACCCGAAAACAGTTGACAAAGCGGGGAAAAGGGTTTATTATATAATCTACAACGTAACAGCCCTTTAAGGGCGGACAAGTAGCGTTTCTTTCGTTTTGCAGAGAGCGGGCGGCGGCTGAAAGCCCGTAAACGGAGAGATAGTCGAAACCGCCGCCGCAAATCGGGGCAAGCGCGCCGAACGCTTTATTTCGGAAAGAGTGGCTATGGTCGTTAAAGGGACCAAGGCAATTAAGGTGGAAACGCGGAAATTTTTTCGTCCTTACGGTTAACCGTAAGGGCGATTTTGTTATAAGGAGAAAGGTTATGAATATCAGATTAAAGGACGGCAGCGTTATCGAAGCGGCGTTAAATGCGGACGTTGCGAAAAGTATTTCGGAAGGGCTTTTCAGAAACGCCGTATGCGGCAAAGTAAACGGCGAACTTGTGGATTTATCGTACGTTCTTACCGAAGATTGCGAACTCTCGATTATTACCCTTAAAGACAAAGAAGGGCTTTCAGTGTACCGCCACACGACGGCGCACGTGCTCGCGCAGGCGGTAAAAAACATATTCCCGACAAGTAAACTCGCGATAGGTCCTACCGTGGAAAACGGTTTTTATTACGATATAGAATTTAAAACGCCCATTACGCGCGACGACCTTACCAAGATAGAAAACGAAATGAAAGACATTATAAAAAGCGACCTTCCTATCGAACGGCTCGTTTACAGCCGTCAGGACGCGCTTAAAATCTTCCGCGATTTTTCCGAGCCGTATAAAGTGGAACTTATTAACGATTTGCCGAGCGGCAGCGTTATTTCCTTTTATAAACAGGGCGATTTTATGGACCTTTGCCGCGGACCGCATCTTCCTTCGACGGGAAAAATCAAGGCGTTTAAGTTGACTTCGGTAACGGGCGCGTACTGGCGCGGCGACGAAAAGAACAAAATGCTTACGAGAATATACGGCACGGCTTTCGAGAAAAAGAGCGAACTCGACGATTACCTTACGGCGCTCGAAGAAGCGAAAAAGCGCGACCATAACAAACTCGGCAGAGATTTGGGGATATTTATGACCGAAGAAGTTATCGGTCAGGGCTTGCCGATTTTAATGCCGAAAGGCGCTAAAATTTTGCAGATACTTTCCCGCTTTGTCGAAGACGAAGAAGAAAAACGCGGATTTATGATAACCAAAACCCCGAATATGGCGAAAAACGACCTTTACCGTATTTCCGGACACTGGGATCATTACAGAGATAAGATGTTTATAATCGGCGACGAAAATTCGCCCGAAGCGATAGCGCTCAGACCGATGACATGTCCGTTTCAGTATCAGATTTATAAGAACGGACTTAAAAGTTACAGAGAACTTCCTTGCCGTTACAGCGAAACGGCTACCGAATTCCGCAACGAAGCGAGCGGCGAAATGCACGGACTTATAAGAATAAGACAGTTCACTCTCTCCGACGGGCACATTATCTGCACGCCCGAACAGGTCGAAGGCGAATTCAAGCGCTGTCTTGACCTTTCATATTACTTTTTAGAGTGTTTGGGCATGAAGGAAGACGTAAGTTTCCGTTTCAGCAAAAGGGGCAAGAGCAATAAGGAAAAGTATATCGACAACGACAAAGCGTGGAACGAGACCGAAGCGCTTATGAAATCCATTTTGGACGATATAGGCATAGATTACGTCGAAGCGGACGACGAAGCGGCGTTCTACGGACCTAAACTCGACGTTCAGATAAAGAACGTTTACGGCAAAGAAGATACGCTTATCACAATACAGTTGGATTTTGCGGCGGCGCACTCTTTTGAAATGACTTACGTAGACGAAAACGGAGAAAAACAGTATCCGTTCGTAATACACCGCTCGTCTATCGGCTGTTACGAAAGAACGCTCGCCCTTCTTATCGAAAAATACGCGGGCGCGTTCCCCTTATGGATTTGTCCCGAACAGGTGCGCGTTATGAGCCTTACGGACAGAACGGCGGACTATGCCGAAGATATAGCGGAGAGTTTAAGGCTTGCCGGTATCCGCGCTAAAACCGACGTCAGAAGCGAAAAGATAGGGTACAAGATTCGCGAAGCGCAAATGGAAAAAATCCCGTACATGGTGATAGTCGGCGACAAGGAAAAGGAAGAAAAGACCCTTTCCGTACGCCACAGAAAGGACGGGGATATCGGTTCGTTCACATTATCTGACTTTACGGCGAAAGTCGTTGACGAAGACAGAACGAAAAAGATATTTTAATATATAATGGAAAATAAAATAAAGATATTTGAAAGCAAACAAGTACGTACCGTATGGAACTCCGAAAAAGAAGACTGGTATTTTTCGGTAGTTGACGTCGTTGCCGTTTTAACGGACAGCAACACGCCGCGCCGCTACTGGAGCGACTTAAAAAGAAAACTCACAAGCGAAGGAAGTGAGTTGTACGAAAAAATCGTACAACTGAAATTACAGTCGTCCGACGGTAAGTTTTATAATACCGATTGTCTTGACACGAAAGGTGTTCTGCGGCTTGTGCAGTCTATACCTTCCCCGAAAGCCGAACCTTTTAAGGTGTGGCTTTCAAAAGTCGGAGCGGAAAGGCTCGACGAAATAGCCGACCCCGAAAAAGCGATTTTACGCGGCGCGGATTTCTACCGAGCGAAAGGTTATACCGACGGGTGGATAAACCAACGTTTGCAGACTATCGAAATGCGCAAGGAACTCACCGACGAGTGGAAAGCCCGCGGCGTTAAGGACGGTAAAGAATACGCGATTTTAACCGACGAAATAACAAAGGCGTGGAGCGGCATGTCTGTCCGCGAATACAAAGACCTTAAAGGATTGACGAAAGAAAACTTGCGGGATAATATGACGAATATAGAACTTGTTTTAAATATGCTTGCGGAAGTTACAACGACGGCGATTTCAAAGCAAGAACGTCCCGAAACTTTTGACGAGAATAAAAAGGTGGCAAAGCGCGGTGGCGAGTTCGCGGGCGATACGAGAAAGCGTTTTGAAAAAGAAACGGGCGCAAAAGTTATTTCGCCGCTTAATTCCGAGAATAAACCTGCGCTTGAAATAAAAAAGAAATAAATAACAGTCAAAAAATTGCGACAATTTACCGCCCGCGCTTGATAGCGCGGGCGGTAAATTGTTTATTCAATACCTGCAAGATAATCTATCGACACGTTAAAAAATGCGGCGATTTTAGCGAGATTACTTAACGTTGGTTCGCTACCGCCCGTTTCCCATAAACTTATCACGGATTTACTTACTTTCAATTCCTTTGCTAATTGCACTTGTCCTAAACCCTTTTCAGTCCGAAGTGCTTTTAGTTTTTCGCCAAAACTGTTCATTATAAAAATTATTCCACAAAAATGGGAAAAATACTTGACTTCCCAGTATAATGGGAATATAATTAAAGTACGCTTTACCGGAAGGTTAGGAAATTTGTCAAAAACCGTTATATGCCGTCGGCACAAATGCCGACGGCATATAACGAGAATATTCTATTCGTCGTCAAACTTGAAATGCGTTTACGGGCGTCGGCAAAATT
>CAJOMP010000046.1:0-5306 GCA_905235785.1 uncultured Clostridia bacterium | reverse complement strand
CAAAATGACGCTATAAGCGAAATGATTATGGGCTTAAACAGGTTTTTCGTTTTCGCGCCGGCAAAATATACGCTCGCGACGTAAAACACCGTTTCGCTCGAACCGTATATCACGCACGCGGAGCGCGCGATATAACTTTCCGCGCCGTATTTAGTGAATATTTCTGAAAGGTTAGCGAGCGAGCCGCTACCCGAAAAGGGTTTTATAAGCACTAATTTCGTAAGTTCTTTCGGTATCCCCAAAAACCCGAACACGGGCGACAGAAAGTCGGAGATAAGGCTTGACAGTCCGCTTTGCTCAAACAGTTCGGTAAGTACGAAAATGCTCACAAGGTATGGGAAAACGCTTACGGCAAAGGGTACGGCGGATTTTACGCCGTCGGTAAAAGTGTCGTAAGGCTTGACCTTTTTTATAAAAGCGAATATAAATATAAGTATGAAAAAGAGCGGTATTAAATATTGCATCAGGCTTTCTTTTTGATAAAAAGTTTTACGAGCAGTATTCCTATTACGCTCGATAAAAGAGTGGCGAGAATAGTCGGCAAAATTATGTCGGACGCGCCTGTTGCCCCGAATTTTATCCGAAGCGCGAGAACGGAAGACGGTATAATTTGCACGCTTGTCGCGTTTATTACGAAAAACATAGCGATCGCATATTCCGTGCCTTTGTGTTTTTCCATTTCGTTTATCGCTTTAATGCCCATCGGCGTCGTCGCTCCGCTCATACCGAGCATATTTGCGGAAATGTTAAGCGAAACGTAATCGTTTGCCTTTTCAGGCAGCGCGCCGAACAGCCATTTGTTAGCGGGTTTCAGCGCTTTTGCGACTTTGACGGATAACCCCGTTTTTTCAAATACGTTGAGTATTCCGAGCCATACGGCGTAAACGACCGTCATTTGCACGGCAAGCGCAAGCGCTTTTTCGCCACCCGATATAAATGCTGCAAGCACGCCTTCGGGGCTTACGAAAAGCATCATTGTCATGGTTACGGTGAGAATAATACCGAAAATTGCGTTCATAGTACGATTTTATGATAAATTATCCTTGAATATGAGAACAAAATGTGATAAAATAAAATAATCAAGTTTATTATACGGGGACACTTAATTGAGCAAGAAATTTTATTTGACAACCGCAATCGCTTACGCTTCGGGAAAACCGCATATCGGAAATACTTACGAAGCGATTTTATCGGACAGCATAGCGCGATTTAAGAAAAAACAGGGCTACGAAGTATTCTTGCAAACCGGCACGGACGAGCACGGTCAGAAGATAGAAGAAAAGGCGAAGGCGGCGGGTAAATTACCCAAAGAGTTCGTCGACGACGTGGCGGCGGAAATAAAACGGCTGTGGGATCTCGTCGGAGTTTCGTACGATAAATTCATACGTACGACGGACGAAGATCATGAAAAACAGATACAGAAGATATTTGAAAAACTGTATAAGCAGGGCGATATTTATAAGGGCGCTTACGAAGGCTGGTATTGCACCCCTTGCGAGTCTTTCTGGACGGAAAGTCAACTCGTTGACGGCAAGTGTCCCGATTGCGGAAGACCCGTTAAAAAAGCGCAGGAAGAAGCCTACTTCTTTAAAATGAGTAAATACGCCGACAGGCTTATGAAATATTACGACGAGCATCCCGATTTTATTCTGCCCGTTTCGAGAAAGAACGAAATGGTCAACAACTTTTTAAAGCCGGGACTTCAAGACCTTTGCGTGTCCAGAAGTTCATTTAAATGGGGCATACCCGTAAATTTCGACCCGAAACACGTCGTTTACGTCTGGTTGGACGCTTTAAGCAACTATATCACGGGCGTAGGTTACGACGCGGACGGAAACAGCAGCGAGTTGTTCGGTAAGTTGTGGCCTGCCGATTTGCACGTTATCGGTAAAGATATAATAAGATTTCACACGATTTACTGGCCCATCTTTTTGATGGCGCTGGGGCTTCCGCTCCCGAAACAGGTTTACGGGCACGGCTGGCTTTTGCAGGACGGCGGTAAAATGAGCAAGTCCAAAGGCAACGTCATTTACGCCGACGATCTCGTGGAATTTTTCGGTCGAGACGCGGTGAGATATTACGTTCTGACCGCTATGCCGCAGGGCGCCGACGGTCTTATCTCTTGGGAGAGCGTAATAGAAAAGGTAAACGCCGAACTTGCCCACGTTTTGGGCACTCTCGTAAACCGCACCGTCGCTATGAGCAACAAGTATTTCGGCGGGAAAGTGGAAGATAAAGGCGTTTACGAAGACGTGGACGAAGACCTTAAAAAGGTTGCCGTTTCCGCTTGCGGTAAGGCTTGTAAATGTATGGAAACGTATTGCGTTGCGGACGCGCTCGAAGAAATTTTCGCGCTGTTCCGCAGGGCGAATAAGTATATAGACGAAACTACGCCTTGGGTACTCGCGAAAGACGAAGAAAAATCGGCAAGGCTCGCGACGGTTTTATATAACCTTACCGAAAGCATAATGATAGGATTATCGCTCCTGTATCCGTTTATGCCGTCTACCGCGGAAAAAGGCGCGGCGAATTTCGGTCTTTCGCTCCGCGATTTCGATAAACTCGGAACTTTCGGCGGATTTAGAGAAACTAAGGTTAAAGAAACGCCCGAAATACTTTTCGCGCGGCTTGACCCGAAAGCCGTAATGGACAAGGTTGAAGCGATGCACTCGGCGCGCGCGGAAGTAACGCCGAAAACGGAAGAGAATAAACAAAAAGAGAGCAAACCTATGATAGATATCGAAGATTTTGAAAAGGTACAGTTAAAGGTAGCGAAAGTTCTTGCGTGCGAAAAGGTGGAAAAAAGCAATAAACTTTTAAAACTCACCTTAAAGGTCGGCGAAGAAACGCGAACGGTCGTCAGCGGTATTGCAAAGCATTATTCGCCCGAAGATTTGATAGGCAAAAAACTCGTGATAGTGGCTAACTTAAAGCCTGCGAAATTGTGCGGGATAGAAAGCCAAGGCATGATAGTTTGCGCTGAAAACACAGAAGGCAAAATCGCTTTCCTTTCGCCCGAAAAGGATATAGAAGACGGAAGCGAGATATTCTGATGTTCGTTGACACTCATTGCCATCTGGACGACGAAAAATTAAGCGGCGATATTGAAAACGTCGTGGCGGAATTTCGCGCGGCGGGGGTAGGTATCGCGATAGACGTCGGTTGCGACGCGAAAACTTCCGAACTCGTGAAAAGTCAGGCGGAACGGTTCGACGGCGTGTATTTTGCGGCAGGTATTCCCCCGATGGACGTAAAGAACGCCGAACAAGCCGATATAGATAAAATCGCCGAACTCACGCGCCACGATAAATGCGTGGCGATAGGCGAAATCGGGCTCGATTATTTTTGGGATAAATCTTTTAACGATAAACAAAAGGATTTTTTCGCGCGGCAAATTTTGCTTGCGAACAAAATGCGTCTTCCGATAAACGTACACGTTCGCGACGCCATGGGAGACGCCGTGGAAATTTTAAAGGCGAATAAAAATCTTTTATCCTGCGGCGGAGTTATGCATTGTTATTCCGGTAGCGTGGAAACGGCGAAAGAACTTTTAAAACTCGGTTTTTATATTTCTTTCGGCGGCACGGTTACTTTTAAAAACGCGCGCGTTGCGGTGGATGTGGCAAAGTTTGTTCCGCAAGACAGAATTTTGACCGAAACGGACAGTCCGTATCTCGCGCCCGAACCTAAAAGGGGCACGGTCAATTCGCCTAAAAATATTCCGTTTATCGTTCGCCGCCTTGCGGAGATACGCGGCGAAACCGCGGAAGATATCGAGCGCGCGGTGTACGAAAACACGCTTGCGCTTTTTAAAAAAATTCGCGCTTAAAAACGCAAGGAACAACGTCCCTTGCGTTTATTTATCTTCGGTAAGGCAAGGCGTAAGCCTTACGGAATTAAGGTGCGTAAAAATCAAAAAAATATTCGGATTTAAAAAATGGAAAAACCCTTAAAATATATTTTAGCGGAACATAAACTCGTTTTGAAAAAAGCGTTCGGTCAGAACTTTTTGACCGACGAAAATTTGCTCGCAGAAATTGCCGAAAAAGCGGGCGTAACCGAAAACGACACCGTGCTTGAAATAGGTTGCGGCGCGGGGGCTTTAACGCGCGAACTCGCAAAAAGGGCAAAACGCGTCGTTGGGTATGAAATCGACCGAAGATTAAAATCCGTTCTCGAAGAAACTTTGGACGGATTTACGAACGTCGAAATTATTTATAAAGACGTTATGAAAGAAAACGTCGCCGATATAGATAAGTTTTTGGGCGGGGAATATAAGATAGTCGCAAATCTTCCGTATTACATTACAACGCCTATCGTTATGAATTTTATAGAAAACGCAGAACAACTTACTTCTATGTCGATAATGGTGCAGGAAGAAGTCGCGGCAAGGTTTTCGGCACTCCCCGACAGTTCCGATTACGGCGCGATAACCGTCGCGATAAATCTACGGGGAAGCGCAAAAACCGTTTTAAAAGTTCCGCGTGAAAAGTTTACGCCCGCGCCGAACGTGGATTCCGCGGTAGTCAGAATAGATATCGAAAAGGGCAAGTTTGCGGGTGCGGACTTAAAAGCGGTGCGTTCCGTCGTTCGGGCGGGATTCAGTAGCCGCAGAAAGATGCTTGTAAACAATCTTATAAACGGGCTTAAATTTACGCGCGAACAGGCGGAAACAGTTTTGATTAACGCGGGGATTTTGCTTACCGCGCGCGGCGAAACGCTTTCCGCGGCGGATTTTGTGCGGCTTTCGGAAAGCGTAAAGGCGGTGAAAAATGTCTGAAAAACGTATAGTTATTGCGTCGGGCAACAATCATAAAATACGCGAAATAGCGGAAATGTTACCCGATTACGAGATAGTGAGTTATAAAAACTTTGCCGATTTCGAGATAGAAGAAACGGGCGCAACGTTTTACGATAACGCGCTTATAAAGGCAAAAACCGTTGCGGAAACTCTTAAATGCGCCGCGCTTGCGGACGACAGCGGAATTTGCGTCGACGCGCTTGACGGCGCTCCGGGTATATACAGCGCGCGCTACGCGGGGGACGGCGACGACGAGCATAACAACGACCTTTTGTTGAAAAATATGGAAAATAAAACCGACCGCCGCGCAAAATTCGTGTGCTGTATGGTCTATTGTTCCGAAAACGGAGATATCCTTTCCGCTTCGGGAGAAGTCAAGGGGGAAATACTGACCGAAAGACACGGTCAAAACGGTTTCGGTTACGATCCGATCTTTTATTCTTACGAACTGAAAAAACCGATGGGAACGGCGACCGCGGAAGAAAAAAATTCCGTTTCTCACCGC
>CAJOMP010000045.1 GCA_905235785.1 uncultured Clostridia bacterium | reverse complement strand
ACAGCGTATCGGATGACGAAATTGCTTTACCTATACCGACGAAAGCGGGATATAATTTTTCGGGCTGGGATAACGGGACTGAAATAATAACGGAGATAGCCGCGGGAACTACGGGCAATCTTACGCTTACCGCAGTATGGCAAGCAAAGACTTATACAATAACTTTCGATTACAACGGCGGAACGGGAACGGAAACATCTCGTAACGTTGAGTACGATAGTATGATAAGCACTTTACCGACGCCGAGCGAGCCGCCTGTCGGTAAACTATTCACGAGTTGGCAAACGGAAGACAGTTCGTTTTTTATTGAAGGAACGGTGTATTCTCTTGATAAAAATATAACGCTTACCGCAAATTACAGTTACGAAATTTATTCTATAACATACAACGTTGCTGGCGGGAATACTTTGCCCGCGGACGCTCCTACTTCTTATACCGTGATAGACGCCGACATAACTTTGCCGACGCCGACGAAAACCGACGGTGTGTTTTTAGGTTGGAAGGAAAGCGAAAATTCAGACGTGTATATTACCGTTATTCCTTCGGGGTCTACGGGCAATAAATCTTTTATCGCCGTTTGGCAAAGTCAATTCGTTATTACTTTAAACAATTCGACTGCCGCCGACTTTACCGCTTGGGCGGACGGAACGAAAGGAAATAAAACCGTCTTGGTTAATGTGGGAGATAAGTTGACTATTCCCGCTATAAAATGGGAAAGTTATAACACATATGAGAAAAACATCGCCGATTACGAATTTCTCGGTTGGTTTTATAAAGATAAAGACAATAAGGAACGTGAATTCAACGCGTCTGTCGCGCTCACGTCTGAAAATCTTAATATAGACGTATATCAATTTACCGTTTATGCAAAAATATCGTATATGTGGGCAGGTCCTTATTAAGACACAAACTTAACTCTTTTCTGCGCCGAGAAATACAATATCGCGGCGCAGACAATTTTGCGACCGATGTTGTAAAAAATCTTTGATTTTAAATTATTTATATGATATACTATCAATGTTACAGTTTCGATTTTATACGGTTTATAGGAGAAAAAAATGAGTTTATTCGGCAAAAAACACGATCAAAATGCGCATAAAGAACGTATCATCGTTTCGGAAGGCAGTTCGCGTTTCGGTTCTCACGGGTATACGAGACTTCGCGATAACCTTATTTATATAAATTCGGACGGCAATCATAAAATTATTCAGATAGAGTCCGCTATGGCGAAAGAAGGTAAAACTTCCGTTACCGCAAATCTTGCGGTAAGTCTGGGGCTTACCGATAAAAAAGTCGTTGTAGTCGATCTCGACTTCCGTCGCCCGAGATTGCACAGAGTTTTCAAACTCACGAAAGAAAACGGCGTAGCGGAATATATGATGGGCGCGATAGATCGCGAAACGCTTATAAAACATACGTCTTATAAGAACGTGGATTTAATCACCCGCGGCGCGGAAGTGTATAATCCCGCGCTTATTCTCGTGTCGGATAAATTCAAAGACCTTATATCTTCTCTTCGAGAAGAATACGACTTCGTACTGCTCGATTGCGCGCCCGTGCTTCAAGTTTCCGACTATATCCATATTTCCAAAGTTAGCGACGGGGCGTTGTTTTTGGTTACCTACGGCAAGACCACGAAAGCGCAGGTGTCGGAAGCGGTCAAGGAACTCAACAAAAACAATATTCCCATACTCGGTACGCTGTTTACTATGTACGACAGGAAAAAGGATTCCAAATACGGCTACGGCTACGGCGGTTACTACGGCAAATATTACGACGCGGCTTACGGCGACGCGCCTATTTCTCTTGAAATTGACGCGGAAAACGAGACTTCGGAAGATGATTCGGATACAACCGAATAACTTTTGAAAGTTAAAGGTTTAAGTTATGATCGATATCCATTCGCATATTTTACACGCCGTAGACGACGGCAGTAAAAATATTGAACAATCGCTTGCAATGCTTAAAGAAGAAGAAAAGCAAGGCGTAACGGATATTGTGCTTACGCCGCATTATCGCGCGGACTATTTGCCGAAAAGCGAAGTTGTCAGGGCTAAATTCTCGGAACTGAAAGAACTCGCAAAGGAAAACGGCATAAATATCGGACTGTATCTCGGACAGGAAATTTTCGTTTTCGAAGATCTTGTAAAAGCGTTAAAAGACGGAAAAGTTCTTTCCGTAAACGACGGCAAATACGTTTTAGTGGAATTTTCGTCAAAGCACGTTATGGATATACCCGAAACCGTTTATATGCTGGTAAATAACGGATATATTCCCATCGTCGCCCACATAGGCAGATATTTTTACGCCGACGCGGATACGGCAAAGGAAGTCAAAGAACTCGGCGGGCTTATTCAGATAAACGCAAGTTCGATATGCGGACCTTTTAAGTTCCGACGTAAAGCGCTTTCGCTTATCAAGGCGGGTTTAGTGGATTTTGTGTCGAGCGACGTGCATTTTGACCGTAAAAATTATATGTTTAAAGCGTATAGAAAAGTTGAAAAGAAATTCGGAAAGGAAACGGCTGATAAACTGTTTACCGAAAACGCGAAAGCGATAATAAACGGATAGAATAAAAATTTGACGGTAAAGGGTAAGCGGCGCTTACCCTTTTATTAAAAACAAACGACGGATAAAACATTATGGACAAATATATTATCGCGATAGGCGGCGGAGAAATAAAGAACAAAACAACGCTTAAAATAGACGAATATATTGCAAATCTTGCCAAAATCCATGCGGGCGAAAAAAGAGCGAACGCGTTATTTTTCGGCACGGCTTCGCACGACAGTATGCCGTACTTTAACAGTTTTCGCAAAACCTATACGTCCGTTTTTGATATAAAAGCGGAAGTCGGACTTTTGGTGTACGGCGAAATGGACATGCAAAAAATAGCGGATAAAATCGCGGCGGCGGATTGTATTTACGTCGGCGGCGGCGATACCGTGTTTATGCTCGACCTTTGGAAGAAAAAGGGCGTCGATAAATTACTTATCGACGCGTATAACAGCGGCAAAATCATCTGCGGCTTATCCGCGGGGGCTATTTGTTGGTTTTCCGATATGTATACCGATTACGAGATAATGCGCGGGCAAAGTTCAAGTTACAGTCTGCATAAGGGTTTGGGGCTTATAAACGGACTTATAACCCCGCATTTTGACGAACGGGAAAAAGATTTCACCGAAACGTTTTTAAAAAGCGACTTTATGCAGGCTTACGCGATAGAAAACGACGCGGCGATAGTATTTAAAAACGGCGAGATAGAAAAATCTCTTTCATCCGGCGGGAAAGCGTTTATTCTGAAAAAGGATAACGGCGTTATCGAAAGGTGCGAAATTGAATAAAGTAAATTACGAAACGGAAATGGAAAAAATCGTTTCCGAAATTAAAAAGTCGGGGGAAAAGCCGCGGCTTTTGATGCACGCTTGCTGCGCGCCTTGTTCTTCCGCGTGTTTAGAACGGATAAAGGATTTTTTCGATATCACGGTTTATTATTACAATCCGAATATAGATTGCGAAAAAGAGTATGTCAAGCGTTCCGCCGAGCAGGAAAAATTGTGCAAGGCTTTCGGCGTTAAATTTGTCGCGGAAAGTTACGCGCCCGAAGAGTTTTACGCGATAGCAAAGGGCTTTGAAGACGCGCCCGAAGGCGGCGCGCGGTGCGAAAAGTGTTTTTATCTGCGGCTTAAAAAGACTGCGGAAAAAGCAAGAAAAGAGAATTTTGATTATTTTACGACCTCACTTACTTTAAGTCCGTTGAAAAACGCCGCGCTTATTAACGAAATAGGCGCAAAGGTTGCAAGCGAAACGGGCGTAAAGTGGTTGCCGTCCGACTTTAAGAAAAAAGGCGGATATTTGCGTTCCGTCGAACTGTCGAAAGAATACGGACTTTACCGGCAGAATTATTGCGGTTGCGTTTTTTCAAAAAATAAAAATTCCGCGGATATCTAATCCGCGGAATTTTTGATATTTATGTTTCGGTTTACGGCGTCACCCTGTTTATGTCGCGGGGGAACATCGTCGCTTCGCGAACGTTCTTAAAGCCCAAAAGGTGCATTGTCAAACGCTCTAAGCCTATTCCCAAGCCGCCGTGCGGCGGCGCGCCGTATTTGTGGAGCATAAGGTAGGTATCGAACTGTTCGGGATTCATACCGCACTTTTTCATTTTCGCGACTTGTTCGTTGTAATCGTGGATACGCTGTCCGCCCGACGTTATTTCCAAGCCCCTGAATAAAAGGTCGAACGATAAGGTGTATTCGGGGTTTTCGGGGTCGTCCATCGTGTAGAACGGACGCTTTTTCGACGGATAATGCGTAACGAACAAAAAGTCCGAATTAAGTTCCTTTTTGGCGTACTTTCCGAGCATTTCTTCTTCCGCGGGGTCAAAGTCTTTCATATCCGACGGCGTGTATTTGAATTTGTTTATTATAAGTTCTTTTGCGTCCATAAACTTTATGCACGGTATCTCGGTGATTTCGGGGATATCGGCTTTTAACAGCGCTACTTCTTCCGCGTATTCCGTTTTAAGCAGGTTCATAATGTATTTTAACGCGCCCGTTTCCATATTCATTATATCTTCAAAACCGTTGATGAAACCCATTTCAAAGTCCATTGAAATATATTCGTTCAGGTGGCGGCTCGTGTCGTGATGTTCGGCGCGGAAAACGGGTGCGATTTCAAATACTCTTTGGAACACGCCGACGAGCGCTTGTTTATATAACTGCGGGCTTTGCGCCAAAAACACGGTTTTGCCGAAGTAGTCGAGTTTGAATACGTTAGTGCCGCCTTCCGCGCCCGCAAAGTTTATCTTCGGCGAACGAATCTCGGTAAAATCGTTTTTACTCAAAAACTCGCGGAAACCGCGGGCTATGCCTTCCTGTAATTTAAAAATAGCGCGTTCTTTGGGGTTACGCATTGAAACGGGGCGCAAATCCAAAACGGTATTTAACTGTATGTTGTCGAGTTGTTTTTTGTTGATAACGATAGGCAGTGTATCTGCGGGGAGCGAAAGAATTTTGATATCGTGTATCTGCAATTCGTAGCGGTCGTTGCCGTCTCTGTCTTTACTGCCGACGACTTTTCCGAACACTTTAACGCACGCTTCTTCGCAAAGTTTTTCGTCCCAGCGGTAATCGGAAAATTCGGGCGCGTAAACGCATTGTATAGTTTCGCGCGCGGTGCGGATTATGACGAAAGAAAAGCCCGTCATCTCTCTTATTCTATGCACGTAGCCCGATACGGAAACGATTTTCCCGTCGTATTTAGAAAATTCCGAATACGGAACGTCCGCAGTCGTGATTTCGCCGTTTATTTTGTTCATATGAATACTCCCGTAGGTGATTTTAGATATATCGGTTATTCGACTGAATAATTATAACACTTATTTTATCATTAAAACAACTGTTTAATGCGTTTTTAAGCAACTTTTTGCTTAAAACGATTGTCAAACGCGGCGTTTATATGTTAAAATGAAACAGAAAAGACTTTTTTACTGTTTTTGCGCGGCGATAGGGCGCGAATACGTTAGACAGTTACGGCGCGCTTATGCCGCAAGGATGCTTGGTATATTCTATATCGGCAAATAAACTTTTTAAGGAGTGTTGCTAAATGAAAATTGCCGTTTCCGTGGAGTCTACACACGATTTAACCAAAGAATTGTTGGGAAAATACGATATTAAGGTTATTCCGTACCAAATAAATTTAGCGGATATGTCGTTTAAAGACGGCACGTATTCTACCGAAGAAATGTTCGAAATGGTGGATAAATACAACGAATTGCCTAAAACCACCGCCCTTAACGAAGTGGAATACGGCGAGTTTTTCGAGAGCCTTAAAAAAGATTACGACGCGGTCGTGCATATCTGTCTTTCGAGCGGAATAACTTCTTCTTGCGGCAACGCTTTCCGCGCCGCCGCGAATACCAAAAACGTTTATGCGGTGGACAGTTTCGCGCTGTCGACGGGTATAGGCTTGCAGGCGATTTATGCGCGCGAACTTGCGAATCAGGGGCTTTCCGCGGCGGAAATAGCAGATAAACTCAACGCAAGGCGCGAAAAAGTTCAGACGAGTTTTATTTTGGAGCGCCTTGACTATATGTATAAGGGCGGCAGGTGCAGCAGTATAACGCTTCTCGGCGCAAACCTTTTGAAAATACGTCCGAGAATTGTGCTTAAAAACGGCAAAATGATTTCCGATAAAAAATACAGGGGCAATATGCAGAGCGTTATCGCAAAATACGCGGACGAACTGTTTGCCGAATTCGATTCACCCGACCTTTCGAGAGTATTTATCACCTATACTACCGCAACGCCGGAAATGGTGGCGGCGGCGAAAGCAAAGTGCGAAAGCGTGGGATTTAAAGAAATTATCGAAACGCGCGCCGGCGGCACGATCGCCAGCCATTGCGGCGCGCATACGCTCGGTATTCTATACTATAACGACGGTGAAAAAATTCAATAATTTATTTTAACTTGATTGAAAAACAGGAGATATATATTATGGAGTGGTTAAACAAACTTATTACAGACGTCGCGAATGCGATAGGACTTGATTTCTGGGTTACTGCATGGGTTGGGTTAGCGGTAATCGTCATAGTTCTTGCGGCAATAATTTTTGCCATCGTAGTTCTCGCTCGCTACAAAGCGAAAAAGAAAAAAGCGGCAAACGCGGTCAAAGCGGATAACGCGCAAAAAGAACCTTCGGTAAAAGAAGAAAAGCCGGTCAAGGCAGAAAAACCTGCGGTAACGGAAGAAAAGCAAGAAACGGCTTCGGCGCAAGTTGAAGAAGAAAAAGCGGAAGAACCCGTTGCCGAGCCCGTTCCCGAAGAAAAACCTGCGGTAACGAAAGAAAAACCCGTAGCAAAGAAACAGACGGTAAAAGCGGAAAAGGCTGAAACCAAGAAAACGAAGACCGCGCCCGCGGCTAAACCCGAAAAGAAGGGAGAACCTAAAAAAGAAGAGCCGAAAAAGGCTGTAAAGCCCGCGGCGAAAGCGGCAACGCCCGCAAAAGCGACGGCAAAAACGGAAGAAAAGTCCGCCGCAAAACCTGCGGCAAAGTCTACCGCTAAACCTGCCGCAAAATCCGAAAAATCGAAAGCGCTCGGCAAATGGGTAGTGGAACAAAAGAGTGAAGGTGAATTTATATCCTTGCTTTCGGCGTCGAACGGCGAAGTTATGCTGACAAGCGAAACTTACGTATCCGAAGAAGGCGCGAAAAAGGGTATAGAGACGATAATCAAAGCGGTCGGAAACGGAGAATTTATTGTACATAAAAACAAGAACGGCACGTTCTATTTCAAACTCAAAAGCGCGGGCAACCGTTTGCTTTGCGCGGGCGAAATCTATAAGGAAAAAGCGAGTTGCGAAAATGCAATCGAATCCGTTAAGCGCATAGCGGCGGAATCTCCGATAGTAGAAGGAGTGTCGGAAGGCGAGAAATATTTCGATTATACCCCCGTAAAATTGACGGATAACGATATATCCGCGGCGGCTGTCGGCAAGTGGAAAATCGAAAATACCGAAGACGGTAAATTCTACGCTACGCTTTACGCGTCCAACGGTCAGGTAATGCTTTCTACCGAAGAAGTGTCGGCTAAGTCCACGGCGGTTTCGGGCATAGAAAACGTAAAGAAGAACGCTCTCGCGGGCAACTTTGTTATAGATAAGGATAAATTCGGCAAATTTTACTATAAACTCCGCAACGCGAATAAGTCGGTAATCTGTATCGGAGAATCTTATAAGACAGCGGACAGTTGCATAAGCGCGTTGGAATCGGTCAGAAAACTCGCGGCAAAATCCCCGATAACGGAAGACGCCAAAGAAGAAAAAGCCGAATAAATCAAATGTTGACAGTAAAAATTTTTTAATGGGCTGGCGCATTCGCGCCAGCCCATCTTGACTTACTTTATAAATGTGGTGATATTTTATAATTTTTGTTTTCGACAATATTCTTTGCAATCAAGAAATTTGTCGTCTATGTTTGTAATGTTTTTATAGTTTTCTGGGTTAAAAATAATATTATTCTTGTTTTCCGTCAAAATATTAAGTCTAATAAATTCTTGAATTAAATTTTTAATGTTTTTCATATACATATCAAAAGTTTTAAAAGTAGGTTTTAAGGTAGTTTATTTTTTCATATAAATTATATCAAAGTACTTATACAAAGTTACATCAATGATTTGTTTTGCGTTTGTTTACGAAGTCAACGAAACGGTTATGTTGTTGTTGAAAGTATCAAAAGCGTTAGGCAATAAATTTGCAAAAGGTCATACCAACGTTCGCCCAAGCGCGTTCCCGAGATCGAAAGAAAACTGGTACAGTGTGATAATCGACGATAGTTTTACCAACGATGAAGTGGAAAAGATACTTGAAGAAAGTTATTTGCAAGTTAAG
>CAJOMP010000044.1 GCA_905235785.1 uncultured Clostridia bacterium | reverse complement strand
AAAAACGAATTTTTTAACTCATTTATAAACCGTGTAATTCTTTTTGACGACAAAGTTATTATTCTGTACAACACTAATAAACGGGAAACGAAACGGCTTGCCAAAAAGGAAATCTCGGATATAACAAGCAACAAAAACATTGAAGAAATAAAAAAACTCGCTTGAACAACAGTTCAAACGAGAATCTTGTGGTTGCGGGAGTGGGATTTGAACCTCACGACCTTCGGGTTATGAGCCCGACGAGCTACCGGACTGCTCCATCCCGCGATATATACATCCTAAAAGATGCTTTTATATAATATAACATTATTTCCGTTTTGTCAATAATTATCACAAACTTTTCTTTTTATTTTTTTGCTTTTAAAATTATATATTCAAACCTTGGATTTTTTATTAACGTTATGTTACAATATAGTTATGAACGCCGAAATCAGTAAAACTTTATACGGCAAAACCGTCGCCGTTGCCGTAAGCGGCGGCGCGGATTCTATGGCTTTATTGCATTATGCGACAAATTCTTGCCGCGCTTTCCGCATTAAAGCCGTCGCTTTAAACATTGAACACGGTATCAGGGGCGAAAATTCCCTGCGCGACTCGGCGTTCGTAAAAAATTACTGCAATTCACACGGTATCCCCCTTTTGGAATACAGTGTAAACGCTCCCGAAAAAGCGAAAAAAGAAAAAATCCCCGTAGAACAAGCGGCGCGCATTTTAAGATACGAGTGTTTTTTCGACGCCGTATCGGCAGGCAAATGCGACGCCGTTTTTACCGCTCACCACAGTTCGGACAATTTAGAATCCGTTTTGTTTAACCTGTTACGCGGAACGGGGCTTAAAGGACTGACGGGGATTCGCGATTTCGGCGGCATTATATTCCGCCCGTTTATAAAAGTGAGCAAGGCGGAAATTTCCGAATACGTCAAACAACACGATATTCCTTACGTAGACGACGAAACAAATTTTTGCGACGATTACAGCCGCAATTTTCTGCGGCTCAACGTAATACCGAAAATCAAGGAAATTTTCCCCGAAGCGGAAAAGAGCGTTCTTCGGCTTACGGAAACGCTTAAAGCCGAAGACGATTTTATGGAAACGCTCGCAAAAGACGCCGTTTTTAAAGACGGCGACGGTTATTATATTTTAACCGATACCCCGCGCGCGGTTATGGCGAGAGCGGTAATTTACGCGCTTAAAAACTTAGGACTTACGCGCGATTACGAAAAGATACACGTAGACGACGTTTGCGCTCTTATAGAAAAAGAAAACGGCAAAACCGTTTCTTTACCTTTAAATATAAAGGCGGCAAAAGAATACGACAAAATAACGTTATATAAAGAACTCCCCGAAGACGGCGAACTTTCCGCCGCAATTTTGTTTACTACCGGACTGCACGCTATAAACGGGCGTACGATAAACGTTATTCCTTGCGAAACCGTTTCGGACGCGGAACTTAAAACGGGACTTTATGCCGATCTTGACAAAATACCGTTAACAGCGGAAATAAGATTTAAAAAACAGGGCGACCGCTTTACAAAATTCGGGGGCGGCACGAAAAGTCTTTCGGACTTTTTGACCGATAAAAAAATTCCGCTTAAAGACAGAAATAAAATTTTGCTTGTTGCGGATAAAAACGACGTTTTGGTTATAAACGGAATTGCGGTTTCGCACAAAGTAAGAGTTGACAAAAGCACAAAAAAAGTTGTAAAATTTTCTTAACAACAAAGGACAAAATATGGATAACTACAAGATACTTTTAAGTCAGGAAACTATTGCAAAACGGGTACAAGAACTCGGCGAAGAAATCACTCGCGATTACAAAGACAAAAAGCCGGTAGTCATATGTATGCTTAAAGGCGCGGTTTATTTTTTCGCAGACCTTACGAAGAACATAAAACTGCCGCTTATGCTGGACTTTGCAAGACTTTCGAGTTACCGTAACGGGACGACCAGCGGACAAATGGAACTCATCTACGACATAACGGCAAAAATCGAAGGGCGTGACGTAATTCTCGTCGAAGACATAGTCGACAGCGGCAAAACGCTCGCGTACTTTATAGAACTCTTGAAAAAGCGCAATCCCGCGTCGGTAAAAATCTGCGCGTTTTTGGACAAAAAGGAACGGCGCGAAGTGGATATAAAGGTAGATTACGTGGGATTTGATATCCCTTGCGGGTTCGTAATAGGTTACGGCTTGGACTATGCGGAAAAGTATCGCGAATTCCCCTTCCTTGCGGAGATAATCGACCCGTCGAAATTATAAACTAAATAAATCCATTGTCAACTGCACGGTCGCAAAATAGCGACCGCGCAGTTATATTTGTCCCTAAAACTCAAACACATTACAAGTCATTTCGAGCGGAGCGGGGCGCAAAAATTTTCGCTACATAAAAAGTCCGTTGCAAAATTTATTTATTATATGCGGTTGCGGTAAACTCGATTTTATACACACTGCCGTCGCCCATCTGTTCAAGACGGTAAATAACGTAGCCGTCTTTATCATACACGTAATGAATAAGCATATCGTGCCCTTCATTTTCGAATTCGAATTTAACGTCTATATTTTCACCTTCTTGCTTGATTGTAAGTTTGCCGTCAGGATATTGTGTCAAAGTTCTCTCAATCATATCACTGCTGCCCAAAAGACCTATACCCATAGAACTGCTATCCGACGTTTTTACAATGGCAGAAGCCTTATTGGAACCCTGCCCGCTTATAGAATAAGTTAAAGCGAACGTTCCGCTAAAAGTGCCGTCGTTATTTCCCCCGCTCTTATTTACAAGCGTACCCGAAACGGTAGCGTAATGTTTGCTTTCGTCGTTAAACGTATTAGTTTGCGCTTCTTCGAGCCAAGTTAAAAACTCTTCTTTCGTCAAAGGTTTCTGACTGACATTGCCCGACCCATTACCCTGATCGCTTACCGAATTGACGGATTCAAAAAATATCTTTGAACTGATGGTGCCAAAATTATCGTATTCGCTTTGGAAATCCCCCGTAAGCGTTAACCCGTCCGCGATTGCAGTTTTAAAATCGGTTTCTAACCTGTCAACTTCCGCTTTAAACTCTGCCGACGGCAACATTTCTGCGCCGTCCGCGCCGCCGTCGTTAGCAAAATAAAAATCGCCGTTAGTGTCCATTTTTTGCATTGAATACGTGCCCATAACGTGAAGTCCGAACACAAAATATTCGAGCGTTTCCGTTTCAAAATCAAAGCCGAGATCAAAGTAATAATAATTATCGTATTGTTCGTTTTTTATCCGCAATTCCACTTCAACCTTGTTATTCGCCATGTCTATCTTCGGGCGCATAAATAATGTGGATGGAATTCTCATCTGCCCGCTTGACGAGTAATGTACGTCCTCTATTTCAAAAGAAACAACTTTGTCCGTTATCACAAAGTTTTCGTTTTTATAATAGTCGCCGATCATATTGATAAGCGCGACGCTCGCGCCCGCGTTGCCGCGTAAAGCCGCCCAGTTAAAAGTACCTTCCGTCAGTTTTACACCCGTTTCGGGAAAAGATGCGCTATACGCCGAAAGTGTTGCCGCGTTTTTTTCTTCAAGGACGTTTTCAAAGCCGAGTTTAGCCCAAGCGGTTTTTGCCACGAGTTTATAACTTGCCGAAAGTTGCGCTTTCATTACCGCGCCACCTTGCTCGGTTTGCCCCTGTTCCTGTTGCTGTTCGTTCTGATTTGCATTATCCGGTTTATCGTCGCCGCAAGCGGTTAAGCCAGCCAAGCAAAACACGCAAGTTAAACATAATGCTAAAATTGCCACAAGTTTTTTCATATAAAGTCTCCTTTAAAAATTTTCTTTTTATCATGTCGTCATTGCGAACCGACAGCCTTGACGGGCTGTTGAAGCAATCTCTGAGATTGCCACGCTCGCAGTGCTCGCTCGCAATGACAATAAAAAATGTCGCACTCAAACGAATGCGACACCCGAAATATACCGCTTCGCTTGCTGCGACACAATATTATACTAAAACCAACAGTATTTAGTATAATATTGTGTCGCAATTTAATAATACCACAAACCGTATCGTTTTGGCAAGTTTTTGTTAACAAGTAACCTTGCCGAAAATATTTAGCGCCGCGGGCAATATTGCGCGCGGCGAAAAAGACCGCTTTCGCCGCGCGGGCTTTTTATATTGACATTTAAATTTTATTAAAGTATAATATGTTCGTGAGATTAAACTCAGAAAAATTACAAAAGGAAAACTTATGCAAAATTTAAACTACGTTTTATTTACGGATACCGACACAGACGTTACCCCGCAAGTCGCGGCGGAATACGGATATCACCTTATCAGTATGCCGTACACGTTAAACGAAAAAGAAATTTTCCCTTACGTTGACTTTGACGTGTTCGACAGCCACAATTTTTACGAAACGCTGAGAAAAGGCGCTAAACCTTATACTTCCGGTCTTAGCCCGAAAGATTACGTCAATTATTTCGAGCCTTTTTTCAAAGACGGAAAAAACGTGTTGTACGTGCATTTTTCCGCGGCTATGAGCGGGACTTTCAACGCCCTTGCCGTTGCGGAAAAAGAACTTAAAGAAAAATATCCCGACCGTATGATATATAAACTCGACACCAAGGGTATAACTATATTATCCTACAATATCGCGCGCGAAGTCGGCGATATGTACTTACAAGGCAAAACCGTCGACGAAATTCTTCGGTGGGCAAAAACCGAAGTTGATAAATTCGCCATCTATTTTTTCGCCAACGACCTTTCCTTTTTCCGCAGAAGCGGCAGGGTGAAAGCGCTCGCCGCCGTGATGGGAAATCTCCTCGGCATACGCCCCGTCATTTATATGGGTAGCGACGGTATGATGACTTCGGTCGATAAAGCGCGGGGGCTTAACGCCACAATAGATAAAATCATCGGATACGTAAAAAATCTGCAAGACGATATCGTAAATCACCGCGTTATAGTAGGACATTCGGATTCGCCAGAAATTGCAGAACTCGTTAAAGACAGACTAAAACGGGAATTCGGCGACGACCTTAACGTAGAAACGGTAACGGTGAACCCTACCGCGGGTTGCCACTGCGGACCGGACGGCGTGGGCGTGTGTTTCCACGCGATTCACAGATAAATACAAAAGGACTTTACTTATGGTAACCGTAAAACAGGTAACGACGGCAAAAGAACGCAGAGAGTTTTTAAACTTTCCCATTAAACTTTACAAAGGCAACCCTTATTTCGTTCCCCCGCTCCTTACAGACGAAAAGAAGATTTTTAAGCCCGATTACGTTTACAACGAAACGTGCGACGTTATATTTTTCAACGCGTATAAGGGCGGCAAGATAGTCGGACGTATTTCCGGCATAATACAGCGCGCCGCTAACGAAAAGTGGGGGCAAAACCGCGTTCGATTTACGCGTTTCGACGCTATAAACGACAAAGAAGTTTCCGCCGCCTTGTTCGACGCGGTAACGGCTTGGGCAAAGGAAAAAGGCATAACCGAAATAGTCGGACCTTTGGGATATTCCGATTTGGAGCGCGAAGGGCTTTTGATAGACGGATTCGACCAACTTTCGACTTTCGAAGAACAATACAATTATCCATACTATCAGGAACTTATAGAAGATTACGGTTTTAAAAAGGAAGTCGACTGGTTAGAACATAAACTCTATCTTCCCGACAAGCGGGACGAAAAATTCCATCGGGTAACGAAAATGTTGCTCGAAAAAAACGAACTCACCTTGATAAGACCGAAGAGCATAAAATCTTATCTCGACAAATACGCCGATCAGTTTTTTGAAATTTTAGACAAAACATACGTAAATATTTACGGCACTGTGCCGTTCACCAAAAAAATGATGGATATGATGATATCCAACTTTAAATTGATAGTAAGACCCGACAACGTGGCTACGCTTGTCGATAAAAACGGAAAAGTAGTGGGATTTGCGTTGAGTATTCCGTCCATCGCGGAAGCGGTGAATAAATCCAAAGGCAAAATCACTCTGCCCTTTATTTTCCGGTTCTTAAAGGCGAAAAAACATCCTAAGGTGCTCGATCTGGGGCTTATCGGAGTACTGCCGGAATACGAACCGAAAGGTGTTGCGTCTATTATGATAGCGGAATTGCAAGATATGCTCGTCGGTAAAAACATAGACCATCTGGAAACGAATCTCGTTTTAGAAGACAACGCGCACAGTTTAAATCTTCAAAAGCGTTTTACAAGGGTATATCACAAGAGAAGACGTTGTTTTATTAAAGAAATTTAATTTTTGACGGAGCGGAACGAAATGTTCAATATTCTGGTCGTCGACGACGACAAAAACATCCGTTACTTAATCAAAGAAGTGTTTGAAGCCGAGCATTACACGGTGAAAACGGCGGTTGACGGAAAAGAAGCGCTCGAATTTCTCGATAAGGAAAAATTCGACCTTGCGATAGTGGACATTATGATGCCGAATTTAAACGGGTACGAATTTACCGAACAACTGCGAACGTTCGATAAAGAACTGCCCGTTTTAATGATATCCGCAAAACAACTCTCCGAAGACCGTAAAAAGGGCTTTACCGCGGGTATCGACGATTTTATGACTAAACCCTTGGACACCGAAGAACTTATTTTACACGTAAAAGCGCTACTCCGCCGCGCTAAAATCATCGGCGAGCGGCGCATCGTTATCGGCGAAGTCGTGTTGAATTACGATTCCTTTACGGTGTCCAAAAACGGCGAAACGTGGCAATTGCCGCAAAAAGAGTTTTTGCTTTTATATAAACTGCTTTCCTTTCCCGACAAGATATTCACTAAAATCCAACTTATGGACGAAATATGGGGTTACGACACCGATTCCGGCGAAGAAACCCTGACGGTACACATTGCGCGCCTACGCAAAAGATTTGAAAACTGGGAAGAGTTCGAGATTAAATCAATCAGGGGTTTAGGATACAAGGCGGTGAAAAAAATATGAAACCGCGGAACAAAAAACTGCGCGAACAGGATCTTGCAAAACGTTTACGCCGCATATTTATAATATCTTTCGTTTCGGTACTGTTGTTTATCGTTGCGATAACGCTCATAGGACTTTATTTGTTTATGAGTTCTGACGTTATCACTTACGAACGGATAATAGACGACGGGTTCTGGATAATCGCGATATTTATCATCGTCGGCGTTCTTTTAGGAACCGTTATAACGGCGGGAATAAGCAAGTTGGTGCTTAAACCTTCGTGGGAACTGCTTTCGGGGGTGCGCACGCTCTCCCGCGGGGACTATTCCGTGCGACTCGATTTAGGCGGCGCTTACGAAATGAAAGAACTTGCAAGCAATTTTAACACACTCGCGCAGGAACTCGAAAAAACAGAGATTCTGCGTTCGGATTTTATCAATAATTTTTCGCACGAATTCAAAACGCCTATCGTATCGGTAAAAGGGCTCGTCGAACTTTTGAAAAAGAGTTCTCTGCCCGAAGAAAAACGCGTCGCGTATCTTAAAATAATAGAAGAAGAACTCGACCGCGTTTCCGATATGGCGACTAATATACTAAATCTTTCAAAAATAGAAAATCAAACGATTTTAACCGAAATTACGGAATTCAACCTTTCGGAACAGATTCGCACTTGCATACTTCTTCTTGAAAAGAAGTGGGCTAAAAAGAATATCGAATTCAAACTCGATTTTAAAGAATACTTTTGCCGCGGCAACGAAGATCTGTTAAAACAGGTCTGGATAAATCTCTTGGATAACGCGATAAAGTTTTCTTACGACGGCAGTACCGTTTCGGTAGATATACAAGACGACAGCGACTGCGTTACGGTAAAAATTTCAGACGAAGGCGAAACTATCCCGCAAGAAGAATTTAAAAATATTTTCAATAAGTTTTATCAGAAAGATAAAACCGCGCTTTCCGAAGGCAACGGGATAGGACTTTCAATAGTTTCGCATATAGTTAAACTGCACCAAGGCGCGGTAGGCGTAGAAAGCAAAGACAATCTCACGACCTTTACGGTAACGCTTAAAAAAGAATTTTAATTTTAAAGGACATAATTAAGCGATTTCAACGCACTCGAAATGACTGTAAAATTGTCGCCGCCCTTACGGGCGGCGACAACGATTATTCTCCGTCGGGTTCTAAACTTTCCGCTTCTTCGGCAAGTTCGTCTTCTTCAAGCACCCTGCAAAATTCTTCGAACACTTCGTTCAAAAGTCCTTCGTCTTCGATGGGCAAAAGTTCCGCAGTTTCTTCGTCGTCGCCCGATAATTCAAAAATTATAAGGTCGTCGTCTTCGATACCGTCGATTTGTTCCGCAGGCTCGAAAGCCGAATAATTCTTTCCTTTATATTCGATAGTTCCAACAAAGTAAAATTTAAGTTTTTTGCCTTCGTCGGTGGTAAGTTCAACTATTTCTTCGTCTTCACATCCGCAATCGCAATGCTCGTCGTGCCCGTGATGATGTTCGTGCTCGCACCCGCAATCGCAACCCGCGTGATGTTTTTTGTTTTCGTTATCCATTTTATCTCTCCTTGATATTTTTTTCAT
>CAJOMP010000043.1 GCA_905235785.1 uncultured Clostridia bacterium | reverse complement strand
CCATGTGCCGACGAGCTTGTAATAGCCGCCGTTGAACTTTGTGCTGTCCCACACAAATACAAAGCGCAGGTTCGTCCGCTCACCGTTCACCTTCACCGGAGCGATAAAGGAAACATATTCCGCGTTGGTGCTGACGCTTGAGTAAAAGAGGCTATGTCCGTCAAGCGCAAGACGGATTCCCCTGAAATTGCTCCGGAAAATCATATTTTCCCAGTTCTTGTTCATATTGTTGTCCGTGCAGAGAATATGCCGCTTGCCGTCAGCATCCGACTCCATAAGAATAAAGTCGATACGGTTCAGATAATTCATGCTCCCGGGTGTGAGCGTCACGGTGAACGCACCGTTTTCGCTGACACTGCCGAGGTCTGTGAACGCAATTGTATTTTCCGGGACGTTAAGATAGAGCCGGGAGAGAAACTGATTATACATCTCGTTGAACCCGATGGTGATATAATCCCGGATCTCCTTTTCATTATAGACTATCGGATAGTAAAACGATACGCCTCTCGCATTGTTGCGGCCGCCGCTCACCTTATAGGGCACAAGACAGCTGCCGGCAATGAAAACGTCAACTGCGTTTGTGGACTGGTGATAGATCACCTTGGACACAAAGTCAAGCAGATCGAGCATATTCGCTGCGCCCTGATAGACGTTGTCACCGCCGAACTTTTCGCAACTGTTCATAGCGCTGAGGACGGCGGAGGCGTTTTCACTGCCGATTTCGTTTGCAATGAGCGATTTGATCACATATTCCATCTGTTCGAGCATATAGTTTGTCTGTGACAGATCAAATACGGAAAGTGTAGAATAGAGGTCTTTGCCATTTTTCCTGCATTTCTCTATGTAGGAATCGCAAACGGCTTTGCCGACCTCAAGCGCATTATCCATGCTCGCATAGCTTTCAACCAGCACCTTGTAATCCCAGCCGTCGGAGGGCTCGATCTCTTCGGACGCGATCATATATTCAGCATAGTCCTGCACCAGTGCCGCCGTTTCAAGGCTTGCCATCAGGCAGGCGTCAAAGCCGATGATGTCAAATTTGGTGTAAAGCCCGGCGTTTTCAAGCGCCGTATTCAGTTCGATGAGTGTCAGTCCGTCAAAGCCGTAATTTTCGTCAAAGCAAACGCCTTTGGCACTGCCGCCACCGTGATCCCACAAGATGAGCATATTGCGCTCCGCAAGATAATTGTTCTGCCCCCAGACGAGAAAATCGGTCAAAGTAGCGGCGCTCCCCATATTGGCGTCGTCGGACGACGATAGCAAAACCAATTCGCCGTTTTTGACAATGTAGCGTTGCGATTGCGTAGCGGAAATACCGTGCTTACGCCATTTTTTGGCGCCGCCCGTTTGAATAATGATATTGGTCTTTTCGTCTACTGTCGCCGAAAGCAGTTCGTCTATATTCTTGCTCGCAAGCCCTTGTTTCGTTTCCAGATTGGAAGCGCACATATAAATAAGCAGTGTTTTGCTACCTTCGACTATGGCAGGTTCTTGTTCGGCAGGCTCGCTCTCTTTTGGCGGAGTAGGCGCACCACCATTTGGGCGGTTACACGAAGCAAGTGCCAAAAGGAACAGAACACAACAAATCACCGCAAAGATACGTTTTCGTTTCATAGATTCAATCCTTTTTAACAAGCCTCCCGCCGAAGCAGGAGGCTTGTTGTTGTGATGTTTCGGTTAATTGAGAATAAAGTACAAAGCGCTTTCACTTCGATTCGTCATCTGATTCCAATCCCAATTCCCTCTCTGGTATACCATATAATAAATATCTCCTTTGGAGCCGTAAATCCCTTTTAACCATCCGTTTTGGGACCATCTATCATAGGTGCTACGATAATAATTATCATCCATGCATATTCTATTGTATTATACTATATCTTACACAAAAATTCAAGTGTTTTACGCCCCGTTTAAGTCATTTCGGCAATTTTCACAAATGCAACGACCGACAGAAAAATGAACGTTATATAAGTTACCAATGCTCTCCGTTCCAAACAAAAAGGATTTGGGAATCAATCCAAATCCTTTAATGCCTCCCGCTTGAAAGTGCAACTTCCATTTAATTTTGGTTTTTCATAAAATCCCTAATGGAACAGCACTAATACCGTTGTGTTTTTTTGTATGATATGTGTATGAGAACCGCTCGTTCGTTCGCTTCTCCACGGGACATAATAAAACCCACCAAAAACGGTGGGTTTTATTATGGTAGCCCCACGGAGAAACATCTCCGCAAACAAAGTTTGCTACGATGGTCTCCGCTACGCTCCGACCGAACGTGAGCCCGATTGTGTTATAAAACCGACATAAAAATAGACAGGTTTGTACCTGTCTATTTTTATGGTAGCCCCACGGAGAATCGAACTCCGGATTCCGCCTTGAGAGGGCGGCGTCTTAACCGCTTGACCATGAGGCCGCGTCGTCGCTCCGCCTATTTGCTCGAAACAAGAAGAAACTTGTTTCTTCGCCTTATGGCGGGCTCCTCCTTATCCCACAAAATCTTGCTATGCAATCTTTTGCGGGAGCCCTGTTTTTGTCGCTCCGCCTGTTTGCTCGAAACAAGAAAAATCTTGTTTCTTCGCTTTGCGACGAAAATCATTTTAACATAACCGCTTTGTTTTTGCAAGCAAAATGGCGTGGAGTTAAAAATTAGCCTGCATCGGCCGACGGAAAGGAAAATATAACCCGATTTAACAACGGGCGAATACCGCTTTTAACGTTTCCGCATCTTTCCTGTGTTGCGCCCGTAAGCCACGGACGGAAAGCCCCGCTCCACGCTAAAAAGACGGCTTCTGAATTTTTATTTGTGGATTTTTTTGACCTTTCCTATCGTACCGCGAAGGCGTCGCGATTTTCCGAAATTCCGTATATTTATATACGAAATCTTTTAAGTATAAACATTGTAGCAGAAATTTTTCCGGATTGCAATAGTTAGAGTTGACTTTTTTATCTTTTTGTTTTATATTTTATCCGTAACGGAAAGGAAAAACGAGCGATGAGAAAGGCAATCAATTTCAGGGCGGCGGCTTTTGCCGCTATCGGGCTGATTTCAGGAATAATTTTTTCTCGCTCATTGTTTTTAAATGACGTTATCGGGGCAATTCTTTCTTTGACGGCGGCTGCCGTTGTTTTCGTCGTTTTTACCTTTTTTTCGTCGGCTGAATTTAAAGGCGCAGGAAAATTCCTGTGTCTTTTGTTTTTTGTCGCGGTTTTTGCGTTCGGCGGGTTAAACTTTCGTAAAGCCGCAAATAATTATGAAAACGCAAATCTCGGCGGGCATAAACTTACCGTTATCGGCAAAGTTTCGGAAGTTTCCGCAAACGAAAACTACGAATATATAATAATGTCCGATATAAACGTATCGGGCGCTGTAAGCGGTAAAAGTTATTATAAACTCGCATTGTACGTTTACGGAAAAGCGGATTTAAGGCTCGGCGACAGAATAACGTTTGATGCGGTAGTTAACGATAGAACGTTATTTTATAACGGCAAGTTTTCCGCAAGTTCAATTGCGCAGGGGATAAAGTATTTTTCCGAAGTACAAGCCGAAAACATTTCTGTAACGGAACGAGCGCCCGACCTTTTTGACAAGTGCAATCTTTTTATTTTCGATACCTTGAAAGCGGGGCTGAAAGGCGCCGAGTTTCCGATAGCGTACGCTATGCTGACCGGTAATTCCGATTATATCGCCGAAGAAAATCTTACAGCGTACCGCGCCGCGGGCGTGGCGCATATATTTGCGGTATCAGGTCTGCATATCGGGTTTTTGGCAACCGTTTTGTATTTTGTGTTCAGAAAAATCAAAATAAACGACGTTGCGGCGTTTCTGATTACCTTGGCGTGCTGTATATTCTACGCCGGTATATGCGGTTTTTCCGCGTCGTCCGTCCGCGCGGTAATAATGTTTTTCTTTATGAATCTTTCGCGACTTGCGGGGTTGAAATACGACGGAATTTCCGCCGTATGCGCCGCCGCGTTCGCAATTTTGATAGTTTCTCCCGCGCAACTTTTCTGCGCGGGGTTCGAACTTTCGTTCGCAGTCGTTTCAAGCATTATAATATTGTTTATTCCGCTTAAAAAACCGTTAAAATTTCTGCCGGATAAAATTTCTTCCGCGCTTGCGGTTTCGTTTGCCGCAGAACTTGGCGGCGCGCCCGTACTTTTGTATTTTTTCGGGGAATTCGCGACCCTTTCTTTGCTTACGAATATTTTGCTTATACCAGTAGTAGGGGCTTTATTCGTCGCGCTTATCGTGTGCACGGTACTCGGCGGGATTTTTTCACCTGTAATTTGCCTGTTTTTGCCGGAATATGCGCTTTTGGGACTGAATTTGATAATTACAACGGTCGATTTTAAGGTGTTTTTAGTCGGCGGATTTACGTTCGGCGCTTTTTCCGCGGCGTATTACGGCGTTGTCGTCGTGGCGGGCGGGTTAAATTTTAAGAAAATAACAAGAGCCGTCATATGTCTTTTACTTGCAATAATCTGCGTTTTGGGGACGTGGACTTGTGGCGAAATAAAAAACGGCAAACTCCGCGCGACGGTTATAGGTTCCGATAACCTGTCCGCCGCTTTGTTTACGTTAAAAGGCGAAACCGCGCTTGTCATAAGCGATATATCTTACAGGAATTTTTCTCAATACAGGCTTGAAAAGGCGGCGGAAGATATAAACGACGGCGAAGTATCGGTTGTTATATTAAAACAGAATAAACCGATAGACTTAACCGCGATGACGGTGAGATTGCGTTACGTAATGAACGTTACGCGAATATACTATTACGGCGAACGGGATGAAGTTGCGGAAAACGTTTTAAATAAAACTTTTCCTTTCATTACGGTTACGAATATGGCGGACGGGGACGGCTTTTATCTTGTCGGCGGAAAATGCGTGTTTTCGCTTGGCGGCAGGTGTTTGTTTTGTTCGGTAAACGGATATAATACGGCTGTGTTTTCTTCGTTTGAAGACGTTGAAGATTGCGCGGGGCTTACTGTAAACCCCGACACCGCGATATGCTACGATAAGCATAACACGGTGTTTAAAACCTACTCGCCCGAAAGGCTTGTAAGTTTCAAGGCGAAAGAAGGATATATCGACGGTATGACGCAAGGCAATCTTTCTCTGCTATTAGGGTAAAACGCGGCAAAGATAAAAGATAGAAAAAAATAATCTGAAAATCGGCGGTATTGACCCGATTATCTGTTGCAATCGAAAGTAAAAAATGCTAAAATGTATACGGGCGTGTTTGGCGAAAAATCAAAAAAATCGCCGAAATTGCGGATAACAAAATCTGCCGCCGCCCGCTCGGAGTGAGAGTGTATGGATAGAAAAGATATTTTCGGTAACGGAAGAATAAACAATTCGTTGCAAGTCTTAGGAATCAGAAGATATACGCTTGACGGCGGGGCGGAAGACGGACTTCGCGTCATAGAATGTATTAACGGCAAATTCAGGTTTTTACTGAACGAAAGCAAAGCGCTCGATATAATGCAGGCGTTTTATGAAGGTCAGAATATTTCTTTTATCTCGAAAAACGGTTTTACCATGCGTGAAACGCCGTTTTTAAACCGTTTTGAAGGCGGTATGCTTTATACCTGCGGACTTGACGCCGCGGGCAGGGTCGAAGGCAAAGAAATGCACGGCAGTTTGCATAATATTCCCGCGAAGGTTTTAACGGCGGAGTGCGGCGATAAAGGCATAACCGTCGAAGCGGAAATGCGCTACTCTGCGCTTTTCGGACAAAATCTTCTGCTTCGCCGCAAGATATTTTCGGAATACGGTAGCGGCAAGATAGAACTTACCGACACGCTTACCAACGAAGGAACGACGGAACAGGATTATTGTCTTCTTTATCATACTAATTTAGGATATCCGCTTTTAGTCGAAGGCGGCAAGGTTTTAGCGGAAACGGAGACCGTTACGCCGACGGACGAATTTGCGGAGAAAAAACTTTCGCTATGGGACACGATAGAGCCGCCGAAGGATAACGAACCCGAAAACTGCTACTATCTTGCGCCTGCCGACAGAACGGTTTATTATTTCAACCCGAAATCGGGTAGAAAATTTACTCTTTGTTATGGCGGCGAGTTGGATAATTTTGTGCTTTGGAAAAGCAACGCGAGCGGCGATTATGCTTTGGGATTAGAACCTTCCACCACGCGGCTCGGCAAATATTTCGAGTATAAAAAGATAGCCGCGGGCGAAAGCAAAATTTTCAGACTGACTTTAACGATAGAGTAAAAAGCGGGGTAAAATGCTTTTTTCCGAACTGAAAAAAAGTCTCGATAACGGCGAAAAATTTTCCGTATATCTTTTAGAGGGCGAAGAAAGGTATTTCCGCGCGCTCGCGTTGGAAACGCTTAAAACCGCGCTCGTAAAGGAGCCCGAGTTAAATATAGCGACTTTCGACGGGGACGCTTTGGATTTGGGCGAAGTTCTTTCTTCGCTTACCGCGATGCCGTTTCTTTCCGAACGCCGTATGACGGTTATAAAGGAATTTTATCCGACCGCGGCGGCGATTAAAGGTGGATTTCGCGATTTTTTAGAAAAGCCGACAGAGCAAGCGGTACTCGTTATCGTAAACGAAAAACCGCACGAGATTTTTAAAAAGTTCGACAAAGTATGTCAGGTCGTCTGTAAAACCGCAGACGTTTCGGTTATCGTCCGTTGGATAAAAGCCACGGCTAAAATGTCGGATGTTACGGTTTCGGACAGCGTTTGCGCTTTGGTTGCGGAATACTGCCTGTCGGATATGACACGCATTAAAAACGAAACGGAAAAACTGATAGCCTACGCGGGAAAAGGCGGCGAGATAAACGAAGAAACGGTAAATCTTTTAGTATACCGTAGCGCCGAATACAAAATTTACGAAATGACCGACTATATCGCAAAGAAAAAATTCGATCTTGCGATAGGCGTGATAAACGATATGCTTAATAAAGGCGAAACTCACGGGCGGATAATTTCGGCGGTATACAATTATTTCCGGCGGTTGCTTTTTTCGGCGATAAGCGATAAGAGTAGCGCCGAAACGGCGGAACTTTTGGGTATAAAAGAGTTCGCGGTGAAAAAAGCGAAAGAACAGGCGGCGGCATTTAAAGTGCGTTCGTTAAAAAACGCCGTTGACAGGCTTGTCGACGCGGATTACGCGGTAAAAAGCGGTAATATGAGCGCGGACGAACTTATGTGGATAAACGTTTTTAAAATTATGACGGCATAACCATATGCTTTTTTAAGGTGAGAATATGAATATCGGAGAAAAACTTTCAGCGTTCTGGCAGAATTTTACGGGTTCGGCGGATATGATTATCGCGCTTTCGGTGTGCGCGGTCGTGTTTTCCGTGCTGTATTTTTATATGATCAAGTTCTTGCTCGACAACAATTCGGGCGGGCTCGTTACCGTGTTCGTGCTGTCTATGATACTCGGCGCGGGCATAATATCTTTAAGCAATATGAACAGCGCGATATACCTTGTTATTCCCGCTATATATCTCGTTATCATCATCGTGCTGTATTCGGTGGAGTTAAAGCGTATAATATGGGCGCATATGAATATGAAACTCGCCGACGTAAAACACACGGGTAGCAGAAGTTACGACGAAGAAAAAGTGGAAAACTGTATTTCCGAGATAATAAAAGCGCTTCAAAATATGTCTAAAAACGATACGGGCGCGATAATAGTTCTGTCGACGGGCAACGTGCCGCCGCAAATAATAGACAGCGGCGTAAAACTCGACGCGGATATTTCGAGCGAACTCATTGAAAGCGTGTTTTTCCCGAAAACGCCGCTTCACGACGGCGCTATGATAATAAGCGATACAAAAATCGTGGCGGCGGGGTGCTTTTTGCCCCTTTCTCAAAACGTAGACAATATCCCGAAAGATTTGGGCACTCGCCATCGCGCGGGGATAGGCGTTACAGAAACCATCGACGTAGTTTCGCTTATCGTGTCCGAAGAAACGGGTATTATTTCGATAGCGAGAGCGGGCAGAATATCAAGGTACGCGGATTTTGAAACATTAAAGAAAACGCTTAACAAATACTACTGGCAAGAATTAGAAAGCGCAAGAAGATAAGGAGCGGATCATGGATAATAAAGATTATCGTAGCGAGCAGTTTGAAACGAACGAAAATAAAGCGAAAACCGTATGGCGCAACATAGGCATAGGCGCGCTGTCGGTTTTTGTTGCCGTTTTGACGGTAGTCGTCATCAATCTGTAAAAGGAGTTTTTATGAAAAATACGGGCATTTATCCCGCAGAGATACTTATTCCCGAAAAAACGGACATGTCGAAATGGTCGTGCGTTGCGTGCGACCAGTTTACAAGCGAAAAAGAATACTGGGATAAACTCGCGGATTTTGTCGGCGACGCCCGTTCGACGCTTAAAATTACTCTTCCCGAAATTTATTTAAACGACAACGCCGAAAAAAGAATAAGCGAAATCAATAAAAACATAAAAGAATATCTTTGCGGCGGGGGGTTTCGCCGCCTTCCGAAAGGCTACGTTTTAACCGTGCGTTCAACGCCCTTTGTAAAAAAACGCGTGGGGCTGATCGCCTGCGTCGATTTGGAAACTTACGAGTATAAAAAGGGCTCGAAAGCGCTTGTCCGCGCGACCGAAGGCACTATCGAAGAGCGTATTCCGCCGCGCCTTAAAATCCGCGAAAACGCTGACGTCGAGTTGCCGCATATAATGATTTTATTCGACGACGAAAAACGCGAAATAACCGAGCGCCTTTATGAGCAAAGAGCGGAATTTACCAAACTTTACGATTTTGAACTCAACATGGGCGGCGGGCATATAGAAGGGTATTTTGTGCCGGAGAGCGAAAACCTTGCCGATAAATTTTCCGCGCTATTAGACTGCGAGCGGCTTAAAGCGAAATACGGCAGAGAAGACGAATTCGCCTTCGCCGTGGGCGACGGCAATCACTCACTCGCCACCGCAAAAGCCCACTGGGAGCGTGTAAAGGCGAACTTAACTGAAAGCGCGCGCAAAACTCATCCGGCAAGATACGCGCTTGCGGAATTTGTCAATATTTACGACGAAGGTATTTATTTCGAACCTATTTTCAGGTTTGTTTGCGGCGTAGACAGAAATAAATTTATTAAATCTTTAAAAGAAAAAGTTTCGGGGCATTACCGCGTGGCGGACGGAAATACGGCTACGGAAGTTGCGGGCAACAAGCCTTTACCTTCCGTGATATCCGCTATCGACGAGTTTATATCTGAGTACATATCGGAAAACGGCGGTTCGGTCGATTACGTTCACGGTGAAGAAAATTTATTCAAACTCGTAAAAGCCGACAAAACCGCGGTAGGGATTATGCCGGACGCGCTCGACAAGGGCGATTTATTTAAATTCGTGTCGCAAAGCGGGGCGTTTCCGCGTAAAACGTTTTCTATGGGCGAAGGCGTGGAAAAACGGTATTATCTCGAAGCGAAAGAAATACGGAATTAAAACGAAAGAATATAAAAAAGGTGCTTACATGTTAAAAGTTTGTAAATTCGGCGGAACGTCTATGGCGGACGCTTCCGCAATCAGAAAAGTCAAAGACATAATCGAAAGCGACAACTCGCGCAAATACATAGTTGTATCAGCGCCCGGTAAAAGGAACAAGTCGGACATTAAAATTACCGACACGCTTTACGCCTGCTATCGCGATCTTGCGGATAAAGGCAGTTTTAAAGAGCGTTTCGCGCTCATAAGGGAAAGATTTACAGGGATAGTTAAAGACCTTAATCTTTCAATCGATTTCGATAAGATTTTAGATCAGACGGAAGCCGAAATAGCGGAGAAAAAAAGCGCTGACTTTACCGCGTCGCGCGGGGAATATCTTTCGGCGCGCATTATGGCGGAATATCTCGGTTTTGAATTCGTAGACGCCGAAGATATGATACGTTTCGACAGTCACGGCAGGCTCAACGACGAGTATACCGACGACAAGGTGAAAACGCGGTTAAAAAATATCGAAAAAGCGGTGATTCCGGGCTTTTACGGCAGAAATCACGAAGGCAAAGTCAAAACTTTCAGTCGCGGCGGCAGCGATATCACGGGTTCGGTTATCGCTCGCGGCGTCGGCGCCGATTTGTATGAAAACTGGACGGACGTCAGCGGCTTTTTAGTCTGCGACCCGAGAATTGTTCCGGACGCCAAAACCATAAGATTTATCACTTATAAAGAATTGCGGGAACTTTCGTACATGGGCGCGTCGGTTCTTCATGCCGAAGCGATCTTTCCGGTTATGAAAGCAAAAATTCCGATCAATATCAAAAATACGTTTAAGCCGGAAGATGCTGGCACTATGATTGTGCCGAACGAACAGTATAAGTCTTTGGGCAATGAAATTATAACGGGTATCGCCGGCAAAAAGAATTTCACGGTAATTTTTATCGAAAAATCAATGATGAATTCCGAAGTCGGTTTTGTCCGTCGCGTGCTTTCGGTTATTGAACACCACGGACTTTGCATAGAACACGTGCCGTCGGGTATCGACACGCTTTCTATCGTTTTAGAGTCCGAGCAACTTAAAAACGGCGTACTCACCGATATTGTAAACGAAATCCGAGAAAACGTCAGTCCCGATTACGTTCACGTTATAGAAAATATTTCTCTAATTGCAACGGTGGGGCACGGTATGGCGCGCAGACAAGGTACTGCGGCTACGCTCTTTTCCGCGCTTGCCGCCGCAGGAATAAATATAGCGATGATAGATCAGGGTTCAAGCGAACTCAACATAATTATCGGCGTCGCCAACGACGATTATGAAAACTGTATAAAAGCAATTTACAATGCATTTATAAACTAATACATCATTAAGGAGCAAACAAACAATGAATTATGCGGAAGAATCTTTAAAACTGCATGCAAAACTTAAAGGAAAACTTGAAGTTGTACCGAAAGTTAAAATCGAAAACAAAGAAGATTTATCGCTCGCCTATACCCCGGGCGTAGCCGAACCCTGTCTTGCGATAAACAAGGATTATAACAAATCGTTTGAACTTACTTCAAGGGGCAATATGGTCGCGGTAATAACCGACGGCACAGCCGTTTTGGGGCTCGGCGATATCGGACCGGAAGCGGGTATGCCCGTTATGGAAGGCAAGTGCGCGCTTTTTAAAACTTTCGGCGGGGTAGACGCTATTCCGCTTTGCATAAGAAGTAAAGACGTAGACGAAATAGTTAATACCGTAAAACTTTTAGCGGGCAGTTTCGGCGGAGTAAATTTGGAAGATATTTCCGCGCCGCGTTGCTTTGAAATAGAAAAAAGACTTAAAGAAGATCCTTCGGTCGATATTCCCGTGTTTCACGATGACCAGCACGGCACGGCGGTCGTATGCGTTGCCGCGACAATCAATGCGCTGAAACTTGTCGGCAAAAAGTGGGAAGACGTTACCATCGTATTTTCGGGCGCGGGCGCTGCGGGCGAAGCGATTGCAAAATTGATGCTCGTTATGGGCGCGAAAGACATAATTATGTGCGACAGAACGGGGATTATTTACAAGGGCAGAACGGAGCGTATGAATTCCGAAAAGGAAAAAATCGCAGAGTGGACTAATAAAACGGGTAAGCGCGGTAATTTAGCGGACGCAGTAAAGGGCGCGGATATTTTTGTAGGTGTTTCAAGTCCCGGAGTGTTGACTGCCGAAATGGTTAAAACTATGCACAATAACCCCATAGTTATGGCTATGGCAAACCCCGTTCCCGAAATTATGCCGGACGTGGCAAAAGACGCAGGAGCAATGGTGGTCGGAACGGGCAGGAGCGATTTCCCCAACCAGATAAACAATGTTCTGGCTTTCCCGGGGATTTTCCGCGGCGCTTTGGATTGTAGAGCGACCGATATAAACGACGAAATGAATATCGCGGCGGCAAACGCTATTGCGGGACTTATTACGGAAGAAGAACTTTCCGCCGATTATATAATTCCTGCGCCGTTCGATAAACGTGTTGCGCCGGCAGTTGCGAAAGCGGTAAAAGAAGCGGCGGTTAAAACGGGCGTCAGCAGAATTTAAAGAGAGAAGATGACCTTTTTTGAAAGGGTATATGAAATCGTAAAAACAATACCTTACGGCAAGGTAACAAGTTACGGCATGGTAGCGTTCCTTGCCGGCAATAAGCGTATGGCGCGGCAGGTCGGTTGGGCGTTGCACGTAAATCCATTGCCCGACGAAGTGCCTTGTTATAGAGTAGTTTTTAAAGACGGAACTTTAAGTCCCGCGTTCGCTTTCGGTGGAGAAAACGCGCAGAGAGCGCTTTTAGAAAAAGAAGGAATAAAGTTCGATAAAAAAGGTCGTGTAAAACCTTGCTTTTTCGTTTGAAAAATGATATTATATACAAGCACGATTAAATAAAATTGTCGGTATCGTCTTCTTGTTTTTATAAAAAGGCGAGCGACGACGGGGTGTAGCGCAGTTGGTAGCGCGCTTGGTTCGGGACCAAGAGGTCATGGGTTCAAATCCCGTCACTCCGACCACGTCGCCGCAAGGCGATTTAGAAAACGGTTGACAAAGTATTGTCAACCGTTTTCGTTTACGCCTGCGGCTCCTTTTCACGAAAAATCTTTTGTTTTACAAAATCTTTTTCGTGGGATTTATTGTAAAAATAATTTTGGTCAAAAACTGACTTTTTGGGGAAATTTCGGGGAAAAGTCTTAACCTTTTTCGCAAGTTAATAAGTAAGTTTTTTCGCTTGCGCCTGTTGAAATTCCATCGAAAAATGCGTGTAAACGCTACTTGTAATATTCCCTAAACTGTGTCCCGTCCAAATTGACACGATTTCGTTATCTATCCCGCATTTTCTTGCCCTTATAGTAATTGTTATAATCAACTTTTTTATAAATAAAAACAGGGATAAGACGCAATATAAAAAACAAATATCGTATATAATTTTACCGAAAAAAATTAAAAAATATTTAAAAATACACAATGCAGTGTATTTTTTATTATATATGGTCTATTGAAGTTCGTATTTCAGTATGTTATGATATTCTTACAAGAGGAAAGTATTTATGCTTACGTCTACTGCGGAAGAATAATAGGAGAAGAAAGGGCAATTGAACTTTTTGCAAAAGCCGGATTTGACGCTTGGGATTTTTCTATGTTTGATATGTTTAAATATGATTTCAAAAATAATTGCGTTTTGTCGGGCAACGATCACCCACTTGCCGGAGCCGAAGCATATTCTTTTGCAAAAAAATTGAGAAAAGTGGGCGAGGATAACGGAATTCATTGCAATCAATCGCATGCGCCTTTTCAGACAGGGTGTAAAGAAATACGTGATTTTTATAAAAAGGCGATAGAACTTACGGCTATTGCCGGCGGCAAAATATGCGTTATTCATCCGGATAATTACTTATCGGCAATGGAAAATGCGGAAATATATTCCGAATTGTTGCCCTTTGCCAAAGAGCACGGAGTCAAGATTGCCGCTGAAAATATGTGGAACTGGGACAAGGAAAAGGACTGCGCTTCACCTGCGGCATGCTCTGATGAAAATGATTTCAAAGCGCATTTAGACGCGGTAGACGATGACTTTCTGGTCGCTTGCGTCGATATCGGACATGCAGAAATGAAAGGACTGAATACGAGCGCCGCTAAAATGATCTACGCTTTAAAAGATAAGGTCCAAACACTACATATACATGATAACGACAAGTTGCATGACAGTCATCAAATTCCCTTTTCAATGGAAATAGATTTCGATCCGATAGTAAAAGCGCTAAAAGATATAAATTATAACGGATATTTAACATTAGAGGCAGATAGATATCTGATATCCAAAGGATACGATAAAGATCCTACGGATATATTTACGGGAATAAAGGAAATGTTTAATTCCGTCGACGCTTTGCGAAAAATGTTTGAAACAGTATAGAATTATATAGGCAACACGATGGAAAAGACGTACAAATCCAAACGCTATCAAATAATTTTGATTTTTATCTGTTGGCTGATATATTCAATTGCGCAACTCGGTCGTTACAGTTACAGTTCAAATATAAATTTGATAATGACAAAATATTCCGTGAATCATACCGACGCCTCTTTGCCGTCAACGCTGTTTTTTCTCTTTTACGGGATAGGGCAGGTATTAAACGGAATTCTTTGCAATAGATATAATAGAAGAATAGTTTTGACGGTTGCGCTATT
>CAJOMP010000042.1 GCA_905235785.1 uncultured Clostridia bacterium | reverse complement strand
GTAATGGTAAAACCCGAACAAGTAAACGACGCGCAAACGTTATTCCTTGCCAAAGAAATCGCAAAGAAGATCGAAAAGGAAATGGAATATCCGGGGCAGATAAAAGTAAACGTCATAAGAGAGTGGCGCGCAACGGAATTCGCAAAATAGAAAACGATTTTAACGCCTTGCGCTTTCGCAAGGCGTCGTTTTTAAGGTCAGTATATAAGATAATTATGAAAATAGTTCTTATCCCCGATTCTTTTAAGGGCACGCTTTCTTCTAATAAGATATGCGAAATAATGTCCGAAAAAGCGAAAAGTATTTTAAATGCAGAAGTGCTTTGCGTACCGGTTGCCGATGGCGGAGAAGGCAGCGTGGATTGTTTTCTCTCCGCTATGGGCGGAAGAAAAGTACCGGTAACCGTAAACGGTCCGTATTTTAAACAGATTGATACTTATTACGGTATTTGCGGCGACACGGCTGTGATTGAAACGGCTTCCTGCGCTTCGCTTCCTATGGTAAAGGACGATAAAAACCCGCTTCTCACTACTACGTTCGGCGTCGGTGAACAAATAATTTAGATTGGGTAGCGGATAATAAAAAAGTTTGCTTTGATGTCTCATCTAACGTGAGACTACAAAAGAAGATTCTTAATGTTTTTGAAAGTCAAATTGCGGCGCGGAATTCTATGATGAAAACGGAGCGTCTTTTATTCCCACGGGCGGAACTTTGAAAGACGTCGTTAAAGCGGATGTTTCCGCATTACGCAAAAATTTATCGGGCGTGAAAATTACCGCTATGTGCGATATAGATAATCCGCCTTACGGTAAGCAAGGCGCGGCGGAAGTGTTCGCGCCGCAGAAGGGCGCGGATAAAAAGCAAGTGGCAATTTTGGATTCCGGCGTAAAACACATGTGCGAAATTTTAAAACGTGATTTCGGCATTGACCTGTCAAACCTTCCGGGAGGAGGCGCGGCGGGCGCGTTTGGCGCGGGACTTAGCGGGTTTTTCGGCGCAGAACTTAAAATGGGCATAGAAACCGTGCTCGACGCGGTAGGCTTTGACGATATGTTGCAAGATACAGATCTTGTTATTACGGGAGAAGGAAAAATAGATTCTCAAAGTTTGCGCGGCAAAGTCGTCATAGGCGTAAGCAGGCGCGCGGCTGAAAAAGGCGTGCCCGTCGTAGCGGTCGTCGGCGGCGCGGACGGGGATATGACCTCCGCTTATGCGGAAGGCGTTACAGCGGTATTTCCCATAAACCGCATGCCGGAAGATTTTTCGGTAAGCAAACATTTCGCGGAAAGAAATCTTTCGGCAACAGCGGAAGATTTGTTCAGATTGATCAAAGGGTTAGACAATTATTTGCAAAAGATTGACAAAAGTATACGTAAATGTTAAAATTCGCTTAATAAGGTATAAATCAAGGAGTTTTTATGAACGGTAAAGAACTTCCGGAAGTTTTCGGTTCTATGGTTTTTAGCGACAAGGTGATGCGCGAACGTTTAGACGGCGATACTTATAGCGCCGTGCGCCTTGCTATCGAAGACGGTACGCCGTTATCCCATGCGGTAGCGAAAAAAGTCGCTTGCGCCATGAAAGACTGGGCAATCGAAAAGGGCGCGACGCATTTTACCCATTGGTTTCAACCCATGACCGGTATCACCGCCGAAAAACACGACGGTTTTGCCGAACCCGATAAAGACGGCAATCCCATAATGAAATTTTCGGAAAAGTCGCTCGTCAAAGGCGAATCCGACGCGTCGAGTTTTCCGTCGGGGGGACTACGCGCTACGTTTGAAGCGCGCGGATATACCGCTTGGGATCCGACTTCTTACGCCTTTATAAAGGACAGGAGTTTGTATATTCCGACGGCGTTTTGCTCTTACGGCGGCGAAGCGCTCGATAAAAAGACGCCGCTTTTACGCTCTATGGAAACGCTCAACAAACAGGCGCTCCGTATCCTTAAACTTTTCGGCAACAAAACGGTGAAAAAAGTAGTGCCGACCGTCGGCGCGGAACAGGAATATTTCCTTATTGATAAAAGCGTGTACGAAAAACGCCTTGACCTTATACATTGCGGCAGAACGCTGTTCGGCGCGCGCCCCGCAAAAGGTCAGGAACTCGAAGACCATTATTACGGCGCGATAAAATCCCGCGTTGCGGATTTTATGAAAGAAGTTGACGACGAACTCTGGAAACTCGGCGTTTACGCGAAAACGGAACATAACGAAGTCGCTCCCGCTCAACACGAACTCGCCTGCGTGTTTACTTCCGTAAACACCGCTTGCGACCAGAACCAACTTACTATGGAAATCTTGAAGAGCGTAGCGAATAAGCACGGTATGGTGTGTCTTATGCACGAAAAGCCGTTTGCGTCGGTCAACGGCAGCGGCAAGCACAACAACTGGTCGCTCTCTACCGATACGGGCGAAAACCTGTTGGAACCGGGCGATACCCCGCAAGAGAACGCGCAATTCTTGCTGTTCCTTTTGGCGGTGATAAAAGCGGTCGACGAACATCAGGATTTGTTAAGGATATCGGTTGCCACGGCAGGCAACGATCACAGACTCGGCGCGGACGAAGCGCCGCCCGCTATCATTTCAATATATCTCGGCGAAGATATTGAAAATATACTTAAATCGGTTGAAAAAGGGAAAACGTATTCGACTATGAAAGCCGAAAACCTGAAAACGGGCGTTTCCGCTTTGCCGCCTATACAGAAAGACGCCACCGACAGGAACAGGACTTCGCCGTTTGCGTTTACGGGCAATAAATTCGAGTTCCGTATGGTAGGTTCGTCTACGAATATCGCTTGTCCGAACTTTATATTAAACACCATAGTCGCGGACGTGCTTTGCGGTTTTGCCGACGAACTCGAAAAAGCGCAGGATAAGAGCGCCGCGCTTGCGGAACTTTTAAAGCGCGCGGTCAAAAAGCATAAACGGATTATATTTGCGGGCAACAATTATTCCAAAGAGTGGGAAAAAGAAGCGGAAAAACGCGGGCTTTTAAATTATAAAACTACCGTGGACGCGTTGCCGCACTATACGGACGCGAAAAACATAAAACTGTTTAAGCGTATGAACGTGTTGTCTCAAAGCGAAATAAAATCACGTATGGAAATCCTGCTTGAAAACTACGCTAATATCGTGCATATAGAAGCGTTTACCGCGCTCGATATCGCGCGCAAAGAAATCGCGCCCGCGATAATAGGGTATCAGTCGTTTATTCTTCGCGAACTCAACGAAAAGAAGTCGTTCGGCGATTATAATTGCGACCTTGAAAAGGGACTGCTGTCGAAGATATCCGAACTTTCGGGCAAGTTTGCCGCGGCGACGGATAAATTAGCGAAAGATTTGGACGGTTACGATAAAGCCGCGACAAATCTCGAAAAAGCCGTGTACTGTAAAGATAAATTGCTTGAAGATATGGAAGAGTTGAGAACTTACGCGGACGCGGCGGAACTTATTTTAAGCAAGAAAATGAGCCCGTTCCCGACATACGAAGACATTTTGTACAGCGTTAAGTATTAAAATCAGATAATTTCAGCGCGGCGCTTAAAAGTTTTAAGCGCCGCGCAAAATTTTAAGAAAATGGAAAAAATCATAAAACCGATAGGATATATTCACACGGAATTTAAAGATAAATTCGGTGTTCCGCGGCAGAGCGGAAGAGCGCCGTCCGCAAAAGGCTCGGTTATTCTCGAAAAAGAATTCGGGCAGGACTCCGTCCGCGGTTTAAACGGCGTATCTCATATATGGCTTATATTCGGTTTCGATAAAACGGTCTATTCGGGCGCGCAAACGGTTCGCCCCCCAAGGCTCGGCGGAAATAAACGCGTGGGCGTGTTTGCCAGCCGTTCGCCTAACCGCCCGAACGGGTTGGGGCTTTCCTGCGTTAAACTTGACGGGGTCGAAAAAACCGATAACGGCATAAAACTTTACGTGTCGGGCGCAGACATTGTCGACGGTTCGCCCGTTTTCGATATAAAACCGTATAATCCCGCGGATAAAATAGATAGCGCCGAAAGCGGCTTTGCGGACGACGTAAAAGATTATGAGTTAAAGGTGGAATTTCCGAGCAACGTAAAAGAAACTATGTCCGCGGAAGTTTTAAATGCGATAACGGAGTGTCTTAAAGACGACCCCCGCCCGTCTTATAAGGACGACCCCGAAAGGGTTTACGGTATGACTTACGGGGGCTTAAACGTAAAATTCAAGGTAAGCGCCGGCGTTTTAACGGTAAATAGCGTTGAAAAGATATAGCGTTTTGATATTTGACGCAAAAACTCCCGCCGCGGCGGGAGTTCTTATATAAAATTTTCTGAAATATATTTTCAATATATGCCGTTTTTATTTGACTTTATTTTCACTTTGATTATAATATAATTTAGCACTTGAACGACGAGAGTGCTAATTAACGACAGGAGACGACAAAAAAATGAAACAATTTAAAACCGAATCTAAAAGAATACTCGATTTAATGATCAACTCTATTTACACGAACAAAGAGATATTTTTGCGCGAACTTATATCCAACGCGTCGGACGCTATCGATAAACTTAAATTTATTTCGCTTACCGATACGAGCGTTAATTCCGATTTCAAGATAAATATCACGATAGATAAAGACGCGCGCACACTCGTTATAGAAGACAACGGCATAGGTATGACCGATAAGGATTTAGAAAAAAATCTCGGTACTATCGCCGAAAGCGGCACGCTTGCTTTCAAAAAGGAAAACGAAGGAAAGGAAAATGAACTTATAGGTCAGTTCGGCGTCGGGTTTTATTCGGCGTTTATGGTAGCGGATAAAATAGTGGTATACTCCAAAGCCTACGGTGCGGACAAGGCGTTTAAGTGGGAAAGCGCGGGGGTAGACGGCTACGAAATTACCGAGGCGGAAAAGGACGGTTACGGCACTAAAATCGTGCTTAAACTTAAAGACGACACCGACGACTTCAAGTATTCCGACTTTTTGGAAGAATATAAGATAAATTCGCTTGTAAAGCAATATTCGGACTATATCCGTTACCCCATTATAATGGAAATGACTAAAAGTCGCAAAAAAGAAGGAAGTCCCGAAGACAAGCCCGAATACGAGCAGGTAAAAGAACCCGAAACCTTAAACAGTATGGTTCCTATATGGAAAAAGCCCAAATCGGAAGTTACGGACGAGAATTTAAATGAGTTTTATAAAAACGAATTCCACGATTATACAGACCCGTTAAAGAGCGTTTACGCGAAAATAGAAGGCGCGGTAAACTACGACGCGTTGTTGTTTTTCCCGAGCCGCGCGGCTTTCGATTATTATTCAAAAGACTTTAAAAAGGGCTTAAAACTCTATTCTAACGGCGTTATGATAATGGAAAAGTGCGAAGACCTTTTGCCCGATTATTTCGGGTTTGTCAGGGGAATCGTCGACAGTTCCGACCTTTCCTTAAACATTTCCCGTGAAATTCTGCAACAGGATAGACAGGTCAAAGCGATAGCGAACGGCATCGAAAAGAAAATAACGGCGGAACTCAAAAAAATGATGGACGAAGACCGTGAGACTTACGAAAAACTGTTTGCGGAATTCGGCTTATCGATAAAATTCGGCGTTTACGCGGGTTTCGGTATGAACAAGGACAAGTTAAAAGACCTTTTAATGTTCTATTCTTCGAAAAAAGAAAAACTCGTAACGCTCGCGGAATACGTGAAAGAAATGCCCGAAGGTCAGACGGAAATTTATTACGCGTCGGGTGAAAGTTACGAAAAAATCGCCAAACTTCCGCAGATAGAAAAGGCGAAGGAAAAGGGCGCGGAAATACTGTTCTTTAAAGACGGCGTGGACGAATTCGTGGCGAAAATCTTAATGGATTACGACGGTAAAAAATTCAAGTCGGTCGCCGAAGCGGATTTTTCGCTCGATACCGAAAGCGAGAAACAGGAACTCAAAGAAAAGAACGAAAAATATAAAGACCTTTTTGCGGAGATTAAGGCAAATCTCGGCGACAAGGTTAAAGACGTTCGCCTTACGGGCAATCTTAAAACTTATCCCGTGTGTTTGATTGCGGACGGCGACGTTTCGATAGAAATGGAAAAGGTTTTAAACGCTATGCCGAACGCGAACGGAGAAGTAAAGGCGGACAAGGTACTCGAAATAAGCGCGGAGCATAAAATATTAGGTAAACTCGAAACGCTGTTTAGCGAAGATAAAGAAACTCTCAAAAAATATTCAACGGTGCTTTACGAACAGGCAAGAATTCTCGAAGGGCTTTCTATCGACGACGTGCCCGCGTTCGTAAGCGCGCTTTCGGATATAATGTAAAAAAAAGATAAAGGAACACCGTTATGGCTGATTTAAAGAAAAATTTACCGACGGATAATGCCGCTCTTAAACTCGTAGATATCGTAAAAGTTTACGGCGACGGCGAAAATGTTGTCCAAGCGCTTAAAGGCATAAATATTACTTTCCGTAAAAACGAATTCGTTTCCGTTTTAGGTCCTTCCGGCTGCGGAAAAACCACTATGCTCAATATTATCGGCGGACTTGACCGATATACTTCCGGCGACCTTATAATAAACGGCGTTTCAACAAAAGAATATAAAGACAGAGACTGGGATACTTACCGTAACAACAGTATAGGCTTCGTGTTTCAGAGTTACAATCTTATTCCGCACCAAACGGTGCTCGCGAACGTAGAACTCGCGCTTACTCTTTCGGGGGTAACGAAAGCGGAAAGGCACGCAAGGGCTAAAAGGGTGTTAGAACAGGTGGGACTTAAAGGTCAGGCGCATAAAAAGCCCAACCAACTTTCGGGCGGGCAGATGCAGCGTGTGGCTATTGCCCGCGCCCTTGTCAATGACCCCGAAATTATTTTAGCCGACGAACCGACGGGCGCGCTGGATACCGAAACGAGTATTCAGATAATGGATTTGTTACAGGAAGTCGCGCGCGACCGTTTGGTAATTATGGTAACGCATAATCCCGCACTTGCGGAAAAGTATTCGACGAGAATAATCAATCTTTTGGACGGAGAAAAAACGGGCGATACCGACCCGTTTACCGAAAGCGTTCAGGAAGAAAACACAAAAAGCAGCGTTCCCGCCGAGCCGATAAAGTCCGAAAAGAAAAAAGATAAAAAGCAAAAAGGCAAAGCGGCGATGAAATTCGGTACGGCGTTCGCGCTGTCCTTTTCAAATCTCCGCACCAAAAAGGGCAGAACGACTTTGACCGCTATCGCGGGCAGTATCGGCATAATCGGCATAGCGCTCGTACTCGCCGTTTCTACGGGTTTTTCGGGGTATATACAGAGTTTGCAGGCGGATACGCTTTCGACTTATCCATTGACTATAACGGAATCCACGATAGATATAGAAGATTTCCAAAAACTTGCGAACAACGTTACGGGGGATGAAGTAAAGGCGCAAAGGCTTACTCAAAAAATGTATTCGCGCGCAATGTTCGGCGACCTTACGAATATGCTTAAAAGCAACAACCTCACCGACGAATATATTGATTATGTGCAAGATTATGCCGACAGGGCTAACGATGCCGCCGCTAAAACGGAAGATAAATGGGCTTACTGTGTTCAACGCGGCTACGGTATGGATATAAACGATTATATTTTTACCGAGATAGGTTATAACCTTGCAAATAACGATAACGACGCGGTGTATAGCGTAATGTCCGTAAACACGCTCGTGCAATTTATGGTAAACGAGTTTGAAAAAGGCATTTCGCAATCGAATATGAATATTTCCGCTTCGTTTGTAAGAGAGTATATACCGACTATGTGCGAGATCCCCGCAAATCAAGACCTTATATCTTCTCAATACGAACTTTTAAACGGTGAGTGGGCAACCGGCGAAGACGAACTTTTACTCGTCGTAGACAGGTATAACAGGGTGCCGGATATAACGCTTGCGCTTTTGGGATTTAAAACGATAAACGGGTTTGACGGGTATAACGTCAAATTCGGCGGTGAAAACGATTTTTCTTTTGAAAACGTACTGAATAAAAAGTTTTATTACATTGACAATACCGAGAGATATACACAAATAGGCACGAATTTTTTAAGTAAAATTTACGCGCCCGATGCTGTTCCGACCGCTTTACCGATGAAAATAACAGGTGTGGTAAGGCTTAAAGAAGACGTGCAACAAGGCGTTTTACAGACGGGGCTTGCTTATACTTCGGCATTTGTTCAATCTATATTGACTGACGAAAAGAATACTACTTCTCCGATAGTTATTGCGGCAAGCGCAGAAAGTAACGAAACGAAATCCGTGTCGGTAATCAATCCGCTTATCAATGCGAAAAACATAAAAGATTTTAGTGATAATCCTTTTACGCCTATTCAATGGAAATATGAAACTTATACTCTTCGCGCGTTGGCGGGCGACGATACGGTGAGTAAGATCTCTATATACTCTAAGGGGTACGAGCAAAAAGAAGAAATCAAAGTTTATCTCGACGCGTGGAACGAAGATCCGAATCGCGCCGAAGAAGATAAGGTTCATTATTCAGATTCGACGGCGATGCTGTTCTCCGCAATGAATTCTATCGTAGACGCGGTTAAAATCGTGCTCGTCGCGTTTACTTCTATATCGCTCGTCGTGTCCAGCATAATGATAGGCATTATAACTTACGTTTCGGTAGTTGAAAGGACGAAAGAGATAGGCGTTTTAAGGTCTATCGGCGCAAGGAAGAAGGATATTTCTCGCATATTCAATGCGGAAACTTTCCTTATCGGATTGTTCGCGGGGCTTTTGGGCGTAGCCGTTTCTTATCTGTTGACAATACCCATCAATCTGATTTTCGGGCATTTTATCGCGAACGCGGGCGCTATCGCCGCGCTGAAATTCACCGACGCGTTGATACTCGTCGTTATAAGTTTCGCGCTTACGCTTATCGCTGGCGTTATACCGTCGCGTATCGCGGCGGATAAAGATCCCGTCGTTGCGCTCCGTTCGGAATAGAAGGATAAAATTAAAACTGATTAAAAAATAAACTTGCCGCCGTCGCAAATTTTTGCGACGGCGGCAAGTTTATTTGTCATTGCGAGATTGCGTAGTAATCGCGGCAATCCCTTAAAACTACAAAGTTTTATGCGCCTTCAAAAACATTCATATTTCTTATTTCGGGATTTTCTATCGTATCTGCAATAGAAAACGCGTGCGTGTCTAAATTATTGCAAGTAGCGGTCGTTATTTTCTGCGCCTTGAATTCGTCGGTAACGATAGTCGCTATATCCTGTATTATCTCCCGTTTTTCCATCGCTTCCTTTCGGGAATTTCCGAGTTCTGTTAGCCCCGTAAGCGCGAATTCAAGGTCGGAAAGAACGTTCAAATCCCGCATACCGCGGTACGCCCACTTGTAAAACGGCTCGTAAACGTTATTTAAAAGATAGATGACCGAAACGGTGT
>CAJOMP010000041.1 GCA_905235785.1 uncultured Clostridia bacterium | reverse complement strand
GTCGTTTACAATAACACTTCCTTATTCGTGCCGTAGAAAATATCGCTTTTACCGGATATGAATTTGCAAAATTCTTCAAATTTTTCCCAAGAAATATACTCGGCGTCCATTTCATAAGAGTGCCCCCAGATATAAAATATCTGCGGTATATCGGTTTTTAAATTTATGAATTTTTCGCCGAGTTCGAAAAGCGCCTTTTCGTCGGTATAATAAACCGAAGGATTAAAACGGTATAAATTCTCCTGTAAATCAAAGTTGCCCGTAGAAATTACGGTACGTGAATATTTTACGCCCGTGCGGCGTTTTATAATATCCGCTACCCTGTCGTCGTTATTCACCCCGCCGCAGGGATACGCCATACCTACTACTTCGTACCCCGCGAGTTCGCTTAACGTCAACCTGTCCCGCTCTACCTGATAAACTATCGTTTCTTCTTCAAGTTCGGTAAGATTAGGATGAGCAAGCGTATGCACCGCGACTTCGTGCCCCGCATAAACGCTTTTAACTTCTGTGGGACCGACTTTATAATGTCCGACGACCCTGCCGTTTCTTTCAAGTTTACCCTTACACCCCAAATAAGCGGAATTCAGATTAAACGTCCCTTTTAGCCCGTATTTATTTAATATCTCGATAAGCCTTACGTCCTGATGCACTCCGTCGTCAAAGCTGAAAGTTACCGCTTTTTTCTTTCCCTGCCATTTTTCCATAGTCGCTTAATTAAACTCCCTTTATTACAATATTCTGCACGCATTTTCTGGCTTGCGTTTTTTATTCTCGTTCTTTAAAGTCTTGCCCTTGGTCGTTCTGCCTTCTATCGAGACGTCTTCGGTGTTTACGGTAAACGCCACCCCGAAATTGTCGACAACCGCGATATCGAACGGCTCTTTTACGCAAGACGCGTAAATTATCCTGTTCTGCCGCCCGAGTTCGCATATTTTAACGCCCTTTCTGTACCGCGCCATCGGTTCTATTTCCGCCGTCAAAACTCGCTTATAGAAACCCGTATCGGTTATTACAACAAACTCGCCTTCGTCGTCGATTTGCGCTACGAATTTTATCTTGTCGCCTTTATTAAGGTTTATCCCCTTTACGCCGCCGGCAACTCTGCCTTGTACGGGGATATCGTCTTTTAACGCGTTAAGCACTAATCCTTGTTCGGTGATAAAGCCTATTGTGGTTTCCGCCCTGTCTTCTTCTACGCCTATAAGTTCGTCTCCGTCCTTTAATTTAATCGCCTGATAGTAGGGTTTAATAAGCGCGTATTCAGCCCACTCCGTCTTTTTGATAAGTCCGTCTTTGGTATAGAATAAAAGGTGTCCTTGCGGCAACGCCCCTTCTTCTATCGCGAAGAAAGCGACGGGACGCTCGTTCCTTGCCGCGTCTTTTACGATATCCGTGAACTTGTACCCTTTATCGCGGAAACGGGACTCCGGCGCGATTTCGGGGTCGATTTTGCAACAGTTGCCGAGATTTGTGAACGCGATCAAAGTCTGATTGCTCTTAACGCGCGCAGAAACCGCTATAAAGTCGCCTAAATCCGCATTGTCCTTGATTTTTCTCTCGCTCGATTTAAAGTTGCGCTCGGTCATCTTTTTGAACGCGCCGCCGAAAGTTTCCGCTACGACAAAATCTTCAACGGGTTTTAATTCCTGCTCCACGCTCTTTATGTCTATCGCTTCGCCGCCGTTTATTACGTTGCTACGCCTGTCGTCTTTGTATTTCTTCTTTATTTCGAGAATTTCTTTGCGAACGACAGCCATCTGCTTTTGTTTGCTTGCGATAATTTCCGAAAGTTCTTCTATGCGCTTTTTGAGTTCTTTAAGTTCCTGCTCTAACTTTTCCACTTCGAGTTTGGTAAGCCGCGCGAGCCTTAAATCGAGAATAGCGTTCGCCTGAACTTCCGAAAGAGAAAACCTTGCGCGGAGTTTTGCCCTTGCGTCCGCGGTGTTGTCGGCGTTTTTAATGATTTTCACCACTTCGTCGATATTTTTGACCGCAATGATAAGACCTTCTAAAATATGCGCGCGCTCTTTCGCCTTTTCCAAATCGAATTTACTGCGACGCAAGATCACTTCGCGCTGATAGTTGACGTAATAGGAAATAATATCCATAAGCCCGAGTTGAGCGGGTTTGCCGTGCGCTATCGCCACCATATTTATGCCGAAACTCGTTTCTAAATTAGTGTTTTTATAAAGATAATTTAGTATCGCTTTCGCGTCGGCGTCTTTACGGAGTTTTATCACGGCGCGCATACCGTTTCTGTCCGATTCGTCGACAACGTCCGCAATCCCCGCCAGAATATCCTTTTTCGTTTCTTTAAGTTCGGATATTTTTTTCAAAAGTTCGGACTTATTGACCTGATACGGGATTTCGGATATAACGAGATTTTGTTTATCGCCGTTTTCTTTTTCTATATTGACTCTGCCGCGTATCTTTATTTTGCCCTTGCCCGTTTTATAGGCTTCTTCAAGTTCTTCGTCCGCGATTATATATCCGCCCGTCGGAAAATCCGGCGCGGGAATATATTTCATCATTTCTTTAAGCGATATTTTGGGATTGTCTATATACGCCACCACGCCGTTTATAACTTCGCCGAGATTGTGCGGCGGAATATTCGTTGCAAGGCCTACCGCTATACCCATAGCGCCGTTTACGAGTAAATTCGGAAAACGCCCGGGGAGAGTATCGGGCTCTTCTTCGGTATCGTCGAAGTTAAGGCTGAAATTTACCGTGTCTTTTTCGATATCCGACAACAGTTCCAAAGCGAGCGGACACAACTTCGCTTCGGTATACCTGTAAGCCGCCGCCCCGTCGCCGTCAACCGTACCGAAGTTACCGTGTCCGTCAATCAAAGGATGGCGCATATTGAAATCCTGCGCCAAATGCACGAGCGCGCCGTAAACCGAACTGTCCCCGTGCGGGTGGAATTTACCGAGCACTTCGCCGACGATTTTCGCGCACTTTTTGTGCGGCTTGTCGGGAGTAAGCCCCATTTCGTACATATCGTAGAGTATGCGGCGCTGAACGGGTTTTAACCCGTCTTCCACGCGCGGAAGCGCCCTGTCAAGAATAACGTCTTCCGCGTACGCTATCATTGAATTTTTGAATACTTCGTCAAGCGAACTTAAAATTATGCCCTTTCCGTTTTCGTTTTCCATCTGTTATCCCCGCCTTTACGAACGTTTCATTTTCGCGAACTTATCCACTCTGTCGAAGTCCGCGTGATCGAAAATGTATTTTTTTCTTTCCGACACTTCGTCGCCCATAAGCACCGTTATAAGCCTGTCCGCTTCCGCCGCGTCTTCTATCGTAACTTGCATAAGATTGCGTTTTGCGGGGTCCATCGTCGTTTCCCAAAGTTGCGCGGGGTCCATTTCGCCAAGCCCTTTATAACGCTGTATCTGATATCCCCTGCCGACTTTTTCTATCTTTTCGGCAAGTTCTTTGTCGTCGTAAGCGTACTCTTCGGTGTTGCCCCTGTAAACCTTATAAAGCGGCGGCATACCGATGTAAACGTGCCCTTCGTTTATGAGTTCTCTCATATAACGGAAAAAGAACGTCAAAAGCAATATGCGGATATGACTTCCGTCGACGTCCGCGTCCGACAAAATAATTACTTTGTGGAATTTTAAATCTTCTATGGTAAAATCCGAACCTATACCCGTGCCGAGCGCGGAAATTATCGTGCGGATCTCTTCGTTCTGCAAAATCTGGTCGAGTTTCTTTTTCTCAACGTTAAGCGGCTTGCCGCGAAGCGGCAATATCGCCTGCGTTTGCCGCACTCTCGCCTGTTTCGCGCTGCCACCGGCGGAATCGCCTTCGACGATAAACAGTTCGTTGAGTTCGGGTTTTCTGCCCGAACACGCGGCGAGTTTACCGACAAGGTTCGCGCTTTCTAAACTCTTCGTCGCGCGGGCGAGTTCCTTTGCCTTTTTAGCCGCAAGCCTTACCTTTGCCGCGCCCAACGCTTTATTTATTATCGTATCGAAAGTTTTGCCTAGTTTTTTATTGTTTTCAAGCGCGGAAAGTTCGTTTACTACTACGTATTCCACCGCGGGACGCGCTTCGGGATTACCGAGTTTGTTTTTGGTCTGCCCCTCAAACTGAACGTTCTGCATTTTGACGGAAATTATCGCGGTAAGCCCTTCCTTAAAGTCGTCGCCCGTTAAATTGTCGTCTTTTTCCTTTAAGAAGTTATGTTCGCGCGCGTAGTCGTTAAAAGAACGCGTAAGCCCCGAACGGAAACCCGTTTCGTGCATACCGCCTTCGCCCGTCGGAATATTGTTGACGTAAGAAAACACGCTGTCGGTATAAGCGTCGGTATGCTGGATCGCAAACTCGACTAAAATCCCGTCCTTTTCCGCCTTGGCGTAAAGCGGCTCGCCGTAAAGGACCGTCTTGCCTTCGTTGGCGTATTTTATAAAATCTATAAGCCCGCCCTGATACTCGTACACACGGTGAAAATCGGTGTTCTCGTCGTAAAAATCTATCGTGAGCCCCTTATTTAAAAAGGCGAGTTCTTTAAGCCTTTTCAATATGCTTTCGACGGAAAACTCCACCGTTTCGAAAACTCTGGCGTCCGGTTTAAATCTTATGAACGAACCGCGTTTTTTCGTTTTTACTTTCGTATCGACGAGCGGGGCGACCGGCACACCCGATTTGATTTTCCCCGTTTTTTCGTCGAGAAAACTGTGAAATTCCATTTTATAAACGGTATTCCTATACACTTCGACTTTAAGCCACTCGGAAAGCGCGTTGGTTACCGACGCGCCGACGCCGTGAAGTCCGCCCGAAAACTGATAATTTCCGTCGCCGAACTTTCCGCCCGCGTGAAGTTGCGTAAACACGACCTGCACGCCCGAAACACCCGACTTCGGGTGAATATCCGTGGGTATCCCCCTGCCGTTATCTTCTACGGACGCGCTGCCGTCTTTATACAGTTTAACTTCTATCCTGTCGCAATAACCGTTCGCCGCTTCGTCTATCGCGTTATCCACTATTTCCCAAAGGATATGGTGTAACCCTTTAACGCTTGTCGTTCCGATATACATACCGGGGCGCATACGCACCGCGTCAAGTCCTTCTAAAATTTTGATATCTTCCGCGCTGTAACTGCCTTTTGCCATTTTCTCTCCTATTAGTCTTACGTATAACCCTTTCGCTTGTGTCGTATACGTAATATTTTACCATATCTTGTGGTCTTTTTCAAGCAAAAGGCACAATTTTTTATTTGCCCGCAAAAATTTATCCCCGAACGGATTTCCTTCCGTTCGGGGATAAAACTATTTGTTTTTTATTATTTTCTGTATCGGTAACAACATTCTCGTACTCGCTTTATATTCGTTAAAGCCTTCCTTTGCCGACTGCCTTTTATCTGCCATCGGGATACTTACCGTCAGGAAAAGCAAGGTATTTAAGACCGCGCCGAAAAGAAGATACCATCTGTCGGAAATAAGCATAAAAGCGTAAATACCTATACCCCACCACATAAGAATTTCGCCGAGATAGTTAGGATGGCGGGCATATTTCCAAAGTCCCGTCCGTATAAACGGCGCGGGTCTTGTTTCGCGATAAATATGCATCTCCGTATCCGCGACAAGTTGAAGACACATCGCACACACCGACAATGCGAAAAATATCGACGCGTATCCGTTAAATTCGGGTTTCTCGGTTATAACGAACACCGCGGGAAGAACGCACGCATACACAATAATCGTCGGAATAAGATGTATTCCGAAAAAATTCACCGCGGGATACAACTTACCCGTTTGCTCTTTAAGACGGGTATACCGCCAATCCTGCGTGTTCAGATTCTTAAAAGTATAAGCCCAATTAGCGGTAAGCCTAACGCCCCAAAGCGAAACCGCGATAAGCGGAAAAAGACCCGAAACGCTGTACCCTACGCGGATAAAAAACGCCGCGCAGATAAGTATAGGCTGAACGCTCCAATAAGGGTCGTACACCGACGCGTTTTTGAAAACAACGCTGAACATAAAGGTGAAAACGGTAGCGGCAACGTCCGCGATCAAAAGTTTCCACGCAAAATACATCGAAAGGGGCAAAAAATAATAAACGGTTATTCCGACCGCCGCCGCCAGCAAGTATACTGCAAATATTGCCGCGAAACTTGCCGCGCGGCTGTTTTTTAAAGTTCTTGTCATAAAAAATTCCGTTGCGTTTTTTGTATATATTCTACAACATATATAAACATAACGCAACGGAATTAAACCTTTTTAAAAAATAAAGTCAGTCGACGACTTTATACCCCGCAGACTGTACCGCCGCTTTTACTTCGCCGATTTCGGGTTCGCCTTTTATAGTTACCTTTTTCTTTTTAAGGTCGACTTTGACCGCTTTTACGCCGTTTACGCTTTCTATCGCTTCGGTAACGCGCTTTTTGCAATGCTCGCACATCATACCTTCTACTCTTATTTCCATATCCTTATCTCCGTTTACTTTATTTTTTTTACTGTCTTGCGCCTTTTTGCCGTATCCGTTTATCCTTAACGCGTTAAGCACAACGAAAAGCGAACTCACGCTCATACATATCGCCGCTATCCACGGCTCGAATTTAAGCCCCATAAAAGCGAACGCGCCCGCCGCGACGGGTATCATTATCACGTTGTAAAAGAACGCCCAGAACAGATTGCCCTTTATTATGCCAACGGTCTTTTTACTTAACCCAACCGTTTCCGCAACCTTGGTAAGCGACCCGCCGAGAATTACCGCGTCCGAACTTTCTATCGCTATATCCGTTCCGCCGCTTACGGCAATGCCGACGTCCGCGGTCTTTAAGGCGGGACTGTCGTTTATCCCGTCGCCGACGAACGCGGTAAAATAACCTTCGTCTTTATACTTTTTGACGTAGTCGGCTTTACCCGCGGGCAGAACGGAGTGTTCGTATCTTGTTATACCCGTTTCGTTTGCCACGCTTTTTGCCGCGGACTCTCTGTCGCCTGTTATCATTACCGTGGTTATGCCGCTTTCGTTAAGCGTTTTTATTGCCGCGCGACTGTCGGGCTTTACAATGTCGGAAACCCCGAATTCGGCAACTACCGTATCGCCCGAAGACAGCGTTACCGTGGTTTTACCAGTAAACCGCTCCGAATTTACAAAATTTCCAAGCGAATATTGTACGCCGTCGATTGAGCCCGTTATGCCTTTACCTATTTCGTACGCGCAATTATCTGCCGTCTTATCCGATGCGCCGCAAAAATCGATTATAGCGTCCGCAAGCGGGTGATTAGACATTTTTTCGAGCGCAGACGTTACAGCAAAAATTTCTCCGTCGGATTTTTCAGACAGATTTATAAAGTCTGTAACTTTCGGTCTGCCTTCGGTTATCGTCGCCGTTTTATCCAAGAGAACGCAATTTATTTTACACGCGTTCTGCAAAGTTTCGCCGTCTTTGATAAGTATTCCGAGCGACGCTGCCTTTCCCGTCGCCGCCATCACCGCGACGGGTGTGGCGAGCCCCAACGCGCACGGGCAGGATATAACTATCACGCTTATCATACACTTGAAAGCGTAACTTAAATCCCCCGCGTTAATAATCATTTGCAATATAAAAGTCAATATCGCGACGAACACCACTATCGGAACGAATACCGCGGAAACTTTGTCGGCAAATTTTTGTATAGGCACTTTGCTCGCGCCCGCCGCCTTTACCGTTTCCACGATTTCCGAAAAAAGAGTGTTTTCGCCGACTTTTTCGCATTTCACCAAGAGATATCCCGAACACAGAATACTGCCCGACACGATTTGATAGTTTTCCGCCGCTTCTTCGGGAATACTCTCGCCCGTTATCGCAGACCTGTCCACTCCCGCAAGCCCTTTTATAACCTTTCCGTCCACAGGACAATAGTCGCCGCTTTTAAGCGCTATTATGTCGCCCGTTTTAAGTTCCGCGGTCAAAACCGTTTCTTCTTTGCCGTCCGAAACTCTCGTTACGACTTTCGGAAGAAGTTTATTGAGTTTCTCGATTTCCGCGCCCGTCTTGCGCTTTGAGATCTCTTCAAGATATTTTCCCAAATCGACAAGCGTTATGACCATAGCGGCGGACTCGAAAAACACGTGCGTATGCGAAATCACGCCCCCCAACATCAATACGGAAACGACTATGCTGTAAACGTATGCGGAAAACGAACCTAACAACACCAAAGTGTCCATATTCGGCGAAAGGTTTCTAACGGCGCGTATACCGCTCGTGTAAAACTTAAAGTTGACGGCGATTATCGCCGTGGCAAGAACAAATTGCAACGCAAGGTCGATGCCGAGCCCCCACATCCCCGTAAACGCCGTTATGCTTTCAAAAGTCGGCGCGCCGAACATTTTGAACATAGAAAGGTACATAAGCGGCAATAAAAACGCGAGCGATATAAAAAAGCGCTTTTTAAGCCTTTCCGCGTCCGCATATTTATTTTCGTGAGTGCCGAAAATCGCCGCGGTGTAACCTGACTTTTCCACCGTAGCGATTATTGTTTCCACAGAGAGCGTACTCTCGTCGTATAAAACGGTCATAGACTTTTCGAGAAGTGAAACGTTTACTTCCTTTACCCCGTCAAGTCTTTTAACCGCCCTTTCTATTCCCGACGAACAGGCGGCGCAACTCATGCCGCCCACGTCGAATTTTTGTTTGGTCATATTTAACCTATTTGTTCTCTTCTTCGGGCTTTTTTATTCCGCAACCCTTACAATGCGCGCAATCGCACCCGCAGTCGCAGGAAGTTATGCCCTTTTTCTTTCTTATTATCGCGGCGACGATAACGCCTACGACGATTGCCGCCGCCGCAACTATAATTACAATTTCAACGGGTTTCATAATGTAAAGACCCCCAAAACTTTATTTACTCGTGTTCGTTTAATTTGGCGTTCGCTTGTTTATTATACTTTATTATACACCAGACCGTCAAAGCGACCGCTATCGCCCATATAAACGCCGTCCACCACCAA
>CAJOMP010000040.1 GCA_905235785.1 uncultured Clostridia bacterium | reverse complement strand
ATATGAATAAACGGCCAATAACAGATAGGCGAATAAAGCGGGATTTGGAGAAAATCTCCTTCTTTTGCAATTTCTCCTACCACTTCTCTAAGATAATGTTTAAACCAAACATCTAAAATCAAATCGGTTTTAGAATCAAAATGCGCGGAATTCCAAAAATCGTAAATTAAATCGGTTTTATCAGCACAAAATGCATAACCGTTTATAGCCCCTATCGACGCACCGGCAACACAGGAAATTGTTTCTCTACCGAAACACTCTTCAACCGCTTTTAAAAATCCTATCTGATAAGCGCCTTTCGCAACCCCGCCCGAAAGAACCAGTCCTATTTTCATTTGTGAAACCCATTTTAGCATATTAAGAAGAAAACTTCTTATAATATTATAAGAGAAGATATCTTCTTTGTCAAGCATTTCAAGAAGAAATCTTCTAACATTTATATATGATAAGCGATAGAATTAAAGAATTAAGAAAGGATAAGAGCATTTCACAAAAAACGCTCGGTCAAAAAATCGGTGTAAGCCAAAAAGCCATCGATTACTGGGAACGCGGCGTAAACGAACCAAAAGCATCTTATATAATCGCGCTTGCGGATTATTTCGGTGTTTCTGCCGATTATTTGCTTGGAATAAAGGAAGAATAAAAATGCAAGCGCCTGCGGTAATTCCGCGGGCGCTTGCATTTTTGTTAAAATTATTTATCTTCCGTTTTTGTTCTGCGGTGTTTCCTTTAATACGACGTCGTGAGCGCCGCCTTCTACTATACTCGTAGCGGAAACAAGCGTTAAAGTCGCTTTTTGTTGCAATTCTTTAATAGACAGCGCGCCGCAGTTGCACATCGTCGATTTGATTTTCGCGAGCGTTACCGAAACGTTGTCCTTTAAATACCCCGCGTACGGAACGTAGGAATCCACGCCTTCTTCAAAGGAAAGTTTGCTATCCCCCCCCAAATCGTAACGTTGCCAGTTACGCGCGCGGTTGCTGCCTTCGCCCCAGTATTCTTTTACCATATTTCCGTTGATGCTGAATTTTTTAGTCGGGCTTTCTTCAAAGCGGGCAAAATACCGCCCAAGCATCAAAAAGTCCGCGCCCATAGCGAGCGCCAAGGTCATATGGTAATCGTGCACGATACCGCCGTCGGAACACACAGGCACGTAAACGCCCGTTTCTTTAAAATATTTATCGCGCGCGGCAGAAACGTCCATAAGCGCGGTCGCCTGCCCCCTGCCTATACCTTTGGTTTCGCGCAGATCCGCCGCCGATACCGACTTTCACGAAATCCGCGCCGCAATCGGCAAGGAATTTAAAGCCTTCGCCGTCCACAACGTTGCCCGCGCCGACCTTGACTTTATCGCCGTAAGTTTCCCTTATCCACTCGATAGTAAGTTTTTGCCACTCGGAAAAACCTTCGGAAGAATCTATGCAGAGTATATCCGCGCCGGCATCAATGAGAGCGGGTACGCGTTCTTTATAATCTCTCGTGTTTATGCCCGCGCCTACGACGTAACGTTTATCCCCGTCAAGAAGTTCCGCGGGATTTTCTTTATGCGATTCGTAGTCCTTTCTGAACACGAAACTCACAAGCCGTCCGTCGTCGTCTATAATCGGCAAAGAATTGAGTTTGTGTTCCCAGATAATATCGTTCGCTTCCTTTAACGAAACGCCGTTTTTCGCGTATATGAGTTTAGAAAACGGAGTCATAAAGTCCTTGACTTTTTCGTCGGGACTCATACGGCTCACCCTGTAATCCCTACCCGTAACAATGCCGAGAAGTTTACCGCGCGCAGTTCCGTCCGAAGTTACCGCCATAGTGGAATGCCCCGTGCGGGCTTTTAAGTCCACGACGTCCGCGAGCGTGGCGTCAATCGAAAGATTCGAGTCCGACGCGACGAATCCCGCTTTAAACGCCTTGACTTTCGCGACCATTGCCGCCTGATCTTCAATCGACTGCGAACCGTAAATAAAGGAAATACCGCCTTCTTTTGCGAGCGCGACGGCAAGCCTGTCGCCCGATACCGATTGCATCACGGCGGAAACGAGCGGGATATTCATAGAAAGCGCGGGTTCTTCGCCTTTGCGGTATTTGACTATCGGCGTTTTAAGGCTTACGTTTTTCGGCACGCACTCTGCCGAAGAATATCCGGGGATCAAAAGGTACTCGTTAAAGGTGTGCGCGGGCTCGGAAATAAATTTTGCCATAATCTGCTCCTTGTAAAAGTTTTTTAAAGTAAAAGCGAAAGCCATGGCAATCGCTTTTAATGTTTTATTCTAAGTGGAAGGCTTTATTGATGTCTTCGACTTCCTTTTGACTTATCATCACTATATCGCCGATCATTTTAGCGTGAATTATCGTGTTAGCCGTAAATTCCGCGACTTCCAAACGGTCGAACGCATTGATAAGCGTGTTGCCCGTGCTTATAACGCTGTCGTTTTCAATTAGCACAACGGGCGAGTGCGCGCTTATCGACTTGGAAATCAGTTCGGGGTCGGTGATATTCGTGCCGAACGGCAAAATCTTTATATCGCGCATAGCAATATAGGATTCCGGTATCGTTCTGCTGTCGATAGCGGTGTGCGTCGTACCGAACGCCATAAGATGTCTCGGCTGGGCGACGGTGATTGCGTTTATTTCCTTATGTTCGTCGTAGATAAGTTTGTGCAGTTCGACGGAGCGGCTGGGAATTTTACCCGCTTCGCGCCAGTTGTATTCTATGCGCACGATATCTTCGGGTTCGATATATTTTCTGTCTACGTCGTAAGGCGTTATAAGGAAAGTGTTTTCGTCAAGCCTAACGGAGAAAGTTCCCTGCGTGCTTGTAAAAAGCCCCTGATCGTAAGACCTGTGGATTAAAGCGCACATTTCCTTTCTCAAACGGCGTTCGTCGGAAGAATAGTCTTTCGGAATAAACTCGCCGAGCATATTTTGCCCTTTGGTCGCGTAGATTTTAAGTTGGTCTTTGGTAAGCGCGACGGGCTTTCCGATAATGGACGAAGTGATGCCGATAGACGCGGCAAAATTCAGGGTTTCAAAGCGTTTGAACGCCTCGAACAGATTATCCGCGCAGGTTATAACGCCGTGATTTTCCATAATGACGACGTTAAGCCCTTTCTTTATTTCTTCGACGATGCGGTTAGCGAGCGCGTCGCTGCCGGGAACTTCGTACTTTGCTATACCGACCTTGCCGCAGACCTGACTGGGCGTCGGCACGATATTGATATCGGGAATTTTTCTTATAAGGCTGTAACTTACGAGTGCCGGCGGGTGCGCGTGAAGCACTGCGGACACGTCGGGGCGGCTGGCGTAAACGAGTTTATGGAACGGCAGTTCCACGCTCGGTTTGTACTTGCCGATGACCGTGCCGTCCGGCAATACTTTGCAGATGTCGGCGGCGGTAAGCGACCCTTTGTCAATGCCCGAAGGCGTAATCCAAATAACCCCTTCGCTGTCTTTAATCGAAAGGTTGCCGCCGGAAGTGGTGGTAAGTCCTTTTTGGTATACCCTGCTCAAAAGCATAACAATCTGCTCGGCAGGATGCATCAAGTTAAAATTCATATTATGCTCCTTATAAAAACGGCAAAGCCGAATTACATTTGTTGACCGCCGGTAACGTTTATAGCCTGACCCGTCATATAACTCGAATAATCGGACGCAAGGAAAACCATAACGTCTTCGATATCCTTGTATTCGCAAGAACGTTTCATCGGCACTTGATTGATATATTTTGCGCGGACTTCTTCTTCGGTGATACCCTGATTTGCCGCGTACTGTTTAAAGAGCGAATTTACCCACAGCGGCGAATTAAGAAGGTTGCCGGGGCAAATGCAGTTAACTCTGACGTTAGATTCCGCAAATTCCAAAGCAAGGCTTTGCGTTAAGCCTACGCCGCCGAATTTACTCGCCGCATACGCGCCGTTTTTGAAACTTCCCTTTCTGCCGGACTTGCTGTTGATTTGAATAATACTGCCTTTCTTTGCCGCAAGCATAGCGGGAGCGAAGGCTTTGACCACGTTGAAATAACCGTTAAGGTTGACTGCGGTAACTTGCGCGAACGCCTGCGGGGTAAGAGCGTAAATATCGCCGCTTTTGACGATACCCGCGTTAGATACTAAAATATCCACTTTGCCCCATTTATCGAGAACGGTTTTCGCCATTTGTTCGCATTGTTCGTAGTTAGTAACGTCCACAGGGATAGCGATAGCGTCTTTAAGCCCCGCCGCGATGACTTTCGCGCCTTCGATATTGAAATCGCAAACGGCAACGGAACAGCCTTCCGCGTCCAAACGTTTTGCAAGCGCTTCGCCGAGTCCTTGGCTCGCGCCCGTAACTACCGCAACTTTACCTTTAAGGTCGATAACACTCATTTTAAAACTCCTTGTTGTAAATTATTTTTTTATAGCGTTTTAACGTTATATTTTTTTCTATTTTTTAACGGTATTTCTGCCGATTTCCGCGAATTTTTCTATACGCTGATACAAATTCGGCGTTTCCTTTACCGACTTTGCCGAAAACATACCGTAATCCAAGCCCTTTTCGGAAGAAATCGCTTCGTGTCCTATAAGCGCCCACGTAGACGTAATAAGGTGCGAATATTCGGGATTTGCGAGCGCGGCGCAAGCGAATTTCTGGCGCGGCGAATTGATATCTTCGCCGCTTATCTGGAAAAAGTCGTATTCGCGGCAAAACGCAATAATTCTGTCGAGTTGCGCCTTGGTGTTTCTGGTCGGCATATACGCGACGGCAAGGAATCCCGCTTTTTTAAGTTCTTCCATCAGTTCGGGCAAGAAATCGTCTTCGAACTTTTGCGCTTTTTTGTCGCCGGTAACGGAATCCCCCACGTCGCCGAGATAGGCGTAAGCGGGAATCGCGCCGTAAGACTTTACAAGTTTAACAAACTCCGCGCAGTCGGGCATTTCTTCGTCGGCGTCAATATAGAAAAATTTGGTATCCGCTTTAAGAACCCCCAAAAGGTCGTATAAAAAGTGCGGATTGTTTTCGTCCGTAAGATAGCCTTTTATTTTATCGGAAACGTTAAGTTTAAGGTCGTCCGTCAAAAACCCGATAAGGTTTTCCGTCCTGCCGAAACGTTCGGCGAGTTTAACGGAAAGCGCGTATAAAAGATGTCTTTCGGTAATCGAGCCGCCCTCTTGCGCGCAAGAAATCGGATAAACGTCCTTATAAAAATCGAGAGCGATGCCGAACTTGCCGTATTTTTCTGTGATAAGGTCGCACATTTTCGCGTCGCGCTCGTAGCGTTTTTTGCGATAGAACGAAAGATAGTCGTTTAAAGGTTTAATGCTTTGCGCGGGAATACCGTGCGCAGACATATAAATACATTCTTTCTGGTCGGGGTGATTTATTTTGCCGAAACCTTTTTTGAATTTAGCGCGGACTTCTACCCCGCAGGTGTAACCGAGCCCCAACATTTTAGCCGCCGTTTTAAACTCTTCCGCGCCGGAAAGGGAATCGTGATCCATAATTCCCGCGCTTGTCAGCCCCGCGGAATACGCCATAAAAGCCGCTTTTGTCGGAGAGTACGGCGAAAAAGAAAATATCGTATGAATATGGTTATTCGCGTCGTTATCTCTGAAAACGGGTTTTACCGTTTCGGCAGCAAGCAGATTTTTTAACGCCGCAAGGCGTTCTTCTTTTGAAGGGGCATTGAGATCAAACGGAAGTTCGTTCATAAAACACCTGAGAAAGTAATATAAAATCTTTTTAAAAGATTATATAACAAAATAAAGTTTCCGTCAAACGCTTTTAACTTGATTTAAATAAAATGAAAAAACAAAGTAAAAAATTTTGTCAAGGTTATATGACGCCGAAAGCCGAAAAAGTTTTAAAAAAAATTTTTAAAAAACGCGCATAAAACGTTTGACAAAAAAATAAAGAAGAATATAATAATAATCGAAAAGCGGAAACGTTTTTCAGACAACTTAATATTTTTGTTGTTCACCTTAATTAAAGTGATATAAAAAAATCGAGCGGCAACGCTTAAAAGGAGGTAAGCAATGAAAAAGTTCTTTAAAACTTGCGTTAAGTTTTTTGATATCGATAACAATGCGGCAATGTTGTACGCGCTTATGAATATCAACAGAAACAATATCTAACGCAAAGGGTGAAACCCAAGGGCACTCTTAATCGAAGTCGATTAAGGGACTTTTTCTTTTAAAGGGCTTTTTTTTTAAGTCGTATTCTATATTTCGACAAAATAAGTCAAAATATTACAATCTTTTCAATTGTAGAAAATTAAAAAAATTTGACTTATAGTGTTGAATATTGTATAATTAAGATGTCAAACTTGAATTAACGTTAAAGTTAAGTCGAACAAATTTAAACTTAATATTTTTTTCTAATCCTTTATAAAATAAAATGGATTTTTACCTTTTCATATCGGTGGGATAACGCTTACCGAAATGCAACAGGGTGAAATCCGTTTTGAAAAAAATAGAGTTTATCTTTGTTCGCATTCAAGTTTGACGACTTTCGGTATAGCGTTTCTCGCAGTGTCGCATATCGAAAGGTTGCGGCACTTATTTTTTTAAAACTTAAAGGAGAAAAGATTATGGAATATACGGTAACAGGTACTAAGTTAGAGCATTATTTATCCGAAAACGGCATTGCTGCGGACGATTTCTGCAAGCAAATGAATTTAGACGTAAGGACTTACGATAAAATTATCCGCGGCGAAAAGGTCGGTCTTACCACGCTGTTCGTGTTAGCGCACAAAATAGGCTTATCGCTTAACGACTTTTTAGCGTAAAAAAAACGTCCGCGTGCGGACGTTTCAAAAATTTTATCATAAACTATTGACAAATCTAAAAAATTATCATAAAATATAATTGCAAAGGCGAACCGTTTATAGCGGTTGACCCAGAAAGTTATTTTTAGAATAACCGTCCTACGTCACAGGGCGGTTATTTGTTATCGTTTGAAAGTATTTTGTAAATTACTATTAAAATCAATAATAATATTATGTACTCCACATCGACCACCCCCTTCCCGTAAAAACGGTGAGAGTGTCAACCGCCACAGCCGCCTAAGCAACTATACCGCTTTATTTTACAACGTTTTGACAATTTTCGCAAGCATTTACAAATAAAAAAGAACTCTCAACAGAGAGTTCTTTTTTGTATTTTATACCGTTTTTTACTTCGTGCCGAATATTCTGTCGCCCGCGTCGCCGAGACCGGGGAGAATATACCCGTTTTCGTTTAAGCACCTGTCAAGCGTAGAAACGTATATTTCCACGTCGGGGTGCGCTTCCGCGACCTTTTCCACGCCCACGGGCGCGGCGATTATCGACATAAGTTTAATCTTATTGCAACCGCGTTTTTTTAAGAGTTTTATCGCGTCGCAAGCGCTGCCGCCCGTAGCTAACATCGGGTCTACCACCATTACCACCTTGTTTTCTATATGCTTGGGTAATTTGCAGTAGTATTCGTGCGGCTCTAACGTTTCTTCGTCGCGGTAAAGCCCTATATGCCCCACTTTCGCCGCGGGAAAGAGCGAGAGTATTCCGTCAACCATGCCGAGCCCCGCGCGGAGTATCGGCACTATCGCAACCGAATTTTCTTTAACGACCGTCTGCGTAGTCTTTTCCAACGGCGTTTCCACTTCGATTTCCTGCGTGGGAACGTCTTTGAAACTTTCGTACGCCATAAGCGTTGCAAGTTCGCCGATTATTTCTCTGAACTGTTTGGTGTCCGTATTCTTATTTCTGATAATAGCGAGTTTATGGCGAATTAACGGATGGTCGAGAATATGAACGTTTTTATATTCTTTCATTTTCTTTACCTTATTTATTTTCTTCTTTTTCTTTATTTTTTCTTGCTTTCGAGCAGAGCAAATTCGTTAAGATACCGAGTATCAGCGCGCAAGCGACTTCGGTTATAGTAACGCTGCCGAAGTTTAAGGTCATACCGCCGACGCCCGCGATTAAGATTACGGAAACTACGAACAAGTTGCTGTTGTCGTTAAGGTCAACGCCCTGTATCATCTTTAAGCCGGAAACCGCGATAAAACCGTAAAGCGCTATGCACACGCCGCCCATACAGCACGCGGGGATAGTCGACAGGAACGCCGAGAACGGAGCGATAAAGGAAATTACTATCGCCATACAAGCGGTGTAAAGTATCGTAATAACCGACGCGTTACCGGAAATCGCAACGCAACCTACGGATTCGCCGTAAGTGGTGTTGGGGCATCCCCCGAAGAACGCGCCCGCCATAGAACCGATACCGTCGCCGAGAAGAGTTCTGTGAAGACCGGGTTCTTCCAAAAGGTCTTTGCCGATAATGGACGAAAGGTTTTTATGGTCTGCGATATGTTCCGCGAAAACGACGAACGCAACGGGAATATACGCAACCGCGATAGTGCCGAGATATGACCAGAACGTACCCGCATCGCCGTATTCGTAACCGCCTTTGAACGCAGTTAAGAAAGTAAAGTCGGGATACCATTGCATATTGTCAAACGCCGCAAAGTTAATTACTTTTAACGCGTCGTTATCCGCAAGGCTACCGATACCCGTAAAGATAAGCGCAACCGCATAACCTGCCAAAATACCGATAACGAACGGTATCATTTTTAACATTTTCTTACCGTATACCGAGCAAGCGATGGTAACACCCAAAGTTACAAGACCGCAAACAAGTGCCACATAAGGCGAAGTAGATACCGCAGCGGTCTGAACGTAGAACTGACCATCAACAAGTGGTTCAAATGATATATAATTTTCAGGAAGAGAACCCATAATGCTCCAAGTCGTCGCTTCGTAAATACTACCGCTGAAAAAATCACCGATAGCGTTACCCGCAAGCGAAAGTCCGATGATAGCAACCGTAGGTCCGATAACGACTGCGGGCATAAGTTTGTTTATCCATTTCGTACCCGCGAATTTGACCACGAGCGCAATTATAACGTAAACGAGACCTGCGAACGCCGCGCCTATGATCAATCCGAGATATCCGAGCGACATAGAAACGCCGCCGGCAAACGCCGCGCCCATAGAGCCTAAAAATGCGAACGAACTGCCCAAAAATACGGGGCTTTTGAATTTCGTAAACAATAAATATACGATGGTTCCCACGCCTGCCCCGAAGAGAGCCGCGGAAGGCTGCATCCCGTGCCCGATTATCGCGGGAACGGCGATAGTTGCCGCCATGATGGCGAGCAGTTGTTGAAGAGCAAACACGAGAACTTGCGGTAACTTCGGTTTGTCTTCTACCTGATAGGTAAGGTGTACACCCTTGTTCATAAGTATATCCTCCAAAAAATTGTTTCGCTTTTGAAATCGTTTTCAAAAAAAAGAGCCTTTCGGAAATAAAGGCTCTTAAAAAACGATTTTTAAATAATTATTGTTTAAAGAAGAAAGTGAAGGCTTGTACGAACATATTTGCAATATTTTAATTTCGGTCGAAAAAGCCATCTTACCGCTCCTTTAATATCTCGTTGATTATACCATAGTGTAACCTTTTTATGCAAGCGTTTTTTAAAAAAAATTAAAAAATTTTACGCTGTTTCAAAAATTATACGATTTATAAAAATCGCGCCGATTTTGTACGATTTAATATTGACTTATACTATATGTTGTGTTACACTTATAAGGTAATTTATAATAGGGGGAAATCGGGGGTAATGAAAAAAAGCCTTTCGGAAATAAGAACTTCCAAGCCTTTTTACCCTTTCGACCTTATAATTTATTGCGTTTTGGCGGTTATCGTCGCGGGCGTGTTTTTCGCCGTGTTTTTCATGGGGAAAGCAGGCGACGCGCAAGGTTTTAAAATATTTTACGATGACCAAGCGGCGGCGGAATACTATTATAAAGACGGCAATCTTATTATACGCGACGGGTTTTCCGCTTATTTTTACGAAAGCGCGGACGGGATATATTTCTACCCCGACGGAGAATCAAGCGACGACTATAATCTTATCGCCGTCGACCGAGAAAACAAAACCGTAACTATAAAAGAAACAACTTGCGCGGGGCGCGACTGCGCGGCTATGGTTATCACCGCGGACGGCGGATTTATTTACTGCGCGCCGCATAAACTGAAAATAATTCCGGCGGGGCTATCCGACCCCGTGTCCGGTTAAGGCGGGCAAAATGAAATCGGTTAAAAAACTCGTCGTGAGCGGTGTTCTTTCCGCTCTTGCCCTTACCGCGTTTATGCTGGAAAATCTGTTTCCGCCGCTTTTTATCGTCGGCGGGCGGATAGGAATCGCTAATTTCTTCGTACTTATCGGGGGTATAATCTGCGGGTTTTGGTACGGATTCGGCGTCGCCGTAATAAAAGCGGCGCTCGGCAGTATTCTTACGGGCAACGCGGGCGCGATACTGTATTCCCTGCCCGCGGGCGCTATCTCTTACTCGGCGGAAATGCTTATAATCC
>CAJOMP010000039.1 GCA_905235785.1 uncultured Clostridia bacterium | reverse complement strand
GCCGATTTATCTATATTGATAAAACCTTTCATTTCAATCTTCTAAATATTTGCCTATCGCGACGACTAATCTGTCCACAGCGTCTTCGTAATCGCCGGTTATTTTACAGCCGCTCGCAAGTTTATGCCCGCCGCCGCCGAAAACCGCCGCAACGCCGTTGACGTCCGCGCTTTTAGAACGCAGGCTTATCTTGTATTTACAATTGTCTGTTTCCATAACGCAAGCGCCTATCTCAACGCCGTCAATGCCCATCAGAAAGTCGATAAACCCTTCGGTTTCTTCCTGCATTGCGCCGGTCTCCGATAAGTCTTTGAGCCTTACGGTCGCTATCGCCGCCCTTCCGCCGTGAAAATAGCGGATTTTCGACATCGTTTTGCCAAAAAGCGCTGCCCGTTCTTTCGTCTGGCGGGTAAACGTCTGATAATACAGATTATTCATATCCGCGCCGAATTCCACGAGTTTTGCCGCGTCGGAAAAAGTTTGCGGCGTTACGTTTTTATGGCGAAATCCGCCCGTATCGGTCATAATTCCCATGGCGAGAAGATTTGCTATCTCCGTCGTTACGGTCGCGTTCATTTCGGAAATCAGCGCGAACACGTTTTCAGAGTTACTCGCTCTGTCGACAACGTAATTTATCTTCGCGTAACGGGTGTTTGATATGTGATGGTCGATAGAATAGGTGTTTTTATGTTGTAAAAACGCCGCCGCAAAATCGCCGAGTCGCGTAATTTCCGCATTATCGGACGCAACAAGCGCCGAATATTCGCTGAAATTGCCGCAATAGTTTTGTATAACGTTATTCGGCTCGTTTAAAAACAGGTATTTTTTAGGTACGGGATCGGAACAGTAAACCGCCGCCGTTATTCCCTTTTCCGTAAGCGCGAGTTTCAAAGCGCAGGCAGAACCCACCGCGTCGCCGTCGGGACGGGCGTGGCAAAAAATCGCTACGCTCTTTTCTTTAAGCAATTTATCGGCAAGTTCTTTCACCGTTATCACTTTTTCTCACCTTTTTCTATTTCGGCAAACAGCCTGTTTATTTTGTCGCTGTATTCCATAGACCCGTCGAGCACGAAAGACAGTTCGGGAACGGTGCGTATACGCATACTCCCGCCGAGTTCGTGCCGTATGCGCTTTGCGTTTTTACAAATCGCGTCGAACGTCCGTTTCTGTTTTTCGGCGTCTTTCGAGTATATACTGACAAAAACTTTAGCCTGCGCAAGGTCGCGACTGACGTCCACTTTCATTACCGAAAACATTTCGGTAATTTCGGGGTCGTTGAGCCGCCTTGCGATTATATCGTATATTTCTTTTTTAAACTCGCTGTTAAGCCTTTCCGTTCTCGGAACGGCGCCGTTTCTCCCTTTCATTTTATTTCTGTTCTTCTATCTGATAACACTCTATAAAGTCGCCGACCTTGATGTCGTTGAACTTTTCTATTGAAATACCGCACTCGTAGCCTTGCGCGACTTCCTTTACGTCGTCCTTGAAACGTTTAAGTTGCAACACGTTGCCTTCGGTTATCATTACGTCGTCGCGATAAATGCGAAGTTTTCCGCTACGCAAAATCTTGCCTTCGGTAACGTAACATCCCGCGACCTGCCCGACGCCGGAAATCTTGAATACTTCTCTGACTTCGGCTTTTCCGAGATACACTTCGGAAATCTTGGGCGCAAGCATACCTTTAAGCGCTTTTTCGACGTCTTCAATCGCTTCGTAAATTACTCTGTAAAGTTTGATATCCACGCCGCTGCGTTCCGCTATCGATTTCGCGTTGGAATCGGGGCGCACGTTAAATCCGATAATTATAGCGTTAGAAGATTCCGCAAGCATTATATCGCTTTCTTTTATCGCGCCCGCCTGCGCGTGGATAACGTTTACCTTAACTTCGTCGTTCGACAGTTTTTCGAGCGATTGTTTTACCGCTTCGACCGAACCCTGAACGTCCGCTTTTACGATAATGTTGAGACCTTTTATTTCGCCTTCGGCAATCCTGTCGAACACGTCGTCCAAGGTTACTTTCGCGGCGGATTTTATCATATTCTCGCGCTCTTTGTTCTTTCTTTCTTCTGCGACGAGTTTCATAAGTTTATCCTGTTCGACCGCGTAAAGGATATCGCCGGAGTTCGGCACTTCGTCAAGCCCCATAACCGATACGGGAACGGACGGTCCTGCGGAAGTTACCTTTCTGCCCTTGTCGTCCGTCATTGCGCGAATCTTACCCGTTACCGTGCCGACGATAACGTTATCCGCAACTTTTAACGTACCGTTCTGAATAAGTACTGTTGCGATAGGACCTTTCGACGCGTCGAGTTTCGCTTCTATAACGACGCCCTTCGCCATACGGTCGGGGTTGGCTTTTAAATCCTTGATTTCCGCGACTAAATTTATGTTTTCCAACAGCCCGTCGAAACCTTCGCCCGTCTTTGCCGAAACGGGACAAATAATCGCGTCGCCGCCCCAGTCTTCGGGCAAAAGTCCGTGTTCCGTCAGTTGTTGTTTTACTCTTTCGATATTCGCTTCGGGCTTGTCGATTTTGTTTACGGCGACGATAATCGGAACGTCCGCCGCTTTCGCGTGGTTTATCGCTTCTACGGTCTGCGGCATTATGCCGTCGTCCGCCGCAACGACCAAAACCGCGATATCCGTAGCCTGCGCGCCGCGCGCGCGCATTGCCGTGAACGCCGCGTGTCCCGGAGTATCGAGAAATGTTATCTGGTTGCCGTTTACGGTTACCGTATACGCGCCGATATGCTGGGTTATGCCGCCCGCTTCGCCCGCCGCAACGCTGGTTTTACGAATCCTATCGAGTATAGAAGTTTTGCCGTGGTCGACGTGCCCCATAACGGTAACGACGGTTTGTCTTCGCTGTCTTTAACGTCGTCGAATCCCGCGGACAAAACGTCTTCCGCGGTTAGCTCCACTTTGAGTTCGAGTTCCACGCCGATATCGTCCGCTATAAACGCCGCCGTGTCGAAATCCACGGAGTCGTTTATTGTTTTCATAATGCCTTCTTTAAATAGGCGTTTCGTTATTTCCGCGGCGGTGATGCCGATTTTTTCGCTCAGAACTTTAAGCGGAATTATCTCGGAATTCACAACCGCTTTTTCGATTTTTATCACCGACGCCGCCGACTGTTCTTTTGTCTTTTTAACGGGACGGAATTTTCTGTATCCCGTCTTGTTCTCGTCGAAATCGTCTATGGTAACGTTATTTTTTATAAGCGCGCGCTTATTTAACGTGCGCTTTTCTTCAAAATTCTTTTCGCCTTTGCCCGCGTTTTTCTTACCGTAAGAGTTGCGTTTGTCTTCCGTGGGAATAACGGGCGGAGCAACGTAAGCGCCCATAGGTCTGCGACCTGCGCCTGCCAGTTTGTTAAATTCGGGTTTTTTGCCGAAAGGTCTGTCGGACGGAGTAAACGTTCTGTTTTTCTGTCTGTCCGCGCTTGCGTTTTTATCGGGCACGAATTCTCTGCGCACGATAAAAGACGGCATTTTCTTTTCTTCCTTCACTTCCGGCTTTGCCGAAGTTACCGCGGGTTTTTCAAGGTTTTCGGGCGCGGCGACAGGCGCGGGCGAAGGCTCTGCCTGCTGTTCTTTCAAAATATCCGCTTCCGCTTTTTCCTTAACGGTTTCAGGCGCAACTTTTTCCGCGTCCGAAAGTTCGGTAGCCCCATCCGTAACGTCTTGGGCGGGCTCTTTCGCTTGAACCGCCTGTTCGGCTTGCGCCGCCGCCTGTTCCGCCGCTTCTTGCGCCTTTTTCTCGGCTATTTCGGCAAGTTTACGGTCAATCAGCGTTCTAAAATCTTTAATTTTCTTTTCGCTGTCGATAAAACCGTTTTTAAGCGCGGGAAGTCCGCTGTCTTTTAAAATGTCGGCTATGATCTTAATGTTATCGATCTGCATCTTTTTTTCTGCCATATTTTTCTCCATTAACTCTTATGGTTAAATGCGGTTATTTTTGCTCCGACAATCCGTTAAAGCATGGCGCGGAATTGTCGATTATCGCTTTTGCGAGCGAAAAATCGGTGATCGCCGCTATCTTTATTCCGTCTTTATGCGCTATGTCTTCAAGACTTTGTCCGCATGAACATAGCGCGGGGCAACGGTATTTAGCGGCGTATTTTGCCGCCGTTTTTTTAGTATTTTCCGCCGCCGTTTCGCATACCAGAATAAGATACGCCTTTTTAAGCGTAGAAAGAGTGTTCGTTCCCGAACGGAATTTACCCGCGCGGACGGCAAAACCTATAAAAGTTTCAGCCTTGCACTTATTTTCCAAGGAACTCCTCCGCTATTTTGTCGTAAGTTTCTTCGGTTACGTTACAGGAAAACGCGCGATTCAAAAGTTTGCCCTTTTTCAGTTTCGCGACGCACTTTTCGTCGTCGCAGATGTACGCGCCCCTGCCGTTTTTTCTGCCCGTTCTGTCGAGCGAAATATCATCTTCCGACTTGACTATTCTTATAAGTTCTTTTTTCGGTTTCACCGCCTTGCAAGCGATGCAAGTGCGCATAGGAACTTTCTTTTCCATAGGCGAAAATTATTCCGCGGCGGGTTCTTGTTCCGCGCCGCTTGCCGAAGCGCCGAGTTCGGCTACCGCCGCGCTCTCGCTCTTAACGTCTATCTTCCAACCCGTAAGTCTTACCGCAAGTCTTGCGTTTTGTCCGTTTCTGCCGATGGCGAGCGACAACTTATCGTCGGGAACGACTACCATTGCGCTTTCTTCGCCGGTCTGAACGACTTTAACCACTCTCGCGGGCGAAAGCGCGCGGGAAATATATTCCAAGGGGTCTTCGCACCACGGGATAATATCTATTTTTTCACCGCCGAGTTCCGCAACGATAGCGTTTACCCTTGCGCCCTTGTTACCGACGCACGCGCCGACGGCGTCCACGGCCTGATCATCGCTGTATATCGCGATCTTCGTTCTCTGTCCCGGTTCTCTCGCTATGTTTTTGATAACGACGACGCCCTGTTTGATTTCGGGAACTTCGTTTTCAAAAAGACGGCGCACCAAACCGTTCGACGAGCGCGAAACCATTATCTGCGCGTTCTTGCCCGTGTTTCTCACCTTTTTAACGAACACGTTTAAGGATTGATTTATCTCGTATTTCTCGTTCGGCACCTGATCTCTCGGCGTCAAAACGCCTTCTATCTGATTGCCGCCGATTTCAACGTAAACGTTGCCGTTTTCTATGCGGCGAACGATACAACTCATAAGTTCGCCTTCTCTGTCTTCGAACTCGTTTACCGTATTGCTGCGCTCTATATCGCGAAGTTTCTGCGTTAAAACCTGTTTTGCGGTCTGCGCGGCGATCCTGCCGAAATCTTTGGACTTTATCTCTTCGGAAACGGTGTCGCCGAGTTTATACGACTTTTTGATTTCCTGCGCTTCTTCCAAAGTTATCTCTTTATCGGCGTCCATAAGTTCTTCTACGACCGTTCTTTCGGCATAAAACTGTATGGTCTTTTTGTCCGGATTGAGTTTGATACGCACTTCGCCGGGAGTACCCGCCGCTTTCTTGTTGGCGATGCTCATCGCGTTTTCCAGCGCGGTAACGAACTCTTCCTGCGAAATGCCTTTATTCCGCTCTAATTCTTCGAGTGCAAAAAAGAAATCCTGATTTATCATGTTTTTTCTCCTGTTTTATTAGAAACTTTATTTGAAATCTATATAATCGTTGACTTTCACTACGCTTTTCAAGTCGAAAGAAAAAGTGTCTTTGTCCGTTTTAATCACTATCCTTTCGCCGTCATAGGACACGAGTTCGCCGTCGTAAAACTTTTTGCCTTTTACAGCGGCGTAAAGTTTAACTTCGACTTTTTTACCTATATGCGAATTAAAGTCTTCGTCGGTTTTAAACGGTCTGTCCGCGCCGAGGCTCGACACGTTGAGTGTGTACGCTTGCCCGAAAGTCGGGTCGAGAATATCAAGCGGTTCAAAAATCGCGTTGTGCAATTTTTCGCAGTCGTCTAAACTGACGCCGCCCGCTTTATCTATAAACACGGTGAGCGCGGGATTTTTGCCTTGCTTAAATTCCACGTCATAAACCGTTAAACCGAGCGGCGCGGCGTATTTTTCGCAAAGCGATTTTATCTCTTCTACGGGTTTTATTTTCAAGCGGATACCCCCTTACAAAAACTTATGAGAACGGAATAGTCCGTTCTCATAAGCAAGTCGCATATAAGTACGATAATAATATACCACAATTATGCGCTTTTTGCAAGCGTTTTATCGTATTTTAAAATAATAATCTATTTTTTGTCTTTAATTTTTCTCGCAAACTTGCGCGACGACAAAACCAAAAAGACGGTATACCCTATAAACAGCGCGCCGAAAATCCCCAAAGCGATAAGACAGCCGCCGTAAGACGCCGCGCTCGTATTGAGAAGTAACAAAAGCGGCGCTACCGCGAGCATTGCGGGAAATTGCGAAAGAATAAAGATATTGCTTGTCGGGGTTTCGTAATTCGGGTCGATTTCACGCAATAAAATCATACCGTTGCTGGCAGTTCCCGTAAGCGTTCCGAAGTTGACTAAAAACGCTTCGTGGCAAAAGCCCTTAAAGCAAAGTTTGGTCATAATTTTCACATACACGGTCGTAACGACAGTTCCCGCGGCGCAGAGAGCCGCGATTACCCATATATAATCTTTAACAACTTCGAGATCGATTGCCGCAACGCCCGCGATTATCATTATATCGAAAGCGAACCCGCTTATTCTGTCCATCTGGTAATTGTTTATGTATTTCTGTTTTACGACTTTCTTTTTCTTCAAGAATTTCATCAAAGACTTTAAAAGCGTCGCGGTTATCACGCCCCAGATAAAGTTAAACCCCCAAGCAACGTCGTTAAAGAGTTTCACGTTTGTCCAGTCGGTAAGTTTTTTGAAAAACATCATAATGAGAAAACTCAATAAATAACTTACGGCAACGAACGCGAATTGTATGGAAATTTTATCCACCGACTCGGAATCTTCTATTTCGTTATTCGTCTCGAAGTCGGAAACGGTACGGGTGAAATTTTTTTCTTTCGCGGAAATTTCGCCTTTCCGTTTAAATATGTTGATATAGATGACGCCGACGACCGACGCAACGACAAATCCCACCGAAGCGATAGTCAGTCCCAAAGACCCTTCGCTCGTCAAGTAGCCGGCGTCGGTAAATATATTATCCCAAGTCAAAGCGTTTCCGGGACCTTGTCCGAACCCTAACGGCAACAATACGCCCGTATCGTAAAACAGCGTTCCGCCTATCCAGAAGAAAATAAGACTTACCAAAATCCCGACCACCGCTTGAAGCATATAAGTGCCGCCTGTAATAAGCCCGTTCTGAACGACGTGAAGCCCTAATTCTTCTTTCTTTTTATCGACGATTTTTAAAGACATAGCGATAAAGCCTACCGCCAAAGCGTGATAGGTCAAAATCTGCATAAGCCGCCTGTCGACTATTTCCGCGCCGAAAACTTCCCTGCAAAACAGGTTAACGGCGAAAACCAAAATACCGCCGATAAGCGCGCTCGGTATAAAAGCCTTTCTCAAATAGGGTATCACGCGACGGAGCATATTTCCGAAAAGAAGCGCGACGAGAAGCATCCCGATATTTATAATCACCTTCCACACGTCGTCGTAATGCGTAACATCAAATGCCCACATAGTTTCTAATTCTCCTTTAAATTATAGTACGGGTCTGCGCCCGTTTGTCTCATTTTCGTATCGAGTTTATTGAAAATAAAAGCATATTTCAATGGATTGAAACGTTTATCGCCCCTTAAAAAGTAATCGTTGCCGCCGTAAGAAAAAGTCAGGTTTCTGCCGGACACCACGGACGCCGTTTCGATGTTTTTCACGTCGAATTTCCGCTCCCCGCAATAGAGATATGCGTCGTCCAAAAAGATTTCGCCCTTATATAACGTCTTTCTGCTGCGGTAAGGGTTTGCAAGCATCACTTTTACGCGTTTATCGGAAAATATCCTTTCGCCTTTTTTTATTTTTAAGTCGGCTACGTATTTTTTCTGAAAATTCCAGTAATCTATGACCCTTGTAAAACGGAAAACGGAATTTTCGCTTTTTAAATGCATATCTTCGGTATATTCCGCAAGCGCGCCGCAATTACGGCAATAAATATACTTACCCTTAGAATAAATCGTTTCGGTTTTTTTGCATACGGGGCAAACGAAAAATATCCTTTCAAGATATTCCGCTCTTTTATCAGACTTGTACTTTTCCGAAGAATCGCTGTCGAAAACTTTGATTTCGTCTTTTATTAAGCCGAGCAATTCGTCGTCTTTCATTAAAGAGTATTCTTCGTACCGTAAAACCCTTTTTATTCTGCCCGTAAATTTGCCTTTGCGGTTTTTGTTTTTAAAACGCGGGGATTTCCCCGTTCCGCCGTTTAAATTAAACAGGACTACCGTCGCTTTGAATTTTTTTAACAGAGCGGTCAAATTCCGCGCGATATAAAACTGAAATTCGCAATAAGTCCTGTTGCCTTCCGGAAATATCAACAGCGAACCTTTTTCGTTTATTATTTCGCGCATCGTCGCCGCCGAACGAAAGTCCCCTACGCCTTTCTTTTTTGCGACGACGCCCAAAGAAGAAAACAGTTTCGACCTAAGCCTGCCCGCAAAAATGCTGTCGGTAGCGACGGGGTACACGGGTTTATTGAACGAAGTTAAAATACAAAAGGGATCCGCGTCGGTCTGATGGTTAGAAAGAACGACGACGGATTCCCCTTTTTTGATTTTATATTTGTCTTTCGAGCGGTATCCCAAAAACAAACGGGTATATATGAAAGCCGCTTTCCGCAGTAGCGAATAAATAAAGCGGTGATATAAAGTGTTGTATTTTTTCTTTTTGATTGACATAGTTGATAAAATGTAAATAGTTTAATTGTCTTTATCGCGTACCGTTTTGTAACGTTTACGGGTTTTTACCGTGTTTGATTTTCATAAGTTCGATAAACGCTTCCGCGGTGGCGTAAGCGTCGGACAGAGCCCTGTGGTGATGAAACACTATGCCGAAATAGTCGGCAATCGTTTTTAAATCGTGATGACGGAGAGAAGGCAACAGTCGCCTTGACATTTCCAAGGTGTCTAACACGGCGTTATTGACTTCGTAATCGCTTTCGCCGGCAAATCGACGCAAAAAACTCGTGTCGAACGCCGCGTTGTGCGCGACTATCACGCTGTATTCGATAAATTTTAAAAAGTCGGGCAATACCTTGTCGATTTTAGGAGCGTCCTTTACCATTTCGGGCGTAATCCCCGTTATCGCCATATTTTCGGCGGATATCGGGTAGTCGGGATGCACGAGCGTGGTAAACTGTTCCTTTATCTTGCCGTCCACGATTTTGACCGCGCCTATCTCGGTTATTCCGTTATTGAGAAAATCCACGCCCGTAGTCTCGAAATCGAACACAACGTACGTTTTACCCGTCAGTTCTTCGGGCAAAGTATCGTTATAATCGAACACAGTGCTCGCTTTTACCGTATTCGCGGGTTCGGGAAATACGAGTTTATAATTTCTCGGAACGGTCTTTTTACGCCTGCTCTTTTTCACGAAATCTTCGGGGAAAGCGCATAAGTTTATCTTGTCGAAAGTAAAACTGCGCCTTCCGTTGTATTCGCCCATAGTTCCGCGCGCGATTATCGCGTCGCCGACCTGTAATTTTTTTATCTTGTCGTAGGTCGTTTTTTTGGTGAAATACACCCCGCCGAGCGCGCCCGTAGTGTCGTCTATGTAAATTATGAAAAACGGTTTGCCGTTTTTGGTTTCACGCTCCGAAACGTCGGTTATTTTACCGCATACCGTATACGAGCCGTCGGTAACGTCTTCTATATACACGGCGGAATCCCCCATCGCCGCGTCGTCGATAACGGCTACGTCTTTCACTTTTATGGTTCTGTATTCGATTTTTTCGAGTTCGCCTTCGAATACTTCTTCGGACAAAAGATTTACCGATAAATTGTCGGGTTTTATCTCCGTGCCGCCCGCGAATTCCGAACAGAAATTTTTGGATAAAAACTCGTTGAGTTTTTTGAGCGCGCCGTTTTTGACCACGTATTCCGCGCCGTCTTTGGTGAGCCGCAGTTTATATTTTACGAGATTGCCTTCAACGCTCGTAATTATGTCGTCCTGCTCCAAAAAGATGGAGACGGAAGGATAATTCTCTTTTAAAAATTTAAATGCCGCGCTGACAATAAGGTCGCCGTTCGAAACTATTTTAGCGACGTTCACCGCCACGCTCGAAAAAACGCGCGCCGTGTTTTTTTCGCACACGTCCAGAATTTTCTCGCGCAGTTCGGCGTCTATCGCCTTATCGCATATAAAATTATAAATCACGGAACTTTTCTCTTTATCCACTTCGACGGAAGAGAGTTTAACGTCTTTGAGCCGTTCGTCAAGCCCCGCCACTGCGGATATAAATTCCGCGCTGTTTTTTACAGTATACATTTATCTATCTCCGCAAAAAATTCCTTTTCGAGATTTTCCCTTTTTACGGTTTTAACAACTTTCCCGCGGGAAAATATAACGCAGCCCCCTTTTGCCCCCGCAACGCCGACATCGGCATCCGCCGCTTCGCCCGGGCCGTTCACTACGCAACCCATTACGGCGACTTTTATCGGTTTATCCACCTTTTCGAGATACTTTTCGGTTTTCGCCGCAAAGTCCATACAATCCCACTCGCACCTGCCGCAAGTCGGGCAAGCGACGAGATTTGCGCCCGTAGGAGTGAGTTCCAGCGCGGAAAGTATTGTTTTCGCCGCGACGACTTCACGCACGGGGTCTGCGGACAGACTGACCCTTACGGTGTCGCCTATTCCTTTAAGCAGCAAAGCGCCCATCGCGGCGGAATTTTTTATCGCGCCGACGTATTCCGTTCCCGCTTCCGTTACTCCTAAATGCAAAGGATAATCGGTTTTTTTTGCTATGTATTCGTACGCTTTTACGGTAAGCGGCACGCTCGAAGCCTTTACGGAAATAACGATATTTTCCACGCCGTATTTTTCGAGAAGAGCGACTTGGCGCAACGCGCTTTCGGCAAGCGAAACTTCGTTCTTGCCGTATTTAATCAAAAATTCTTTATCGATACTCCCCGTATTTGAGCCGACCCTTATCGGAATGCCCGCGGATCTTGCCGCTTGCGCGACCGCGCGAACGTTGTTTTCGCCGCCGATATTGCCGGGGTTTATCCGTATTTTGTCCGCGCCGCCGTTTATCGCGGCGAGCGCTAACCTGTAATCGAAATGTATATCCGCAACAAGCGGCATTTTTACCGACTTTTTGATGTTGCGGAAGGCTTTTGCGTCGTCATCGTCGAGTACGGAAAAGCGCAGGATATCGCACCCCGCGTTTTCGAGTTCTTTCGCCTGCGCTATCGCGCTTTCTTTACAGGTCTTTTCCGTTGCCATCGATTGAACGGCTATTTTTTCGCCGCCGCCTATCGTTATATTGCCGACAGTAATTTTCTTACTCATAATTATTTTATATTTTATCACATTTCCGAAAATAAGTAAAGCCCGAAACGCAACGTTACGGTTCGTTTTCGGGCTTTAAGAAATTTTAAGCGTTTGCAAGCGATTTATACATATAAACCACGTTGGAATAATAATCGTCGAGATAGATCGCGACTTTCGTGTCGTGCGCTATCTGCTGATACGCGGTTACTTCGTTTAACGTGTCGTAATACGCGCAAACGCAATTTATCGCGTCCTCATAATACCCCATTTCCACGAGTTGGTCTTTGGTAAAGAAATTCGACGCGATATTCATATATCGGAGTTCTAACGACCGCGTGGTCGAAATAATACTGTTCGCCGCGCGCTGTTCCTTTTCGTCGAGCCCGTTATTGTATTTGAATATCTCGCGCGCGAGTTTTTCTTCGTCTTCTCTTATCTTCTCTTTTTCGGCGGCTAATTCGTACCCGAACACTTGCGAGTAATAAGTATCCGCCCCCGCAAGGTCGGCTTGAAGTCTCGATATCTTCGCCTGCGCCGCCGCTATCTTATCGTCGTATTCCAAGTCTATCGCGGTG
>CAJOMP010000038.1 GCA_905235785.1 uncultured Clostridia bacterium | reverse complement strand
AATAAAAACCTACCTCGCATTTTTATGTTAAATGCTGTTTTTAAAAATTCTATTGCTCTGTTTAATTTTATATTTGAGGATATTTTATTTTTTTTAAACCTGAAATATTATATTACTCAAAATCAATATAAAAATTATAAAAAAAGGTGAAACAATTAAGTTTCACCAAGCCGAAAAAGATATTTGTTGTCAATAAATTAGGATTTTAAATCTATTGTAAGAGCGTTGGAAAGAGCAATTCCTCCTTTTACTTTTGGCATATTTACTACTCGTCCATTTACATACATGACAGTAGAACCACCACCATCAAGATTCATAGCATTAACACATCCGATAGATTTCATAAAGCTTGCAAGCTCATAAAGCGTCATTCCGACAGAAGCACCTTCTCTGCCATCTACGGCTATAAGAACTAAATTTCCTTCTTTTGTATATCCTATAGCGGTTCTCGGATTTTTTCCGCCGATAGCAATATCGTTTCGGCGACAAACGTTATTTCCGCTTGGGTTACGCCGTCTTTTGCGATGGATAGCAAAACCGATATCACGTCTTCTTTTACAGACGGGAAATCGGCTACCGCGCAGGTTTCTATAAGCCGCGCGATTTTTATCAGTTCGCTTTTGCCGCTTTTATCGCAAATATCTTCGCAAAGCCCTTCGACAAGCGTCAAAAAAATGTCGTCGGGCTTTTCGCCGCTCAATATTTTTTTCGCGGTAACGTATAAAACGCTACCGAACGAATAGGAAATAACCGCCGTATAAAACAGTTCTTCCGAAAAGACGACCGCGCCCGTAGAAACGAGTTCCCCGAGTATCGCGCCCGCCGCCGCAACAAGCGGCGGCAGAAAATTTGCGACGAAATCGGGAACGCCGTTAATTTTTTTCAGCAAAAATCTCGTTACCGCAACGACGGCGGCAGTTGCCGCAACCCACACCCCGAACCCTTCGGGCTCGATAAATCGAATCAAGTTCATATTGCACCTGCCTTTTCAGGAGTTAAAGGAACTTATATCTTTTTCGTATTGACCTATTCTGTCGTAAAATGCGTAACGACTTAAATAAAATTCATTTTCGATAGCCGCTCTTTCATCCCCCTTGTTTATTTTTCCAAACGCCTTAAAAATGATAGTTCGGTTTTTAAAAATGTAAATACGTTTATGACCTTAAAATTGTACGAGCAGTAAAGAATATTCCGCAAATTTTGCCCGTAAAATGTTTACTATCAAACAAAAAAAGGGGCTTTTATGTTAGAATTTCTTGCGTATTTACTCGGTAAACTGACTTTCTTTGCGGGAAGCGTTTTAGGGAATAATTCCTTTCCGAAACCGCTTTCCGTTGAAGAAGAAACGGAAACGATACAAAAGATGCTGGCGGGGGACGCCGCCGCGCGGGATAAACTTATAACGCACAATATGCGCCTTGTCGCGCACATAGCGAAAAAGTACGCGGGTAGCGCGGATAAGGACGATCTTATTTCGGTGGGAAGTATTGGGCTTATAAAAGCGGTAAACACTTATAAAAACGATAAAGGCACGGCGCTCGCTACGTTTGCGGCGCGGTGTATAGAAAACGAAATCTTAATGCTCCTTCGCTCGAATAAAAAATATAAAAACGACGTGTCGCTGTCAGACCCCGTGGGCGTGGATAAAGACGGCAACGAACTGACCTTAATCGACCTTTTAGCGGAACGCGAAGACGCCGTTTTTGCCGAAGTCGACAGGAGTATCGAGCGCGATAAACTCATAAAGTTTTTAAAAGCGACGCTGACCGAGCGGGAATATACGGTACTGTGTTTAAGGTACGGGTTAAAAGACGACAGGTGTTACGCGCAAAGGGAAGTGGCGAAGTTTTTGAATATTTCGCGCTCGTATATTTCGCGCATAGAGAAAAAAGCCGTGGAAAAATTGAAGCGCGCCGTTAAAAAAGGACAATTCGTTTGCTAATCGCGGGATTTTGTGTTATTATTTTTACGTGAGAAAAAAATAAAGGCGGAACTGAAATGGAAAACAAAATCGCCGTTATCGCGATAATCGTCAGCGAATACAACGCCGTTGAAACGGTAAACGCCGTTCTGCACGATTTCAGGGCATACGTCGTCGGCAGGATGGGTATTCCGTACAGACAGAAAAACGTGAACATAATAAGCGTTGTGCTTGACGCGCCGCCCGAAATTCTCAACAGCCTTTCGGGTAAATTAGGTATGATTTCTGGCGTTACGAGTAAAGTTCTGACCGCCAAATAAATAAAAACTGCGAGTATCGGTAAATTATGTATACGTTTATAAGCGGCGCGACGGGCGGACTTGGCAAAACTTACGCTTTTATTTGCGGCGAAAAGGGTTACGACCTTTTTCTGACCGCGAGAAGCGCCGAACGCCTTGCCGCGCTGAAAAAACAACTTTCCGAAAAATTTACGGGCATAAAAATCGAATATTTCCCGTGCGAACTGACAAGCGACGAGTCGCGGAAAACCCTTATTTCTCACATAGAAGAACAGGGGTTTAAATTCGATAGGATAATAAACGTCGCGGGCGCGGATATCCAAAAAGCGTTTATGGATTATACGCCCGAAAAGGCGGTTTTTCAGATTCGCGTAAACTGCGAAGCGACGCTTTTGCTAACGCTCGGGCTGTTAAAAAACCGCGCGGAAAAAACCGAAGTTTTGACCGTCGGAAGTATGTCGGGCGTTTCGCCTATGCCGTATTTTGCGATATACTCCGCGTCAAAAGCCTTTTTACAGAGTTTTTTCACTTCGCTTCACTACGAACTCAAAAAAGACGGGGTAAAGGTAACTACGGTGCTCCCCGGCGGTATGCCGACCCGCCCCGACCTTGTGGAAGAAATCAAAAAACAGGGGCTCGGCGGAAAATTGTCGTCAAAGCCGCCTGAATTCGTGGTAAAAAAATCGCTTAAAGCGGTTAAGAAAAATAAAATCATATGCGTTCCCGGGGCGTTTAATAAATTTTTGTATTTTGTTATGAAAATCGCGCCCAAGCGCATAGTTTTAAGATTTATTGCAAGACGTTGGAAACATTACTCGAAAGACGCTTTTTAAAGGGAGAAAATTATGAGTTTAGCGGACAAAATATTCATTGAAAACTGTAACGACATTATGACAAACGGCGTGTGGGATACGGACAAGCCCGTTCGCCCCAAATGGGCGGACGGAACGAGCGCGCATACGGTCAAAAAATTCGGGATAGTAAACAGGTACGACCTTCAAAAGGAATTTCCAATACTGACTTTAAGGCGCACGGCGTTTAAGTCGGCAATCGACGAAATTCTTTGGATATGGCAGAAAAAATCCAACAACATAAAAGATTTAAACAGCCATATCTGGGACAGTTGGGCGGATGAAACAGGTTCTATCGGCAAGGCTTACGGCTACCAACTCGGCGTAAAACATAAATATAAAGAAGGCGAATTCGATCAGGTGGACAGGGTGCTGTATGACCTTAAAAACAATCCCGCGTCCCGTCGCATTATGACGAATATTTATACCTTTCAAGACCTTAACGAAATGCACCTTTATCCGTGCGCGTACTCTATGACTTTCAACGTTTCGGGCGATACCTTAAACGGCATACTCAATCAAAGGAGCAACGACGTCGCCGTCGCGAATAACTGGAACGTTGTGCAATACGCGGTGCTTTTGCATATGTTCGCGCAAGTTTCGGGGCTGAAAGCGGGCGAACTTTTGCACGTGATTGCCGACGCGCATTTGTACGACAGGCATATTCCCGTAGTCGAAAAAATGCTTAAAAACACGCAGTTTCCCGCGCCGAAATTCGTCATGAATAAAGATATAAAGAACTTTTACGATTTTACCGTGGACGATTTCGCGCTTATTGATTACGAGTACAATAAAATAGAAGAAAAATTCGAGGTGGCAGTCTGATGAAAGCGATAGTTGCGGTAGATAAAAAGTGGGGCATAGGCAAAAAGAACGACTTATTGTTTACTCTTCCCGAAGATATGAAATATTTTCGCGAAAAGACGTTAAACAAAGTCGTCGTAATGGGTTCTAACACGTTAAAGTCATTTCCGAACGGCAAACCGCTCAAAAACAGGACGAATATCGTGCTGTTTCCGGGCGGCGAAAAGCGAGACGACTGCGTTGTGGTAGAAAGCCTTGACGAACTATCGAAGGAACTTAAAAAATATCCCGCGGACGACGTGTTTATTATCGGCGGCGCAATGTTTTATAAGACGATGCTCCCGTACTGCTCGGAAGTGCTCGTTACGAAAGTTGACGCCGACGGGGGCGCGGAAGTGTTCTACGAAAATCTCGACGAAAAGGAAAACTGGTCGTGCGTTTACGAAAGCGAGCCGATTACGTCAAACGGATACGAAATAAAATTTACGACCTATAAAAATTCGGATATTGAACGGTTCTGAAAAGAATAAAAATAGAATTTTGTGCCGTTTTTTCGTTGCAAAAGAAAAAATAAAGTGTTAAACTATAAACGACGGGCGATAAGCCCGTTTTGTTTTATCGGATTTTTATAACTGAACGCGTATTTTTCGGCGCAGGGAGAAAAAATGGCGAAGTCTTACGAACTCAATATGACCACCGGGTCTATTTTAAAAAAACTCGTACTCTACTGTATTCCCATTATTTTAACCAACATTATACAGAATCTTTTCCACTCGGCGGACGTGCTTATTCTCGGTATGTTCACGAGCGACAACGCCGTCGCCGCCGTCGGCGCTAACGGAAGCCTTATAAACCTTATAATCGCGCTTTTCGTCGGCGTATCTTCCGGCGCAAACGTTATAGTCGCGCGGAATATCGGCAGGAGCGATAAGGAAAGCGTGAAACGCACGGTGGGTATGTCCGTCGTTATAAGCGTTATCGCGGGGCTTATCCTTCTCGCAATAGGCGTTATTTTCGCAAGAGATTTCCATATTCTTTTAAACTGCCAGCCCGAATATCTCGATATGGCAACCACCTACCTTACCGTTTATTTTCTCGGTATGCCCATTATTATGTTGTATAATTTCTGCGCGTCGATAATGCGCGCGGCGGGCGATACTTTAAGACCGCTTATGTTCCTGATACTCGGCGGGGTGTTGAATATCGGCGGAAACATATTTTTCATATGCGTGCTGAATATGGACGTGGAAGGCGTAGCCCTTTCTACGATAATTTCTCAGGGAGTTTCGGCTCTGCTTTGCATAATCGTGCTCGCAAAAAGCAAAGGCGTTTGCAAGTTGGAGTTCAAGTACCTTAAAATTTATAAAAAAGAATTGAAAGAAGTAATGCTCGTGGGCGTGCCGTCGGGGCTTCAGAGTATGGCGTTTTCGTTCACGAACGTTATAATAACTTCCACGGTCAATAAACTCAACGCAATGGCGGGCTATACGCTCGGTCAGCAGTTCGACAGTATAGTGTATAACACGGGTTACGGTATTTCACTCGGCACGATGTCTTTCGTAAGCCAGAATTACGGCGCGGGCAATCTCGACAGGGTAAAGAAAACCATTTTTACCGCGATGGGGTTCTGTATAGCGGCGTCGCTTGCGGTGGGAACGCTTATGTTCTTTATCGCAGACCCCGTATGCGCACTCACGACCGATTCGCCGGAAGTAATCGCCGAAGCGAAAAACAGGCTTTCCCTTATGTGCTTTACCTACTGGATGTGCAGTTGGCTGGAGATATTCAGTTTCTCTTTGCGCGCGCTCGGCAAAAGCGTTACCGCGTTCGTCGTTTGCGCTATCGGGGTAAGTATTTTCAGGATCGTGTGGATAGCCGTGCTTATGAACTTCTGGCCGACTATGCTTATGGTTTATCTGTGCTGGCCGATAAGTTGGGTGTTTACCGCGACGACGCTTGCAATAATGCTCGCTTTGCACGTTAAAACACTAGCAGAGCGGCAACGTGACGGCGAAGTTACTGCGATTTGACGTGGGGTCGTTTTAGCGCAGCGATTTATTGACTTACCGTAATATTAAGTTTTGTTGAGCAAAGAAATAATAACATATATATATTCAATAATGTCAAGTGTTAAAATTAAACGGCAACGGATATTTTAAAAGCGTTATGCTTTTATCGCGGCGCTTTTTCCCATATATAATCGCGGAAAGTGTCCGTAAGATACCGCGCCGCGGTAGCGGCGTCGGATATAATTTCCGCCGAAAAATAATCGCCGCTCGAATTCAAACCGTAATATCTCCAACCGTCCGTTTCTTTGAAGACGACGGTTTTTAATTTTTCGCAGTTTTTAAATGCGTTCGCGTTTATCCGTTTAACGGTCGCGGGCAGTTCTATCCGTTCCAAAGCCTTGCAACTGTCAAACGCCCCGTCTTCTATTTCTTGCAATCCGTCGGGCAAAACAACCGTTTTAAGATTGATGCAAAAGTAAAAGGTCTCAACTCCGAGTTTTTCTACGTTTTTGCCGATCGATATCGATTGTAATTCATAGCAGTAGGAAAAAGCGTAAATGTCCGTCTTTTTAACGCTATCGGGAACAACTAACGATTTAACGTTTACGCAATCGGAATATCCCGACCGCTTTATCTCGGTAACGCTATTCGGGATAGTTAACTCTTCGCCCTTAAAATCTTCAAACGCGTGTTCGCCGATGGTTTCGATTTTCGGGTCTTCCCAACAGATTTTGCCGACAACTCCCGAAAAGGCAAATTCGCCGATAGCGGTTATTTTGTTTCCCAACACTATTTTATCTATCGTATTACAGTTGTAAAATGCGGCGTAAGGAATAAGCGTGTCTTTCACACCCGTTATTTTGACTTCTTTAAGGGATTCGGGAATATAATAATAGACCATTTCAACCTGTTCGGCATCGGCTTTATGGTAAAATTGCATTGTGGATTTTCCGCCGACGAAAGGCGTTTCGCCGAATATATATCCGAAATTATAGTCTTTTAACCCTTTGTCGGTTTTATGTTCCGCCCCCGTAAACGGAAGGGTTAAACGATAAAGTCCGGAGCATCCGCTTAAAAATCCGTAGCCTATGCTTTTAACGCTTGCGGGAATCGATATCACGCGCAGATTTTTACGGTTTATAAAGGCATTTTTACCTATAGCAATAACGGGGTAGCCGTTTATCGCGCTCGGAACGACTATCTCCGCCACGCTTTCGTCAATCAGTCCCGTTATCGTTATCGCTCCGTTTTTCTCTTCGTATAAAAAAGCGGCGGGGTCGGTCGCGTCTTCATCCGTAAAGTCGGCAAAATTGTTTTCATCCGTTTTCGCATTTTCGCGAGTGCTTTCGCCGCCCGAAACGGAGTTTCCGTTTTCTGCCGCGCAACCCGAATACGGCAATGCGGATAAAAGCGTTATGATAATTAAAAATATAACAGCGTGTTTTTTCATATTATAAAAAGTATCTGCGTTTTCTGAAAATATATGTGCTGTAAAAATTTCCGAAAAAAATTTTTATTTTTAAGGTTTTTTTAAGGTTTCTTCAATTTTTATTAAAGTTTTGCGGTTTATAATCAAGGTATAAAAAGAAAAGGAGAAACCTTTTATGAAAAAACTTTTAAGGCTTTTATGTGTGATTTGTTCGGCGTTTATCGCGCTTTTTGCGGTAGCGTGCGACGCGGCAGAAACCGACGGCAGTAGCGGCGGCACGGGTACGCCGTCTGGTAGCAACGCGTCGGGCGGCAGTTCGGGCGGCGGGTTCGTAACGACTGCGGGCGACGAAAGCGACAATCTTTCGGGGGATACTACCGCTACGACTACGGAAACGGAAATAGCGAACGCGGTAACTTACGATTTTGACGCGCTGAAAGAAAATGTTGAAATTCCCGAAGGCGCGACAGTCGTAAACGGTTCGGAAGAAGCGTATACCATCACGACTGCGGGCGACTACGTACTTTCAGGTACTTTTTCCGCTGGTGTTACCGTTAAAAAGAATTCGGGCAATGTGCATATCTATTTAAATAATGCAACGATAACTTGCGACAGCGATAGCGCGCTTGCGATAAAGGCGGGAAACAATGTTACGATAACCGTCGTAGGCGAGACGACCGACACGATTACAAGCAGTTATAAAAACGGACTTAATTCTAACGGCGACGTTTATATTAACGGCGGGGGCGTCTTAAACGTTGTAAGTACGGCAAAAAACGGCATAAAAGTTGACAGCGCGCTTGTAATAACAGGCGCAACGATAAACGTTACGGCGGTAAATCACGCGATTTCTGCTTATAACGTGAACGCCAAAGACTGTACGATAAACGTAACCGCGGCAAACGACGGCGAAGCGAAAGACGGCATACACGCGGAAATAGAAGACCCCGAAACCGAAGACGATATTTCGTCTATCGTCTGGACGGCGGACGATGGCTACGTTATCTTAAACAACGTAACATATACTGCGAACGTAGAAGGCGACGGCATACAGGCTGACACTTACGTTTATATTGACGGCGGAACTTACGATATATCGACCACCGCAAAATTCGTGGCTTATTCTGCCGCAAATATCGAAGAATACGGTTTGGAAGACGACGATTTCCGTTATAAATACAACAGTTCGACAAAAACTTACGAAAAACAGGCGTCCGACGGCAATATCAATTACAACAGCAGTTATTATTACGCGATGATTCAAAGCAGCAAGGGAATAAAGGTCGGCGAAATAGATTACGAGTTAGTCGATAGCGACGACAACGTTATCGCGTCGGGCGAAATAACGAGCGGTAACTACTATATCCTTATAGAAAGCGGCACGTTTAAGATAAATTCCGCGGACGACGCTATTCACGCAAATTCAGGCAACGTTACGATAAACGGCGGAACTTTCGATATCGCGACTTACGACGACGGAATTACGGCGGACTATCTTACTAAAATCAACGGCGGTACTATAACCGTTTCCGAAAGTTACGAAGGTATCGAAGGGTCTTACGTCGAAATCAACGGCGGCACGATAAAGGTATATTGCGATGACGACGGCATAAACGCGGCTTCCGATTACAACGTAACCGAATACATTAAAATCACGGGCGGAGACATTTACGTTAACGCGCAAGGCGACGGCATTGACAGCAACGGCAATATTACGATAAGCGGCGGCAAAGTGTTCGTGGACGGTCCGACCGGTAGCGGAGACGCTTCAATAGACGCCGACGGGAAAATTCTTACGACAACCGATGCAAGAGGCATAAAGACAGTAAACACTTACGATGCCAAGGGACGTTTGACTGCAAGCAAAGTTGGAACTACTACAATCGTAAACACATACGGAACAACAGGCAACGAGGCTGACCGTATTGTAAAGGCTACAAACGGCA
>CAJOMP010000037.1 GCA_905235785.1 uncultured Clostridia bacterium | reverse complement strand
GTAAAAAAATGGATTGGTTATGGTATATTTTCGCGGGTATTACCGGCGGATTGCTCGGCGGTATGGGAATGGGCGGCGGTACGGTGCTTATTCCGCTTTTGGGGATAGTGGTCGGTTTAAATCAACATCTTGCACAGGCGATAAATCTCATAAGTTTTGTGCCGATGGCGATAATCGCGCTCATAATACATGTCAAAAACGGTTTGGTGGAAACGTCGGGGTTATGGCTTATTATACTGTCGGGACTTTTGTCTTGCGCGCTCGGTTGTTTTATGGCAAGGGGGCTGAAAGCCGATGTGTTAAAAAGAATATTCGGCGGTTTTTTAATGATTTTGTCGATTATTCAGGTATACGGAATTATACGTAAAAAGAGCGGCAACGGCAAATAATCGATTGTGCAATTTGCACAGTCGGGAAAAATGCCGAAAGCGTGGAAAAATTACCGTCAAAAACCCCGAAAAAGTGAAAAAGGTATGCGTAAAAAGGTGATTTTAAGGTCTCAAAAGTTATGAAAAATGACCTTAAAACAAAGTAAAAAAACTTCGCAAAAAAAAGTGCACAAATTTGATAAAAGGTCTATACAAACACAATATATTGTGTTATAATATACGCGTAGTTTCGCAAAGAGCGAAACGGGACTGTCGTCCCCCGCGCGGTTTTACCGCGCACGCGACCTTGAAAAGCGGCGCGTAAACGCCATTGCAAGCAAGCGTTGTACGCTGGCGTTATAATATACGCGTAGTTTCGCAAAGAGCGAAAGTTCAATTAGAGAAAAAGTTCAATAAATTTTGGTAAAAAAACAACACTTATTGTGTTTTACGGAGAGTATAGAGTGGAAAGAGTAGCGATAATCGATTTGGGTTCTAATACTGCGAGATTATTGATCGTAGAAGTATCGGAAAACGGCTATTTTCAGATCATTGACCAACTGAAAGAAGCGCCCAGACTTGGCGAAGGTATGGAAGTCGAAGGTTTTTTAAAACCGCAGCGCATACAGGCGACCATAAAAGTTCTTAAAATGTTCCGAAGATTATGCGACGTGAAAAACATAGATCGCATAATAGCGGTTGCGACGGCGGCCGTTCGTCGCGCTAAAAATCAGCGTAGTTTTTTAGACGAAGTGGCGGCGACTTGCGGCATTAAATTCCGCGTTTTAAGCGCGGAAGAAGAAGCGATTTACGTGTATCGCGGCGTGATTAACACGATGGACGTTCCGAAGGGGATTATTCTCGAAATCGGCGGCGGTAGCACAAAAATCGTTTATTATAACAGAAGAAATCTGTTGAATTACGAAACATTGCCGTTCGGCGCGATAACGCTTACGGAACTTTTCGCGGCGGAAAATCTTTCGCCGGAAGAGCAGGCGAAAAAGGTGGAAAACTTTTTCACCGAACAGTTGTCAAAGATAGAGTGGCTTAAAAACGTTGATCCCGAAACGCAACTTATAGGTGTCGGCGGTTCGTTCAGAAATCTTTGCCGTATGACGAAGATAATGAAAAAGTATCCGTTAAGGGCAATACATAATTATATCGTGCAGGACGCGGATTTCGATCACGTTTACGATTTGCTGAAAACACTCGATCTCGACAGAAAGAAAAAGATTAAAGGTTTGTCGAGCGGCAGGGCGGACATATTGCCCGCGGCGCTTGCGGCTATAAAATCGTTTAAGACGTATATGAATCTCGGCGATATCGTTATAAGCGGTAGCGGGCTTCGCACGGGAATATTGTTTAATTACGCGATGCCTATCACTCTCGATAAACCTGTTTCGGACGTGCTTGCTCACAGTCTTAACACTATTATCGAGTTTTACGGTTGCGACCGCGCGCATACCGAGCAGACGACTTTTTTGGCAATACAACTTTTCAAACAACTCCGCGTTTTGCATAAATTCCCGCGGCAATATATAAGGATACTGAAAATAGCGTCTTATCTGTACGAAACGGGAAGAAGAGTCGGATTTTACAATTACGAAAAACACAGCGCTTATATAATTCTGAATTCTAACATATGCGGCGCGAGCCATAGAGACCTTGTTATGGCGTCGTTCGTTGCGGCGAGCACGGGGATAGACGACATCAACGCGCAGGAATGGAACAGATACCGCGACCTTCTGACGGACGAAGACGTTGACGCAGTGCGGAAAATGGGCGTGATTTTACGGATAGCAAACGCATTCGACAGGAGTTATTCTTCTCTCGTTAAAGGCGTCAATTGCGACATACTCGGCGATTCGGTAATAATGAAAACCGAACTCGACGGCGACGCGACGCTCGAACTTTCTTCCGCAATGGAGATAGGGTCGGATTTCAGAAAAATATTTAAGAAGAATTTGGAAATTCTTTAATTTGCCGAAAAATGCGGACGCTGTGACAACACGGCGTTCGTTTTCGGAAAGGGGAAAAGCCGATGATAAAATTTGCTATTGACTTCGACAGCGCGTATACTAATATATATAAACTCGGTAGCGGACTGGTTCTGTCCGAACCGACGGTCGCCGCGGTGGAAGAAGGCGAGAAAGGCGAAATAAAAGCGATAGGGCAAGAAGCGTACAGGCTTGTCGGTAAAACGTCCAAGAATACGAAAATCGTTTTCCCCGTGTTTGAAGGCGAAATTGTAAACGAGCGCGTAGCGACGGGCGTTCTTAACGGTTTTATAAAAAAGGTTAAGCCTGAAAAATTCACGTCGTTTTCCGTGCTTTTTTCCGTTCCGTGCGGCACGACGGCGGAAATGGCGGCAAAATACAAAAACGTTGCTAAATCGTGCGGCGCGAAAAAGTGTTTATTCGTCGAAAGTCCTGTTCTCGCCGCTTTAGGGCAGAGAATCCCGCTGTCTGACGCTTCGCCGTGTTTTTTGATTGATATGTCCGGCGGTACGACGAACATTGCGGCGGTAACTCTCGACGGAATTATAGCGGGCATTTCCGTAAATTTCGGCGGCAATAAGATAAGCGCCGACATTATAGACTTTGTTGCGGAAGAATACGGCTTGCAAATAGGCTTGCAGACGGCGGAAAAACTAAAAAAAGAGATAGCGAGTCTGGAAAAAGACGACGGACTTACTACCGTCGTAAACGGCAGAGATATCGAAAGCGGTACTCCGCGTTCCGTTTCGGTAAGAGCGATGGACTTGGTCAAAACCGTTTCCTGTTATTACGATAAAATCGCTGAACTTGCGATGGAACTTTTAAAAAAACTTCCGCCGGAAGTTTCCGCGGAAATAAGGCACGAAGGCATTTATGTTTCGGGCGGCGCGTCGGCTGTCTATGGGCTGGAAAAATATTATTCCGATAAATTCGGTATGAAAATAAACGTTGCCGAGAACGGGCTTATGAACGTTGCTTTGGGCGGCGGCATCGTTTTAGGAAACGACGAACTGCTTAAAAAAATCACTCTTAAAACCGAATAATTAAAACATAGAAGTTAAGCGACAAAAAACCGCGCTTTTTTTGCAAAACAAGCAAAATGCGCGGTTTTTTATTGTTTACAATAGATAAAAAGGAGTAATAAGTGGCAAGGAAAATAGTTATAACTTCGGGCAAAGGCGGCGTCGGTAAAACCACCGTTACCGCTAATCTCGGCGTTTTTTTATCTTCACTCGGCGCAAGAGTCGTGATGGTCGACGTGGATTTCGGACTAAACAATTTAGACGTCGTTATGGGTGTGGAAAATAAAATCGTATACGACGTGTCGGATGTGCTTTCCGGCAGATGTCGAGCAAAGCAAGCGCTTGTGCAGGCGAGCGGTAAAAAAAATCTGTTCGTGTTGCCGTCATGCGGACAGAGCCCGATGTCGTCCGTTTCGGGTCAGCAACTTAAACTGATAATCGAAAGCCTTTCTCCGATTTTCGATTACGTGCTTATCGATTGTCCCGCAGGGCTCGACGTAGGATTTCACCGCGCCGTCGCTTGCGCGGAAGAAGCGATAGTTGTGGCAACGCCGGCGCTTACCAGTTTGCGCGACGCGGATAAAACTGTAACCGTTCTTAAAAGTTATAAACTGCAAAACGTGGGGCTTGTTGTGAACAGGGTCAGGGGCGACCTTATAATGAGTGATAAAATGTTGCTCCCGCGAGATATAGAAGAATTGCTTAAAACCGACCTTATCGGCGTTATTCCCGAAGAAGACGCCGTGTTTTTATCGGGCGCTAATCTGCCTAAAATGTCCGACGCGTTTAAGGCGTATAAAATGCTCGCGCTTAAAATACATAAAGGCGTAGGAAAAATTTTCGACCCGACAAAAAAATACGCGGGATTTTTCGGTAGTATCAGAAGGAGTATAAAGCGTAGCGTATGAAGAGCAAAACAAATAGCATTATAAGGATGGAAAATCTTATAAACAGCGACAGGCTTAAAAACAGCGGCGACTTTATCGACCTGATAACAGGCGATATAGACAGGGTGCTTAAAGACTATTTCGATTATAAAGGTTATCCGCTGGTTGAAGTGGTTAAAAACGGTTCTGTGTTTTCTGTTTCGATAGCGCTTTCCGCAGAGAGAATAAAATCGTTTTCAACTTTACCGGAAAATCAATAATACAGATAAAATAATGCGATTTTTATAAGGTTTATGTCAGACATAATATAAAAACGTAAACTTTTTTATTTGATTTTGAATAAAATATAATAAAAAAGGGAAAACGTTTAATATGATAATAGGCTTTTGTATAGGCGTCGTTGTCGGCGCAAATCTCGGGTTAATAATTTTTTCGCTTTTGGGTATGAGAAAAAGCGAGCGCAAATAAGCGCTTGCAACTTATAGTGTAAAAGGTTGTAAAGCATATGTTTACGGTTTGAAACGCTTGTGGATAGCGTTCGGCTTTGCCGAGCGTTTTTTTATTTTAAATAATTGACAGTATACTATATTTAGTAGTATAATCAATACATAATACACAAAAAGGGGTGTACTGTATGGAAAAGTACTTTTTAGCCATAGATATCGGCGCGTCAAGCGGGAGGCATATTCTCGGTTCGCTATGTAACGGCAAACTCGTTCTCGAAGAAGTTTACCGTTTTAAAAACGGGGCGAAAAAACATGGCGACAAACTTATCTGGGACGATAAAGCACTTTACGACAGCATAATCGAAGGCTTAAAAAAATGCAAAGAAATCGGTAAGATTCCGGAAAGTATCGGCATTGACACTTGGGGCGTGGATTACGCGCTTTTGGATAAAGACGATCGCCTTATCGGCGAAATATATTCTTATCGCGACGAACGTACGCTTTCGGTTATGAAAGAAGTATACTCGATAGAAAGCGAAAGCGAACTTTATGGCCGCACGGGGATAAAAGAACAGGTTTTCAATACTGTTTTCCAACTGTATTGCGATAAAAAATCGGGCAAACTCGAAAAGGCGGAAACGTTTTTGATGATGCCGGATTATCTGCATTTTTTGCTTACGGGCGTCAAAAAGAACGAATACACCAACGCGTCGACAACGGGTCTTTTAAATGCAAAGAATCGCGACTGGGATTATGAAATCATTGAAAAACTCGGGTATCCGAAAAAATTGTTCCGTCCGCTTTCGTATCCGTGCGATAAGGTGGGAAATTTGCGTCCCGAAATCGCGGATCAAGTCGGCTTTGACGCCTGTGTTTATCTTCCGGCAACGCATGACACTGCAAGCGCGGTTATGGCCGTACCTTCGGAAAACGACCCGCTTTACATATCGAGCGGCACGTGGTCTTTGATCGGCATCGAAACTCAAAAGGAAAACACGAGCGAGAGCGCTAAAAACTGCGGATTTACCAACGAAGGCGGCTTTAATAAGACCGTCAGATTTTTGAAAAATATAATGGGCATGTGGATGATACAATGCATAAAGAAGGAACTTGACGACAAGTACAGTTTTACCGACTTTGTCGCGCTTGCAAAAGAAGCGGAGAACTTCAAAAGTCGCGTTGACGTAAACGACCTTTCTTTCTTTGCGCCGGACAGTATGATAACCGCGGTAAAAGATTATTGTAAAAAGACGGGGCAAAAAGTTCCCGAAACCGTAGGTGAAATCGCAATGTGTGTGTACGCAAGCCTTGCCGAAAGTTATAAAAAAGCCGTTGAACAGATAGAAGAAATAACTAAAACGAAATTCGATAAAATAAACATCGTCGGCGGCGGCTGCCAAAACGTTTTAATGAACGACCTTACGGCAAAAGTTACTAATAGAACTGTAGTTGCGGGACCTGTCGAAGCGACCGCGATCGGCAATCTTGTGGCGCAAATGGTGGCAACGGGGGACGTTAAAAATCTTGCGGAAGGCAAGCGCCTTATCCGCGATTCGTTTGAAATAAAGGAAATCAAAGCGTAAAGCAAAGGAATAAGTAAATGAAAAACGTATTCGACGTACTTAAAGAGCGCGGTTTTATAAAACAGACCGTTTACGAAGACGAACTTATCAAAAAACTCGGAGAAGAATCCGTGCCGTTTTATATCGGATTCGATCCTACGGCGGACAGTTTGCATATCGGGCACTATATTCCGATAATGGCAATGTCCTGGATGCAAAAATACGGACATAAGCCTATCGCGCTTTTCGGCGGCGGAACGGGAATGATCGGCGACCCTTCGGGCAGGAGCGACATGCGGCAAATGCTGACGAAAGAAACTATCGCGCACAATATAGAGTGCTTTAAAAAGCAGATGTCGAGATTTATAAGTTTTGAAGGTGAAAACGCGGCGATTTGCGCTAATAATGCCGACTGGCTGTTAAATCTTAATTACGTAGATTTTCTACGCGATATAGGCGTGTATTTTTCGGTAAATAAGATGCTCACCGCAGAATGCTTTAAGCAACGTATGGAAAAGGGGCTAACCTTTCTTGAATTTAACTATATGCTTATGCAGGGCTACGACTTTTTGTATCTCAATCAAAAGTACGGCTGTATGTTAGAAGTCGGCGGCGACGACCAGTGGTCTAATATGCTTGCCGGCGTGGATTTAATACGCCGTAAAGAGCAAAAGAGCGCGTTTTGTTTAACTTGCACTCTGCTTTTAAATAGTGAAGGCAAAAAGATGGGTAAAACCCAAAAAGGCGCGTTATGGCTTGATGAAAACAAGTGTTCGGTTTACGATTTTTACCAGTATTTCCGCAACGTCGAAGACGTTAAGGTGGAAGAATGTATGCGCCTTCTGACCTTTATGGATTTAGAAGAAATCAAAGAACTGACAAAATATAACGACGAGCGTATGAACGCCGCAAAAGAAAGGCTTGCCTATGAAGTTACCAAACTCGTGCACGGCGAAGAAAAGGCGCGCGCGACGGAAAAACAGGCAAAAGCGGCGTTCGGCGGCGGCAATGCGGACGATATGCCTACGGTAAACGTCGATAAAGACACGGCGTATATAAGCGACGTTATCGTCAGCGCGAACCTTGCAAAATCCAAGGGCGAAGCCAAGCGGTTGATAGAAGGCGGCGGAGTTTCGGTAAACGACGATAAAATCGTAGATCCGTTCGCAGAAATTCCCGCAAGTATAAAGGCGGCGGGCGAGTTTATTCTTCATAAGGGCAAGAAAGCGCACGTTAAAATAGTGTTAAAATGAGCGGTTATAAAACCGTAACCCGCGAAACCGAATACACTCTCGTCGTCGAACGTTCTAAATTTATCTGTCTTATAAAAGGGATTGAAACCGAAGCGGACGCAAAGGAATTCATATCCGCCGCGCGTATAAAATATCCGATGGCAACTCATTATTGTTATGCGTATATAGCCGACGAAAAAGGGCTTAACCAAAAGTTATCCGACGACGGCGAACCTCACGGCACGGCGGGGCTTCCGATACTTAACGTTCTGAAAAATCGGGGCGCGTATAAAACCGTCGCGGTTGTAGTCCGATATTTCGGCGGGGTAAAACTCGGCACGGGCGGACTTTCGAGAGCGTACGGCGGCGTGTGTTCTTCCGCGCTCGACGCGGCGGATATCAAAGAGTTTTCCGAAGCGGAGTTTTATACGTTGACGCTTACTTACAGCGGATATAAAAAAATCGAGCCTGTAATCGGCGGGGGAATAGTATCTACCGAATTCGGCGAAGTCGTTAAAGTGAAAATAGCAATTAACCCCACGATTTCGGGCGAAACTTGCAAGGTCAAGAAAATTTCCGATATTTTGGGCAAAGACGTACAAATTTCAGACGACGGGAAAGGGTTTTTCGCGTTTTAAGTAAGTCTTAATATTTCAGGTGCAAATATGCAAAAAATTACGGCGATAACCGCGCAGGAAAAGAATAAAGAGCGCGTTAATCTGTTTGTTGACGGAGAATTTTTTGCCGGCGTTTCTCTCGAAACGGTTTTGAAATTACGGCTTAAAGCGGGCGACAGCGTCGACACGGAAAAACTTAATGAAATTCTCGCGGAAACGGAACGTGAGAAAGCCTTGCAAAAAGCGGCGGACTATGCGCTTAAAACACTTAAAACCAAGCGACAGGTAAAAGATTACCTTATAAAAAAGGGGTATTCCGAAGAAGTCGTTTGGCAAACGGTAGATAAACTTAAAGAGTACGGGTATATAGACGATAAAGAGTATTCTAAACGATTTATAGAAAGCACTTCAAAAACGCAGGGCAAACGGCTTATCGAATACAAACTTATGATGAAAGGCGTGCGTAAAGAAGATATCGAATCGGCTTACGAAACTGCTGAAACCGACGATACGGAAAACGCCCGCATACTTTGCGAGAAGTATCTTCGGCACAAAGAAAAGACAAAAGAGAACGTACTTAAAGCGTATAAATATCTTATCGGAAAGGGGTTTTCTTACGAACAGGCGGATTACGCAATCGCGCCGTTTAAGGAAGATTAGAAGTATATGGAGAGAATATTATCGGTCGCCGAAATGCGCGCTTCGGACGAGTATACGATAAACATGCTCGGGGTGTCGTCCGATATTTTAGTCGGGCGCGCCGGCGCGGCGGTTGCGGAAGAAATAGCCAAACGTTTTAAAGGCGGAAGGGTTTTGGTCTGCATGGGAAAGGGGAACAACGGCAAAGACGGAAAAGTTGTTGCCGAACGCCTTTCAAAGATACACGGTTTTACCGTTTCGACTTTCAGCGCGGAAGTCGGGTTTTTCAAGATTTTCGAAAAGAAATTCGATATAATCGTCGATTGCCTTTTCGGCACGGGATTAAATAAAGAAGTAACGGGCAGGTATAAAACCGCGATAGAAAAAATCAACGAAAGCGGCGCTTTTGTCGTTTCGTGCGATATTCCGAGCGGGATAAACGGCGATAACGGTAAAGTTATGGGCGTTGCGGTAAAGGCAAATCTGACCGTTGCTATTCAGGAATATAAACTCGGTCATTTTTTAAACGACGGCATAGACTATTCAGGCAAAGTAGTTGCAAAAGATATCGGCATAAGCGTCTGGACGGAAGATTGCGCGAATCGGATAACGGATAAAGACGCCGCCGCTTTGTTCCCGAAATTGCCGCGAAATATCAATAAAGGTGTTTCCGGCAAGGTTGCGGTTTGCGGCGGAAGCAAAACATATTCCGGAAGCGTAATGCTATCTCGCGCAGCGCTATGCGCGTATAAAACGGGTGCGGGATATGCGG